>JBPCOQ010000120.1:0-78894 GCA_051000095.1 Bryobacteraceae bacterium | reverse complement strand
CCGAAGAGACGCGCAAGGATGCAAAAACGAAGCAGTTTCTACCCGCTAACACCAAATCAGAAAGGAGTCCCAGCGCCGGACCGCTCCGCCTCTTATCCAGGCTCATTCTTCGATGAGAAAATGCTTCTGTCGGCAGTTCCGGATGCCAATTCAGTTTTCCTTCGTTGGGATGGTGTAGACAGTCGTGACACAGTGAACGGCGCTGCCGGTTTTGTTCTGGTCGATTCCGACCGAACGATTTCTTCCGTTTTTGTACCCAACACACCGCCGCCCGGCAATCCTGGCTGTTGGGTAGCCAATCCATTGGGATGGCTTTGGAATTGTCCAAACTCGCCCCCTCCTGGTGGTGGAACACGTCCGCCGCAAGGATGCTGGCATTGGGATCCGGCTGCCGGAAGAGCGGGAGGGTGGATTTACGACATCTGTGGTGGCAAGGCGAGTAACAGGCAGGGTGGCGGAAGTATTAGTGGGCAGATTGTTGTTTCCAACGATCCAAATGACAAAGTTGGTTCTCAGGGATCAGGCGTACCGCGCTATCTTTCCGGAGACGAACCTCTACGCTATGGCATTTTCTTCGAAAACCAGCTAACGGCGACGGCTCCAGCTCAGGACGTACTTGTGACGGACCAGCTCGACCCCTTGCGTATCGATTTGCCCACGCTTTTTCTGAGCCCGATTAGTTTCGGAAATAAGCTCGTTATGCCGCCCTCAGTCCCACTCGCGGCCGGACCCTTCAATGCTGACGTAGATTTGTGTCCTGCGATCAACCTGATTGTCCGAATCAACGCCACTCTTCAGATGAACACCGGTACGCTGACATGGAGCTTCGCCTCCATTGATCCCGTAACCGGGAAGTCTACTACCGACCCCCCTTGCCGGCTTCCTTCCCCCAGGGACAGAAGGCAGTGTCAGTTTCAATGTGCAGCCGAAGTCTGCTCCCACGGGGACTCAGATCACGACGAACAAAGCAACAATTGTATTCGATGTAAACCCGCCGATTGACACGCCTGTTTGGCTGAATACGATTGATGCCAGTAAGCCGATCAGCCATATCGCGGCCCTCCCCGCAACGCAGACGGTTGCTTCGTTTACTGTGCAATGGAGCGGCACTGACGCGGGCGGGGGCATCGCGGATTACACCATCTATGTGTCGGATAACGGCGGCCCGTTTGTGCTTTGGCAATTGAATACCACCGCAACGTCAGCAATTACAACGGGGCGGCGGGGCACACGTATGGCTTCTATAGCATCGCGCGTGATCTGGTTGGGAACACAGAACTTGCTAAAACTGCGGCAGAAGCGACGACCACCATTGGTCAACAAACCTTCTGTGCTACCGACATCACTGCGCAGTTCACCATCGCGCGAAACCGGTTTCCGGCTGAATAACGCTACGAAGCACTTTTTGCAGACCGTGACAATCACGAGGAGCAGCACGGCTCCGGCACTCTCAGGTGCATTCGCCCTCGCCCTGGATGGCCTGAGCTCGAACGCAACGCTGTTCAGTCCGGCAGGCATAACGGCGTGCTCTTTGCCCGCTGGTAGCCCATTCATAGTTCTAAATGCCGGTTCGACGTGGGTAGCAGGTCAGAGCGTGACAGCCAATCTGGAGTTTGTGAATCCGACGAACACCGGGATCACGTACAGTCCGCACATACTTGCCGGCGGACCGAATCGATAGGAGACAACGACGATGTGCATAAATTGTTGGATTTCCGGCCTCATCTTTTTGGCAGTGGTACCGACGGCATGTTGGGGCGCATTGATCACCTATGACATCGGGATGAATACGGCTCCGCTGGTGGGACACACCGCCGGTCCGTTCTCGATTGAGTTTCAGTTGAACGACGGTAGCGGAACGAACGACGGCAATAACAGCGCGCTCTTGAGCAATTTCACCTTTGGTGGCGGGAGCGTGGTGGTTGCGCCGACTCTGACCGGGGGTGCCACGGGTAACGCGGCAACGTCGATCTCGTTGACTGATAGCAGCTTCTTCAATCAATTCATCCAGGAATTCACACCAGGCAGTAAACTCGGTTTCCGCTTGGCGTTGACTACGAACTTGGATATCGGCGGGGCGCCGGACCAGTTTACTCTCGCCATTCTGGACAGCAGCGGGACGGAACTGCCGACGCGCTCTTCTTCGAATGTTTTCCTTCAAATCGATATTGACTCTGCAAATCCGCTGATTCAAACATTTGCAACGGATACAAGCCGGATGCCCGCGGCAGGAGGCAATGCGATTCAATATCGCGGCTCCGACCGCCGTACCCGTCGGTCCGACCGTGCCGGAGTCTAGCACGTTGGCGCTACTGGGGGCGGCCGTAGCCGTGCTGGCAGCCGTCAAAAAGCGTAAGCAATAGCCAGAGGCTCTCTTCCCGCTTGTTGTACGTCCCCGCCGATTTTGCGCCCTTCATCGGTGGCAAGAACGGTGCGGCTCGACATCGGCTTGCATATCAATCCAGGTCGCGGTGCGCGCCCTCCGCGATAGGTAGCGGCTTCTGTGGACATCGGCGGCGGCTAATCTTCAGAATCTTCAGAACGAAGTTCTAGGAACAATCCTAGCATCTGTGGTATAGTCAGCGAATCAGTTCTTTGGGTGAATTGACAGACAATCGGCGTGGGGTAAAGCGCTACAGTAACGGGGAGCTACAAATTGTGCGGCATCGCTGGCTACACACACTACCGGCATAGGCCGGACTCTGCCCGGATATGGGAGGCCACAATGGGTCTGGTCCACCGCGGACCGGATCAGCAAGCGGTCTTCCAATCTGAGGCAATCTCGCTCGGCGCCGTCCGGCTCAAGGTGATTGACCTCGATGCCGGCGACCAACCTTTCCGCAGTGAAGACGGAAACTGTGTCCTCGTCTTCAATGGCGAAGTGTATAACAACACCGAGTTGCGCGAGGAGTTGCGCTCTCGCGGAAGAAAGTTTTCGTCGCGCTGCGATACCGAAACCGTGCTGCACGCTTTTGAGGAGTGGGGCGTCCGGTGTTTCGAACGGCTGCGAGGCATGTTTGCGCTGGCCATCTGGTCGGAGCGGGACCGCCGGCTGGTGCTGGCGCGGGACCGGCTTGGCATCAAACCCCTGTATTACTGCCTGCGCGGGCGCGAGATTTATTTCGGATCGGAGTTGAAGGCTCTCTTCGCGCACCCTGAGATCGACCGCCAGTTGGATGCCGAGGGCCTGCATTATTTCACGTCGCTGAATTACGTGCCTTCGCCGCATACTTTGGTGGAGGGCATCAAGAAAGTTCCGCCGGGTCACTGGCTGGAATGGCGTAACGGCCAGGTAAGTTGTTCGCCGTATTGGCAACTGCGCTTTGATCCTCAGCCGGGGCTCACGATTGATTCGGCGGCCGAGCAGCTCGACACCCTGATGAGGGAGTCGGTCCGGGAGCATCTGGCGGCGGATGTGCCGCTCGGCATCTGGTTGAGCGGAGGCCTGGATTCGTCGGCGCTGTTGCATTATGCCGCGGAACAATCGACTGCGCCGATCGACACCTTCGCGGTGTCATTCCAGGGCCGCAAGTTTGACGACGGCGGTTATGCCCGCCGGGTCGCACAGCGTTACGGGACGCGGCATCACGAATTCGATCTAAACGAATCGGTCGACCTGATTTCGGCGATCGAGGAGCTCGCGTACTATTCGGACGAGCCCGGAGCGGATGCGGGCGCGCTTCCGGTCTGGTTCCTGTCCGGCATGACCCGCCAGCATGTCACCGTGGCATTGAGCGGCGATGGCGCCGATGAGTTGTTTGGCGGATACGTTACCTATCTGGCCGATTCGTATGCGCGGCCATTGCGCCGGGTTCCGGCGTTCGCCAGAGAAGCGGCCTTGCGGCTGGCACGGGCATGGCCGGTATCGGATGAGAAGATCGGGCTCGAGTACAAGCTACAGCGGATGCTTCAGGGCTCGTTCCTTTCGCCCGGCGACGCGCATCTGTATTGGAACGGAACCTTCTCCGAGAAGGAGAAGAAGAGCCTGCACCTGCGCAATGGTCATCCGGCGGTGGGGACTTTGCTGGATGCGCTGCCTGCTCAATCGCGGCAGGTTGGGCGGCTCAACCAGTTCCTGTGGCTCGACCAGGCTTACTATTTACCGGACGATATTCTTTACAAATGCGATCGCATGAGCATGGCGCATGCGCTGGAGGTGCGGGTTCCATATCTGGATCATCGCATCGTCGAGTTCGCGGCCGGCCTGCCGGAATCGTTGAAAATTTCGGGTTCCGCGCTGAAGGTTGTGCTGCGCCGGCTGATGACGAACAAGCTGCCCGCGGAAATCGTGAAGCGCCCCAAGCAGGGATTCGATATCCCGGCCCACGAATGGTTCCGGAATGGTTTGCGGCCTCTGCTGCTCGACACTTTGACGCGCAAAACGGTGGAGGAGTCCGGCCTGTTTCACTGGAAAGCGGTCGAGACATTGATGCACGATCATCTGGAGCGGCGTGCTAATCTCGGGTATCACCTATGGGGCCTGTTGACGCTCTTCCTGTGGATGAAGAGATGGGGCATCCAATCGGCGGCGCCAGCGCGCGAAGCCAGCGAAGTATACAGCAACGTTTCCGCAACGAGCTGATCGTTCTTATTTTCGCGGCGATCGTGTTTTTGGGCTGTGCGGTGAGCCCGCCATCGCTGATGGACGACGTGGACGCCGTCCAGGCTCAAATCGCGCGCAACATGCTCGATTCCGGCGATTGGGTCACAGCCCGCCTGAACGGTATTGCCTATCTCGAAAAATCGCCGCTGAAGTACTGGCTGATCGCAATCTTCTTCAAGATCTTCGGCGTGCACGACTGGGCCGCGCGGCTGCCGATGGCCCTGGTTGCGATCTGCCTGTGCTGGCTGACGGCGCGGGTGGGGTCGTGGGCATTTTCGGAAACAGCGGGGCTGTATGCCGGGCTGGTATTGTCAACCTGCGTCGGGCTGTTCCTGTTCACGCGCGTGTTGATACCCGATGTGACTCTGACACTGACCATCACGCTCGCCATGTGGGCTTTTTTGCGCGCCGTGGATGAAGGGGAGCCGCGTCCGCGTGTATGGGCGTCGGTTATGGCGGCGAGTATTGGGGCAGGCCTGCTGTTGAAGGGGCTGATTGCGGCGGTGTTCCCGGTGGGCGCTGTGCTGGTGTTTTTGTTATTCACCAGGAGCCTTACCAAGCGCGAGACTTGGCGGCGCTTGCACCCGTTCTCGGGAGCATTGATCGTACTCCTGATCGCGGCGCCCTGGCACGTGCTGGCCACGCTGCGCAATCCTCCCTATTTTTATTGGGGCTGGGATTCCCGCCCTGGCGAGTATCACGGATTCTTCTGGTTCTATTTCATCAATGAGCACGTGCTGCGGTTTTTGAACTTGCGTTATCCGAGGGATTACAATACCGTGCCGCGTGTTTGGTTCTGGCTCTTTCACTTACTTTGGCTGTTTCCCTGGAGCGTGTTTCTGCCGGCGAGTCTCAAGTTAAGTTACCTGCCGGTGGATCGCGCAGGTAAGGCGCGTTTGCTGGCGGTCTGTTGGACAGGATTTATTCTGGTCTTTTTTACTTTTTCATCGACGCAAGAGTATTACTCGATGCCCTGCTATCCCGCCTTGGCGCTACTGATCGGATGCGCCATGGCGCGGCCAAGCGACGCCTGGAATCGAGCCGGTAGACTAGTGATCTGCGGCATTGCGGCGCTGGCCCTGGCCGCGGTTGTGTTCATCCTGGTGAAGGTGTGGTGGCTACCGGCGCCGGGCGATATTTCGAACGCGCTAACGCAGCATCCGGAAAATTATACGCTTTCGCTGGGGCATATGGGCGATCTGACGCTCCAATCATTCGCGTATCTACGCGCGCCGCTGATGCTGGCTGGTATCGCATTTTTTATCGGCGCCGCGGGATTGCTGGTATGGCGCGAATGGCGTGGCTATCTCGTGATCGCAGTTATGATGGCGCTGTTCGTGCATGCGGCGCGAATGGCGTTGGTGGTGTTCGATCCTTACCTGTCGTCCCGTCCACTGGCCAACGCCTTATTGAGCGCGCCACCCGGCCAGTTGATCGAGGACAACGCGTATTACACCTTTTCGTCGGTGTTCTTTTATACCAACCGCCCGGCGCTGTTGCTGCATGGGCGCAAAACGAATCTCGAGTACGGATCGTATGCTCCGGGCGCTCCGCAAGTGTTTATCGAAGATCCGGAATTTCAGCGGAGGTGGGCCAGCTCCAGCCGTTACTACCTGCTTGCCGAGGGCCCGGCGGTGGCGCAGGTTGCAGCATTGGCCGGAGAGCCGTCCTTGCACCTGGTGGCGGAAAGCGGAGGCAAGTTCCTGTTCGCCAATCATGCGAGTTCTGATTGACGCCACGTCCGTGCTGTTCCGCAGCGCGGGTATCAAGAGCTACACGTATCATTGGATCGAGCATCTTCGTAAATTATCCTCGGCCGATGAAGTGCTCGCGTTCCCGTTCTTGGATGGACTGGGCGAACTGACGCACCAGCGGTCCGATCTTAGTTTCCTGGCGACATACCCTCGTCTGGCGCTAGCGTATTTCGTGAACATTCCTGGAAATCCGGCCATGGATTGGATCAACTCCCGTGTGGATGTATTCCATGCCTCGAATCAGATTCGCAATCCGCCTAAGAAGACGCGGCTGACCGCCACGATCCACGATCTCACTTGTTGGCTGATGCCGGATCTGCACACCGCGGCGAATCTCCGGGCCGATAAGAGTTTCGCCGAGCAGGTGCTGCCGCGCGCGGATCGCTTGATTGCGGTGTCGGAGAATAGCCGGGCGGACGCAGTGCGGGTGCTGGGGCTCGACCCAGGCCGCGTTGAGGTGATTCATTCCGGCGTGCCGCAATCGTATTTCGATGCACGGCCCGCGCCGGCGAAGAAGCCCTACGTGCTGTTTGTCGGGACGATTGAGCCGCGCAAGAATATTGATACTCTGCTGGATGCCTGGCACCTGGTGAAGGCGGGGCTGCGCAAAGAATTCGATCTGGCGATCGCCGGAGCGCCGGGATGGTCGGCGGCGAGGACCGTGCGGCGGCTGGAGGCGGAGATTGCCGACGTGCGGTATCTGGGCTACGTACCGGAGGACCAACTACCTGGCTTGACCGCGGGCGCTACGGTCTTTGTGTATCCGTCGTTGTACGAAGGCTTCGGTTTTCCGGTAGCGCAGGCCATGGCGTGCGGAGTGCCGGTGATCACCTCAGATAATTCGTGCCTGCCGGAGATCGCGGGGCCGGGCGCGCTGTTTGTCGATCCGAGGAGCGCGGCGGAGATTGCGTCGGTGATTGAGCGGATGCTGACTTCGCCGGGATTGCGGGAGCGCATCGCCACGGCGGGGGCGGCGCGGGCGCAGCAGTACCGGTGGGAGGTGTGTGCGCGGAAGAGCTTGGAATTTTTTAGGAAGGCCCTCGGATGAACACGGATGAAGGTGGCGTTACGTGTAATAGCGTGAACTCGACCTGACGGACAGCGCCGACGTTATACATCAAAGTGCCGGACTAACTTCCCCGATTGCCAGTTCAGGTCGACCATCGCCGGATTGGCAGTTGCCTGCGGCTCTCGCGGCCGGAGGCTGCTGGCCCGCTGACGAGCTCTTGCAATCTGTTCGACGTCGAGGACTCTTTCCAGTGAACGAAGGATATCCGAGCCTCGCAGGTCCCCCGCGATCGCGGCCGCCGCGATCCAGGAATACGCAGCTTCCGAATCCTTTCGCGTCCCCCGGCCCTCGGCATACATGTATCCGAGCTGGATGCGCGCTCCCGTATGTCCCTGCGCGGCAGCTTCTTGGAACCACCGGAATGCAGCGGCGGCGTCCTGTGGCACACCGTCGCCTCGCAGGTACATGTCAGCGAGATTGTTCTCGCCGAGTGGATCGCCGGCATCGGCTGCTTTCTGGTACCACGCGGCTGCCGTCGCGGCATTTTTTTGACAGCCAAGCCCCTGATCGTAAAGATACCCAAGATTGTTCTGAGCGCTGCTGTCGCCGCCTTGCGCGCCCTTCTGGAACCAGCGAAACGCTTCGTCGTTGTCCCGCCGAACGCCCTTTCCCTCGAAGTAGAGGATGCCTAGGTTGTAGTGGGCACGCGCGAAGCCCTGGCCGGCAGCCGCCCGGAGCCAGTGCAGACCCGCCCCGTAGTTTACGGGCGTCCCCCAGCCGTTAATGTACATAACAGCGAGATTCACTTCGGCCGGAGCGTATCCCCGCTGCGCCGCCCGCCCGAACCAAGCAAATGCTTCTTTCTCGCTGTAGTCGGGGCCAATTGCCAGGACCGAGGCGATTCCCATCTGGTTCTGCGCAAACGCGTGCCCGAGCCGCGCCATCTGATGAACGACGGCGTGGTCACATACGGGATTGCCGCCTCCCACCAGTCGTGAGACGGCGGCCAAGCTGCACTGCTCCTTCGAGGAGGGTTGTCCCCATACGCTTCCTGCGACTAGCATCACTACAGCCATCGTGGTTACAATCCCGGTTGCAAGTTCACTACGAGCGGTTGGTGTTTTCATGGTCCATTCCGGTTCGGAGGCTTAAGTCGTGGTTCCTCCGCTCTATGCCCAAATTGCCTTGAGATCGCAAACGCTGCAATGCAGGCAGGGTCATTCGTGCGTGCAAACACGATCATTTGACAGGACGCTGTACCTCATCCGTTAATAACTTGATGACAAAAGACTTATTTGTACATTTCAAGGAACCAGAGAGGATCCGTCAACGTAAAAGGAGGTACTAGCCGATAATGGGGTAAGCACAAATGACCGGCAATGGTTCAGATCGGACACGCTTCGGTCCCTTTGAGGTAGACCTCCACACCCACGAACTGTGGAAATCAGGCACAAGACTTAAACTGGTGGGCCAGCCTTTTTCAATCCTGGCCGTGCTGTTGAGCCGGCCCGGCGAACTGG
Source organism: Bryobacteraceae bacterium (assembly GCA_051000095.1). Classification (GTDB taxonomy): domain Bacteria; phylum Acidobacteriota; class Terriglobia; order Bryobacterales; family Bryobacteraceae; genus JBBSHP01. The sequence goes on along the minus strand of JBPCOQ010000120.1, from coordinate 70,008 downwards.
TGACGCGGGAAGAATTGCGCAACCGCCTGTGGCCTTCCGACACGATCGTGGATTTCAACCACGGTTTGAACGCGGCCGTGAACAAGCTCAGGGAGACGCTTGGCGACTCAGCGGAAGACCCTCGTTACGTCGAGACTCTGCCTCGGCGTGGCTACCGGTTTATTGCGACCCTCGAGCAGCTGGATGTTAAGCCAATAGTCCCGGCGGCAAGCGCTCCGCCGGATCCGCCAACTGCGGTTCTCTCGGAGCTTCCCGGCCCTCCCGAAATGATCCTGAGCGCTGAGACCCAAACCGCCACGAGAAGAATATGGCCCGGATACTTGATGGGAGCCGCCGTGCTTCTTTCATTCGCTCTGATCGGGGCTTTTCTCTTAACTTTGTCACGACACGGGGCGGCCCGCACGCACTCTTTCGTAGAGCGGAAAATCAGGCCTCTCATCGGTGTCACTGGTGCCGTTGAGCCTGCTTTTTCTCCAGATGGCAATTCCGTGGCGTTTGTCCGCGAGAACGTGCAGCCGGGCATTTTCGTAACCGCTGTCGGTAGCGACCAATTGCTGCGGCTGACCCGCAACGACGGCGATTGTTGTCCGGTGTGGTCGTCAGACGGGCGCCGGATCGCCTTCTCGCGTTACGTCAATAAAGAGTACTCCGTCTATGTGGTCGCCGCAGACGGCGGGGCTGAGCAAAAAAGGAATGCAGAGAAAGTGCTGGATACTAGTTCCGGGGCTGGCACCTTGACCGCCGCGGGATTGAGCGAGCGCAAGCTCGACACTAAGGGCGTGGTCCCCCGGCATGGGGACTTGGATTGGTCGCCTGACGGCAAATCCATTGCATTTGCGGGAGCAGCAGGTATCTACCTGGTCTTCCCGGAAGACTCTACCATTCGTAAGCTCACCGAGCAGCAGCCGTTGTCGGAGGATTGGGGACCTTCATTTTCTCCCGACGGGGAGAAGGTGCTTTTTGTTCGCAACCGCCAAATCGGGCTTCCGAATGAAATCTGGGTCACGTCCGTGACGGGTGGCGGCGCGAATCGAATTCTTTCCGAGCGTGGCCGGATTGCGGGTGCTCCACATTGGTCTTTCGACGGGCGCTCCGTCATCTACGCCTCGAATCGCAGCGGCCACCCAGTGCTCTTGAGAGCCTCGCTGGATGTCCCGGATTCGCCCGTGCAGATCGATGAAGCCGGATCGCCGGCCTGGTCTCCGGTGGTCTCCCGCCGCGGATACCGGCTGGCCTACGAGCGAGTGATACGAAGCCTCAGTATCTGGCAAATGGATCTGTCAACCTCTCGCGAAAAACGGCCGCGAGTTCTCGTGTCCTCGACCAGCGACACGGACCAGGGCCCAGGGCCGCAGTTCTCGCCTGATGGCAAAAAGCTGGCCTACATGTCGGATCGTTCGGGAAGCATGGAGATCTGGGTAAGCAACCGCGATGGCGGCAATCCGGTACAGTTGACCGCCGTTGGCGGCGCCGGCACACCGCGATGGTCGCCCGACAGTCACGCCATCGTTTTCGATGCGAACAGGCCGAATGGAGAAAAGATCGTGACCGTCAATTTGCGCGGCGGCGCGCCGCAGGTTGTCACACCGGAATCGTTTACGGGCCAGTGCCCAAGCTGGTCGCGCGATGGGAAATGGATCTACTTTGCTTCCGAACATTCCGGAGACTGGCAAGTCTGGAAAGTGCCCGCTGCCGGGGGTACACCGGTGCAAGTCACCCGGCAAGGCGGACATGCCGCTCTGGAGTCCCCGGACGGAAAGACTATCTACTACGCCAAGAACGCTAACGCCGAGCCGGAGATTTGGCAGGTTCCGGCTGAAGGTGGACTGGAGACGCCGGTGCCGCTTGTGCGGCCAGGAACGTGGGCAAGTTGGCAAGTTGTGGACGGGGGAATAATCTTCGTCGGCCCGTCGCTTGGCCACCGCGCGGTCCTCAGCTTTTTCGATTTTGCCAAGGGGCGCACGACCACAATCACCGTGCTGGATCGCGTCCCCTTCTGGCTTGGAGCTACGCCCGATGGCAAGACTGTGTCCTTCGATCAGCCTGGTCAGGAACAGGCGCAAGCCATGCTCATCGAGAATTTCCGATGAAATCTTCTCCGCCGAGCAAGGCGGCTACCCGCTGAATGCACCGAGATGGCTATATTGTGTGACAGACTCAGTTCCTCCCACACGTAAAAGTGCTCACGATTTTTCCCCTCCCATGGGCGAAAGCGTGAATGCGCGTCACGGACTTGAGATACTCCTGCGGTTGCTGGAAGCGCGACTAGCATAAAGGATTGTCACCTGGTCGTGAAGTCGGCATGTCGGAGAAGTGCCGTTTTCCGATCAGTTCCCGGATCACGGCCCATCCGGAAGTTACGCCCCAGCGGTGGCTATTCTGTCGTAGAGTGCCTCGCACGAGCTCCGCCGCCATGCCGCCCATATAGTCCTGCTACCGGAAAGCGGCCCACCTGTGCACATCTGATACTTGCGGGCCGGCCGGACACCGTAGTCTGGAAGGTCAAGTCTGAGCTATCACAATTTAGGCGGTTCGAAACTCTACTACGGCTTTTCCAAAGTGAATCTCGTCGCCGGGTTCGAGCTTGGTTCCACGCGTATCGCGGTGCACCTCCTGGCCCATTCCGTCGCGAATGATCCAGATCCCGCAGTTGCTCTCGGTTTTGTTGCCGCGGGTGTACCAGCGGTCGTTGTAAAGCCGGTATTCGTCCGATTCCTTGTGATACAGAATGTGCGCATGCTCGCGCGACACGGTGCGGTTGATCGGCGTATCCGCCGCAAACACCAGGTCGTTGCGGCGGCTCAGTCCTTCGGATTTGTAGACGTCCTGCACGCGGCCGACATTGGCGCGTAGCTTGGCGAGAGGGACTTCGGGCTGATTCGCGCTGCCTGCGATCACCACCAGAGTAGCGGGCGTTCTTCTACGGGTGGGCGGCGCCGGCGCGGGCTGCTGCGATGAAGTTTCTACCCTGATCCAATCCTTGCCGAGCATTCCTGCAAACTCTTCTACTCTCACCTCTACGCATAGGTCATCCGGCACCCGGCATTCGGTTTTGGCGAAATGCTGGTGTACTTCCTGCTCGAAGTAATGGCGGAAGAAATCACCTTCGAAGACCGCGGATTCCTTTTCGTTGAGGCAGCGGAGATGAATGCGAATCAGATCGTAGGGGAAGATCTCGCGGCCGCCGGCTCTCTGGGTTTTCTTTTTGATCTCGTCGAGCAGGGCGAAACGAATCTCCGCGACTTCGGGCGAATCGTTTAATGCGCTGAGTGCGCCGAAGGGAGCTTCGAATACTCCGCGGCCCAGGCGCTCTAATAATTCGGATAGGCTCACGCGGTCATTTTCTCCTGACTGGGCAAGCTAAAGCATGCCCCACTCTTGCGCGACTTCCACTATTTTGCGCGCGATTGGGGCGGCTAAGGCGCCGCCATAGCCGCCGTGCTCGATGACCACCGCGAAGGCGATCTGCTTTGCGGGATCGCCACCGTATGGCGCGAAGCCGGCAAACCAGGAGTGCGGCAAGCCGTCGTCGAGTTGCGCCGTACCCGTCTTACCCGCAACGCTGATATCGAGGCCCGCGAACGCGCGCCGCCCCGTGCCGCTCGTTATTACCGAGCGCATCGCTCGCGCCAGGAAGCCGGCCAGCTCCGGAGCAATGATCTCGCGCGGCTGAGCGGTTCTCGCGTTGCTGTCATCCATCACCCAGCGCCCTTGCGGCATCGCGCCTCCCGCCGCGATGGTCGCGGCCACGCGCGCCATCTTGAAGGGCGTGACCAGTACCGGGCCCTGTCCGTAAGCTGCGAAGGGTAGATACTGCTTGAGATCCGGCAACTCGCCCGTGGAGATGTCCAACTCCTCCGCCGTATCTTTCAACGCTTCGGCCCCGACTGAATACACACCGAGTTGCGCAAAATACGCGTTGCACGATACGGTGATGGCCCGCTCCATCGCCAGGGTGCCATGCGCCGAATCGCCGATGTCGTCTTTGATTTCACGGCGCCATCCAGGAATGCGCGTGCCGGCCCGGCCGCTGCCCAGGTGCTGGCACGAGAACCGCTTATTCTCAAGGGCCGGATCTTTGCGGAGCGCCGCGATCGCCGTGACCAGCTTGAATGTCGAGCCCGGCGGATACTGACCATAGCGCGCGCGATCAAAAAGCTGTCCCGGGATGGCGGGCTCGCTGACCAGCGCCAACACGTCTCCGGACTTCGGGTTTATCACTACTAGCGCGCCCTGATCTTTGTGCGCTTTCTGCAAAGCTTCGCGCAGGATCTGGCCGGCCCGCAACTGCAGCCGCACATCGAGCGATGTATTCACCGTGCGATCGCGAGCCCGCAGCCGCTCCATACCGGCGTTGCCAGGATGATGCCGGTAGCGCACCAGCGGAGCCAACTCGCTGTAATCGGTGAAGCCCTGCAGCTTCACGTTCGAATCGCGCTCTATCAGTGAGGCGTTGGTTGCGTGAAAATTTTCCTGAGTCCGCAAGTCGCCCAGCAGGTAGGCCGTCGCGGACCCGAACGGATAATGCCGGTTGTCCAGCCGCGAGCAGGCTTGGTCGATTGCAATACCCAGGTTCTCGTATTCAGCGCGGCGCTTCTCAAGCTCGTTCCAGTCACTGGTCGCGAGCAGGATTCCATTGCGATCGAAAATGTTCCCGCGCCGGATCTCTCTCGCAAGCGAATTCAGGCGGGGATTGTGCTGCGGCCGCTTAACGCGGTCTTCTTCAAACACGCGCGTGTCACGCCCCAGATACTCGCGATCGTGCGCCACCTGGTAGTAAGCCGCTTTCGCCAACAGCGCCATAGCGAGGATTCCCAACGTATACGCCAGCGCGCGTATGGGAACACGGAACGGCGGGTTGATTCTGGACGCGCGAGCGTGATTCGAAATGGCAAGCAGGAGCCCGAAGATCAGGAAATTCGCGAGCATCGCCGTGTTGCCGGAGCTGAGGAAGGGCGATACCACGCCCGACAACGGAATCTCCCCGAGTACTCCGCCCGTGATCAGCAGCATCTCGAAGGCGATCAGGGAGGCGAGGCCCAAGGCCAGAAACAGAGCGTATTCCGTGGGCGCTCGCAGGGCAATCCGAAATGCGCGCCAGATCAGGAAAGCAAACAGCAGGAACACGGTTACGATGCCGGCGAATCCCCACTCCTCGCCGATAGCAGGCAGAATCAGATCGGTGTCGCCGGCCGGAATCACGCCGGGGTCACCATAGCCAGGTCCCGAGCCGGTCAGCCCGCCGGTGGACAGCGCCCAGATGGAATGGGCCAATTGATCGCCGCCGTGCACGTCGTTGTCCCAGGGCGAGAGCCACATCGAGATGCGCTCCACCACGGTGGGCGGCTTGCCGTAGTGATAACCGATCCAGACGCCGGAGATCAGCAGCGCGACCCCGAGCAATGCCAGTCCGGGGCGGCCGCGCGCTACGCCGAACATCGCCAGGAAGAGGAAGCCGGTGACCAGCGCGGGTCCGAGATCCTTCAAGACGAAGAAGAGCACTAGCGCGCATCCAACCGCCACCAGCACCGGGAGTACGTGCGAGAGCCGGGGAATTTCGAGCCAGCGCAACCAGCCCGGCACCAGGCGTTTCTCGCGCAAATCGCGCAGGCGTTCCCATTGACGCGCGAAGTATCCGGCGAGGAAAAAGACCAGCAGGACCTTGATGGCTTCCACGGGTTGTACCGGGCCGACGTTCACTCTGGCATCGCTGCCGCCTGGGCCAGATCCGAACCGCAGCAGGATCGCGAATAAGCCGAAAGCCAGGAATAGCGGCGTGTAGCACCAGTTCGAGAGCCGTTCGAGCCGGACCACGCGGAACAGCGGAAGCAGCAACGCGAGGCAGCCCACCGCGACGCCCCACGCGAATTTGCTGAACTCGAGCGTGTCGCGCAGTGGATCGCGCATGCTGATCAAAATCATCAGGCCGAGGCCGGTGAGCAGATGGAGCGCGGGAAGGATCGCGGTGTCGCCCTGGAATCCGCGCCAGCGCCACAGCAGGAACACGGCATAGAACGCGGCGATATAAACGGCGCACCAAATCGCGAATTGGCGTTGAAATTGGGCGGCGGTTCGCACAGTAAAGAGCGGCTTCAGTTTGTTGAGCGGAAGCCGGAGTCTCGCGAGCGCGCCAACGTTGCGTAGCGGGCCCGAGCGCCGGACGTAGTCATAGATCCGGCCGGCGGCCGCCCCGCGCTTATCCTGGTCCGGAAATATCAATAGCAAAGGCAGCAACTGGTCTGGGCGTGTGACCGTATTCAAGTTGAGCGCCTCGCCGCTCGAGAGCCGCTCCGTCTTCGCGCGATAAACAAATATCAGACCTGTAATGACGATCGCCGAAGCACACAGTAACCGGAACAAATCGCGATTATGCGCCTTGCGAATCGTCTTCTTCGCGGCCTCGGGTTCGGTAAGAACACGGACTTCCCAGCTTTTGGTTACCGCCATCGCCTGGTCCTATATGCGACTTTGAGACGCTTGTGGCGAACCGTGGGTTGTTGCCGGCTGCTGCGATCGTCGTTGTCCAGTTGAGTCAGTGCCACGCTGACATTCGAGTATCCGAGAATCGGCTCATAGAGCTGGCGGGCTCGCTCAAAGTCGCGTTGTGCCAACTGAAGGAGGCGGCTCTCCTGATCGCGAGATTTTCCTCGCAGCTTGCGGGCTTGTTCGAGCTCCTGGCCGGCGCGAAAACGGTATCCGTCGGCCTCTTCCTCCATCTCCCGCGGCCCCGGCTGATAACCGAGGTGCCGCGCCTCATGCAACTCCGCCATGGCACGCCCAACGTTCTTCTCGTTGTAGACCAGAATGCGGGCGAGCCCGAGGTGCGCGTCGGGTGAGCGCGGCGTGAGTGAGGCCGCTTTCTCAAAGCTCTGTTTAGCCGAATTGACGTCCGGTGAAGATTGCGTAAGAGCGAGATAGCCTTTGCAAACGGCCAGCCTGCCTTGCGCTGTCCGGTCGCGTGGCTCCATCGAGAGAGCGTGCTGCAGGCACACCGCTGCTTTTTGCCAATCGAAATCCTGCAGCGCCGGGTCGGAGCTGCCGCGGTAATGCTCAATGATCTCCTCGCCGGCCGCCAGATAGCTCGCGTGGAGTTTACCGGCGGCAGCGCTGACCGGAGATAGATCGCCCAGAAAACGGCTATGCTCGCGCAATCGGGAGTACAGGTTCCAATCGCTGTTGATGTCCTCAATACTGCGATGGGTTTGATCGAGGTTCGCGCGCAACGGAGCGCTTTGCCGCCATAGCCGGTACATGTAGGCTGCCGATCCGAACACCAGCAGTCCAGCGAGCAGACCCCAAAGCAGAGCGCCCACCAGACTGAGCGCGCCGGTCAGCCGGGGCATCCGAACTGCTTTCGGCGCCAGCCTGTCAATCGTAGCCAGTGCCGTGGTGGAGGATTTAGGCTTTTCGATGGTCGCGTTGGTGTCCCATGACACGCGGCTCTCGGTTTGCGCATAGGGAGGACGGTTCTGGAGAAAAAGCTGCAGATCGTCACGAAATGCCGCCGCTGAAACATAGCGCTGGTGCAAATCGCCCGCCAGCGCTTTGGTGATGATGGCCTGGAGCCCAGTGGGGCAATCGGCCGGCAGAGCGCGCGGCGGGCGGCGGGATTGGATCAGCGTCTCGAGCTTGCGCGTAGTCTCGGCCTGGTAAGGCGGCGAGCCCGCGACCATCTCGTACAGCGTGACGCCGAGCGCCCACAGATCCGCCTGATGATCCACCTTGGCGCGGCTCAGGCGTTCCGGCGAACAATAGCTGGGGCTGCCAAACGTATGATGGGTGCGGTTGTGTGTAAACGTAATTGCTTTCGCGATGCCGAAGTCGAGCAGCCGCACCTCGTCGTTCAAACCGATCTGGATGTTCGAAGGCTTGATGTCACCATGCACGACAGCTCTTCGCTGGCCATCGATGTCGGCTAAATAGGAGTGCAGGCGATCGAGTTGGCTGCAAATTTCGTAAGCGATTTTAGCGGCGCGCAAGGGGTCTATTTGTTTTTCGGCACGCAGGATCTCGGCGATGTTGCTGCCTTCGATGTGCTGCATGGCCAGGTAGAAGCAGCCGTCCAGGTCGCCGTATTCATACACTTCAATTACGCGCGAATCGAATTCGTGAAGCTGCCTTTGCAATGCCGCGCCGCGGCGCTCGGCTTCGACAATCACTTGGGTGAGGGGATCGGCCGACTCTTCCACGATCTTGAGAACCACGTGGCGGTTGGAGCGAGTGTCGAAGGCCAGGTAGACATCGGTCATTCCGCGGCCGAGCTTGCGGATAATCGCGTAAGGTCCAAACTGCTTGGGATTTACCACAAGAATTAAACTCTTTACACGTAAAATGCTTATTTTACTGCGCCAAGCTTGTAGATTGAGACGCGGCGGTGGGCGGCGGGTTTCGGGTTAGTTCCCGTGGCGCGGGTCTCCGACCGGCGCGCGGACCGGATTTGCGGCCGATAGCTTGCTTATGAGGAAGTAGTTAGGCGGCATTTTTGACCAGAGTTGACATACAAGAGTCCGCAAGAGTGTTTTCCTGCACGGCAGCCGGGCAAGGACCGGATTGAAAACATCAGAGTCTGCGTCTAAGTGCAACACAGGCAAGAATGCCTGTGCCACTCGGATGAGTCATTTCCAGCGCAGCGCAATGAGAAGCCCGAGCAGCAGTCCGTAGATCAAGAAGGCCACGCGCCCGGTGAGAAGCCTTAACCAGAACGGTCTTCTGGCTCCAGTAAATCGCGTCTGGGTGATGGCGTGGCGCTCGCGCGCCTCGGCCATTGCTTGGGATGCGTTTCCGAGAAACTCCGGTCCGGCAATGAAGATTGCTGTGATGTTGTCAGCCCCACCCGCGGCGTTGGCGGCTGAGACGAGATCGCGGGCGGTCTGATACGGATCGCCGTCGTAACGCTCAATAATTTCGTTCAGTTGCGCGGAGGTGAGGACATCGCTCAACCCATCGCTGCACAGCAGCACGGCGGAGTCAGGCTTGAACAGAAATTCTTTCGATTCGATGAAGCCGTCCTCGTCCGCCGCGCGCGGCCGCGTTCCGACATCGCGGAATACTTCGTTACGGCGGGGATGGGACATCGCTTCCTCTTCGGTCAGCTCGCCGCGCTCTTCCTGTTCACCCACCGGAGAGTGGTCGGAGGTCAACTTGCGGAGGCCGCCGTTCCAGACCAGGTATAGACGGGAGTCCCCGACATGGCCCACCACGAAGCGGTCGCCATCCAGAGCCGCTACAGTGAGTACGCACGCCATCCCGCGCAACGCTTGGTTGCCTTGCGCCATCTCGAAAATTGCGTTGTTGGCTTCCGTGATGGCGCTGCGAATACGGTCTTTAAGACTACCTGCGCTCGCCGCCAGCGCGGCGCGAATGACGTCGAGCGCCAACTCCGCCGCGGTCTCGCCGCCCGCGTGGCCGCCCACTCCATCGGCTACCGCGAAGATGCCCGCTTGGTCATCCACATACACGCGATCTTCGTTGACGCTGCGAACGCGGCCCACGTCGCTGCATGACCCGGAGCGCCGTTGTGCGGTCACGCCCATCACTTCTTGGCTTCAAATAGCAGCGTGATCACTTCCGCTACCGAGATATGCGCCTGGTCGGGGAGCTTCTCCTGGACCCCGCGCGTTAATCGACGCCCGTTCACCCAAGTCCCGTTGCGGCTCTGATCCACAATCGCGAACTGGCCGGTAGCCGGATCGCGTCGAATCCGCAGATGTTCCCGCGATACCTCGTCATTCGAATATAACGCGAGATTCACCTGCAGACCGTTGCCGCCCCGTCCGATGATGATTTCGTTCTGGGTCATCATAAACAACTGCGGGCCCGAATCGTCTTCATACCGGATTTCGGCATGGACGCGGTCGTAGGACTTGCGGGTTTCCGAACCGGCTTCGGTGGCGAGTGGGCGGCTAGCGGCATCAGGGACGCTCGGCTCCCGATCGAGCAGCGTTGTCTTGGTTCCGTGATAACCGGGCTGCGGAGTCTCGTTGAGATCGGAGTGTATCTCGACGTCTCCGGCGGGCACCGAGCCTTCGCTATCTGGAAAGAATTCGAGCGCCCAATCCTTGCAGGCGATTTTGTACTCCCGGCGGTCCTTGCCGGTTCGAGTGAGCGCGAAACTGAGCGGCTTGGCGTTGAGTTGCGCCAACCGGGCGGAAAGCGCGCGCCGGGCATCTTCCTTGATCAGATCCATCACGCCGGTGAGGCGCGTGTAGTCGTCGGGATGAAGATAAAGGCTGTAGACGCAGGGCAGTAGAACGCTGTAAGCCATCTCGAACTGGCCCATCTCCATGTTCCGGATTAGCTGGTCGATGATGATCTGCCCGGTCAGTTTGCCATCCGCCATGCTCCCATAGTAGCGAGGCTGTGGAGCAGGTGATCTTGTCACCTGCCCAGTTGGCGGGAGGCCGGAGCTGATCGTTAGCTTACCGAAGTTAGTTCGTGGTGGTGAGGCGGAGTTCGCGCTCCAACCGGCGTGCGGCACGCTGGCTGATCAGGTTAGCCACCTTACCAAGAAGCTCCGGAATGTCCTCGGGCTTAATGAGCACGCGGGAGCGTTTCGGTTTCGCGTCCTTCTCGTTCTGATAGCTGGTGACCAGCGCCGTGGCGGGCTTGTAGTCCATCATTCGAGCATGGGCTAGTACTTGCAGTCCCGATTCGGGGCATTCCATCTCCAAATCGCTCAGCACCAACTCGTATTCGCTCTCGTCCAGCTTGCCGAACGCCTCCGCGGCGGACGCTGCGGCATCTACGTGGTAGCCGCCGGCCCGCAGTACCGTCTGGAGCGTAAGGCGGGAGGTGGGGTTGCCGTCCACCAGCAAAACACGAGCTAGTTCGAAATCGGACATGCGACCGGAACTGCTACTGTTTTTCGTGGAGGTCAACGATTTCTCCTTCCCGTATAGTGTAATCGGAAGAGCGTTGAATTGAAACAGAAGATTTAGGGTGTAAATACCCTTAGATCTCCTTAGTTGGTTGGGCTTATGCATGGCATACGCCTGTGGAAAACTCTGTGGAAAATTGCGTCCACGTTTTGTAAGTATTTGGAAACAGAGAAGCTTTTCAAGACTTGCTCACCTGGCAAGGCCGCTGTAATGTCGACATCCGTGGAGATGGCTTGCCGGAAGTCGGTTCCATGCTCCCAGGAATCCATGGCGTGCGCTTGCACGATTTTGTAAGCTTTCTCACGCAGCATCCCCGCAGCAACCAAATCCAGTATCACTTGGCCCGAGAAGATCAGTCCTTTCGTAAGATCCAGATTCTGCTGCATCCGGCCCGGATGAACGATCAAGCCCGAAATCAGCCAGTGTGTTTTGGCTAGCAGGTAATCCACCAGGATGGTGGAATCGGGCAAAATCACGCGTTCCACGGACGAATGGGAAATATCCCGCTCGTGCCACAGGGCAATGTCCTCGAAGGCCGCCTGAACGTTTGAGCGTACCAGACGGGCCAAACCGCAGATCTGTTCACAGGTCACCGGGTTCCGCTTGTGCGGCATGGCGGACGATCCCTTCTGGCCGGGCGCGAAGGGTTCCTCGGCCTCGCGAACCTCAGTGCGTTGCAGGTGCCGGATTTCGAGCGCGATTTTTTCGCAGGTCGCGGCGATCAGGGCGAGTGTCGAGACATATTCGGCGTGACGGTCCCGCGAAATCACCTGGGAGGCGATGGGGGCAGGTTCCAGCCCCAAGGTGCGGCAGATGCGCTCTTCGGCTTGCGGCCCGATATGGCCGAAGGTGCCCACGGCACCCGAAATCTTACCGACCTGCATCTGCTCACGGGCATGCGCGAAGCGGCGCTGGTTCCGCTCGATTTCATCGTACCACAGCGCCAGCTTCAGGCCGAAAGTGATCGGCTCGGCGTGGATTCCGTGCGTGCGGCCGATCTGGACGGTGTCCTTGAATTCGAAGGCGCGGCGCTCCAGCACCCCGGCCAACGCGGCGAGTCCTCGATCGATCAGATCGGACGCCTGGCGAACCTGGAGCGCTTGCGCGGTGTCCACAACGTCGTTGGAGGTCAGCCCGTAATGCAACCAGCGCGATGCTTCGGGGTGTCTCGCCGCAGCCATGCGTTCCGCGACAGCGGTGGTGAATGCGATCACGTCGTGCTTTACTTCGGCCTCGATGGCTGCGATGCGAGCGACGTCGAAGCCGGCGTATTTGCGGAGAAGTTGAGCTGCTTCTACCGGGACCTCGCCCATCCCGGCCAAGGCGTCGGTGGCGGCCAGCTCGACTTCGAGCCAATGCCGATACCGGCTTTCGTCAGACCAGATTTGGCCCATTTCCGGGCGGGTGTAGCGCTCGATCATTTACCCGGTCAGTACGCGAAAACTTCGCTCTGCAGGCGTGGCTGGGCCACTACCAGGCGAGTGAACAGCCGACGGCCTTCCAGCGCGCGATCCGCCTCAAGCTCGACCCGGGCCGGATGGTTGGTGTGTTCGCTCAAATGGCCCAGGACCAGCGTGTCGATGCTCGAATCCAGATCGTTGCGGATGAAATCGCAGGCGGCTTCATTCGACAGGTGGCCCTTCTTTCCCATGATGCGCTGCCGCACGGACCACGGGTACGGGCCGTCCTTGAGCATGTCGAGATCGTGATTCGATTCCATCAGCAGCAGGTTGGCGCCGCGTAAGTGAAACTTGATCGACTGCGGCAGGTACCCGAGATCCGTTACAACTCCAAGCTTTACCCCGTGGGCTTGAAACGTGAAGGCCACCGGGTCGATGGCATCATGCGGCGTCGTGAAGCTTTGTACGTCGATGTCGCCCACCGGAAACGATGCGCCAGCCTGAAAGCAGTCGAGGCGCGGCGTGTAATCGTTCCAGGGAAGGCTATCGGCGGTCAGGCGTGTGATAAAGATGGGGCAACCGCAGTGCTTCGCCAAGGAGACCAGGCCGCACACGTGGTCTGAATGCTCATGCGTGATGAGAATCGCGTCCAGTTTTTCGGCATCCTCGCCGATCGCGGCCAGGCGCGCGACAACTTCCTTGCGGCTCAGCCCGGCGTCCACCAGAATGCGCGTCCGCGCGGTCGCAATGAACGTACAATTGCCGGAGCTGCTGCTGGCCAGAATGCAGATTTTTAGGATATGGGCCTCCGGGGCGATATAGGTAGCTTAGGACAACGCGAGACAAAAATCCAGCGATATGTTTTTGCAGGTCCTTACAGGTTGCAGGTCCAGCTTGGTGAAACTCGAGCTTGCGCCATTTTGGATTGCAGCAGGACAAAATTTGGATTGTTCACTAGCATGGTCTGAGGCTGTCTTCCCGCGAGAAGCCGGGCGATCTGCGGCGAAACCAGAAAATCGCTTTCCGGGTGCGCCAGGACAACTGCGGCCAAGTCATCAGTGGTGGGCGCGGAAATACCAGTGCCGAGCGCCTCCGTAGAGTTCATGCCCCAGGCGCGGAGCCGTGAGGCGTACAGAGTATTATCGGCGTGTTCGTTCGCAGCTTGCATGATTCCGAGGTACACCAGATGCGGGCGCGTGCTTTTGATTTCTCCATCGGGATCAATCCATCCATAGTGAAGACGAGCGAGCGGCAGCGCTAGCGCATAGAGCTGGTCGTCCACGCCGAGGATATAGAGGTCGTTGCCGCGGTGTTCTTCACAGTAGCTGGAAAGGGTGCCGGCGGCGGGTACGGTGGAGCCCGGCCGGTACGAGATGCCCCAGGCTTGCCCCGGATTCGCGGCCTTCAGGACGAAAAGTGCCGCGAGTGCCGACACAGCAAACCACTTGCGAAGGAGCGGCGATGTGATCGCGGCGATCAGAATGACCACTGGGAATAGCGGCGTGAGGTAAGTCTCCGATCGAAAACGGAAGGCGAATAGTGCCCCGGCAAAAACGATCAGGAAGCAACTCAGTAAGACCGGAACGGCTTCACGGCGGCGTACGGCGGCGAGGAGCGCGGGAACACCGGTGAAAGAAAGGGCCAGAGTAACTGGCGCGGCATATAGAAACCGGAGTAGGTAAAAGCCAACTTTGGTGTCCCGCAAATTTTGGTGCGGTTGCAGGCCGATGCTGAGTATCTGAAACTGTTGATCCGCGAGAAACCACTGCCGATGCGTTATGAGGTGGTAGAGGAACCATGCGGAACCGAGTAAGACGGCGATCGCGCTGAGGCGCAGAACCCGTACCGGCCGGTTCGCCGTCCAGCAGGCAAATAGAAGTGCGGCCGCTGCCGGGAGCAGGCCCGCAATGCTCTTTGTCAAGATGCCAGCGGCGATCGCCAGGGTGAAGGTACTGCGGGAAGCGGGCCGGCTCAGTGTTGGGTCAAACGCCAGCACGGCCAGGACAGTGACGGCCGCGGCAGTGAGCAAGATATCGGTCATGTTATGGCGCGACATTGTGAACAGGACCGGGTTTGAAAGGCAGAGCAGCGCCGCGATGATTCCGGCGATGGAGGATCGACTGGCGCGCGCGATGGCGAAGCAGAGGGTGATAATAAGCGCTCCGGAGAGGACGGCCGGCAGCCGCGGCGTAAACGAGCTAATCCCAAACAGCTTCATTGAAATGGCCGAAAGCCACATGAGCAGCGGCGGTTTCTCGAGCACCCACCGGCCTAGCAGCATGGGAGTCATCCAATTGCCTTGCGTGGCCATGTGGATCGCCTGTCGGGTGTAGGCAGCTTCGTCCTGGGCGCCATAGTGGAGCAGAGGATCAATCCACCCGCTTGCTATATCGACCAGCCAGAGGTTGGAGGAGAGCGCAAGAAATGCGATCAGGAAAACGCAAGTGGCACAGGCATTCTTGCCTGTGTTGCACTTAGACAAAACCCTGATGTTTTCAATCCAGAGAAACACTCTTGTGAACTCTTGTGCTTCAATGTAGCACCTCGATGGCAGGTGTAGCATGATCGAGTTGGCACTTGCAAATTGGACTGGACGGCAGGCTGTTTTTCGGCTATCTTGAAACCTGCCGCGGAAGCGCTCCGAGGAACAGCACTGATGGAAACTCCGGATGTGTCGCCGCGTCTTTTTCCCTCCTACGCCGCTCTGTTCATCTACGGCGCCGTGGTAGCTGCCTCCATCTGGCATCACGAGCAGTGGGCCGACGAGGCACACGCGTGGCTATTGGCGCGTGATGTGGATCTGGCCGGCCTATGGACGAGGCTGTTGCACTATGAAGGCTCGCCCGGACTCTGGCACACCTTGCTCCACCTTGCAATTCGGCTCGGAGTACCGTATCGTGGCGAGGACGTCATCTCCGGTTTGCTGGGCTTTTCCGCGGCATGGCTTGTGATGAAACGAGCGCCCTTCCCAACCATTGTCCGGTTATTGCTGCCGTTTACTTATTTTCTATGTTACCAATACGTGGTAGTTGCCCGCAGTTACTCCTTATTACCCGTGTTACTGTTCGCATGTGCGCTGATTTATCACCGTTCAGAACAACGGCTCATGCTCTTCACTGTTTTTCTCAGTTTGATGGCGGCATCTAGCGCGCACGGTTTTCTGTTGTCAGGGTCGATTTGGACAGCGTCGCAGCTCCGGTTCATGCGTAACTGGAAGCTCTTCGGCATGCCGCTGAAAAAGCGGGTTCTCATCGCCGGCACGAGTTACTTGATCCTGCTTGTTCTAGTAGCTTATTCAGCCTGGCCTGCCAAGGACGTGGGCTTTCCAGCGCATGTGGCATTCTCGGCCGATAGGATTTTACATTCCTCCACGCTGCTTCTGGCTGGGGGTTTCAGCGGAAACGTGTATCTGACGTTGCTCCTTATTGGTCTCTCGATACCTTTTCTATATGCGGGAGGAAGCTTGCCGATGTTTCTGTTTTCGCTCTTTGCATTGGTTGGTTTCGCGGGAGTTGTCTATTCCCAAGTGTGGCACTCCGGCACTTTGTTTCTGGCGTGGCTCGCTGCTATGTGGATTTCCGGCGCCACTGTAAAGTTAACGCGCGCCGCATTTGGCGCATTGATAATCGCGATTACCGTTCAGTGCTATTGGACAGCCAGAACGATTTCATATGACTGGCAAAAGCCCTACTCGGGCAGCCGGGCGGCCGCCCTGTATCTCCGAAGCACAGGCATCGACCACCACTCCATCCGCGCTTTCGGATATTCCTGCACGGCGATCCAGCCCTATTTTCCGAGGAGCGTGTTCGTGAATTATGAACCTGGCAGAGCTTACTGGGACTGGTCAACTCGCAACCATGTCAATGAACCCAGCGCGTTGTTTGGTCCGGCGGCCGCTGAATATGTCATGGTCGGCTACAAGGCGAGGCCGGATATGGAATGGTTGTTGGGTATTCTGCAGCTTAGCGGTTACCAACAGATTAAGCATTTCACCGGGCACCTGTTTTGGCAAATGGCAATATTCGAGGCGGAGGATTTCGATCTGTATCGACGAACCAACCGGCCTTCCACGGCCGCCTTGAGTCACCTGGAGATGGCCGATCCGGCGGCGGCCAACCAGTTGCTTTCCGGGTTTTATCCGGTGGAAGGACATGCCTGGCGCTGGAGCGCGCGCACTTTCAGCGTAGCGCTCAAACCACCCGTTGCCACCCCGGCTTCAGGGGCCCGGCTCGAGCTTCATTTGTATGTCGCGCCAGATCAAATCAGCAAACTGGGGGCACTCACTATTCATGGGGACGTGAACGGATACCATCTCAAACCTCAAACCTACTCTTCCGCCGGTGCCTATACCTATGAACAGGATATTCCAGCTAACGTATTAGGCGGGGATCTCGTTTTCGGGAGCTTCGCATTCGATAAGGCCCTTCCGCCCGTGACCTCCGACGGACGAGAACTCGGCGCGGTGATTAGTTCGATCGGCTTGCGGGCACGGCAATAAAACCCAGAGTGTCATAGGTTTTATGCGTGACTGGCAGGAACCCGTTTGCATCTCTGTCTGGCTCTACCACCCAGGCTTGCCGGTCACGGAAGTACTCACGGAGAGCCATATCGCTCTTTGGGTCCATTGAATTTGTCCAGACGATTTTGCTTTTGTCAATGTCGGCGGCATTGTAGACCCATTCCTCATGGGGACTGTGATAATCCTCATAATGCACAAACATAAGATGCTTACCCGGCATCCGTTCCAGTTTATATAGGATTGCCGCGCGCTTATCCCGCTGCGGGAAGTAAGGCTGTTCCCAAAACGTAAGGTCGAAGTGAAGCGACTCACCAAACAATTTCAATCCCGCGCAGCACGCGACACACAGGACAACCGCGGCCATCCATCGTTCCGGAAGCATGCGTTTCCGGTGAGCCAAAACGTAGATTTGCCGCATTCCACCTGCAATCAATAGATAGAAGATAGCTGTCACCGGCGAGAGATACTGGGGAAAGCCCACGAGTTGCGAAGTATTTAGGACCGCTATACAAAGGCCGACATAAAAGGCTTTGCGAATCTTGCCGCTCCGTATTGTCCAGGGCAGCATCAGCAGTGGCAGCGTGAGCCCGGGCCCCACGTAGAACTCCCACAGAATGAAGGCCCTGGACCCCCAGCTATCTAACATGCGCCCGAATGTCGTGTACCGCGCTCGATTCGCGAGCTGCGACAGGTGCATGCTTCTCATGATTTGATGCCTGTAAGTCACTTGCTGGGGAGGCAAGAATGCCAGGTTCTCAGGGAAGCCGTAAGTTTCACGGTTCACTACATAAGGCATCTTCAAAGGGTTGCCTGTAACTCGCCATGAGTAGTAGACGGTGAACACCGCGCTCAACATCAATATAAGGACGGCAGGCGCCAGAATCGGCCATTGTATTACTGGTTTCCTGACGGCGCCTTTCCATCGCCAAAAGATCGTGAAGCCAAAACAGAGAATCGAAAAGAACAGTCCCTCGAACGGCCGCGTATTCATCAGGATGACGACGCCAATCGCAAAAATCGCAGCCGTGCTCCACGCTGGAGTCCGCAGAAATCGAGGCATGGCGCCGAGGAGCAGGGCTCCCGCCATCGCGGGGAAGGGCACTCCCATGTAGCTATTCATCCAGTAACCCGCAATGCCAATTTGGAGTGCGGCAACTAACGCGCCACACAGCGCCCAGGCCGGCGGCATCCAGCCCTGAAGCATCCAGCAGATAGCACCGCACATCAAACCGACGCTCAACAATATTCCGATCCATGGATTGTGCAACAGGTAACCTATCGCGGGGAACACGCCATATCCCGGCGGATACATGGAATTGTAAGTGGGTTTTTGAATGACGTTAATGGTTTCGAAATGCATCCAAAATGGATGGGTGGGATTCGTAAGCCGCCCGGAACGGAATGTGTCGCCCATTAACAACGAACTGAACTCATCGTGAACACTCGGAGGTTTCACCGGTACCGCTGGCAGCAGAGCCACTCTGATCATCATCGGGAAGAGCACGCACGTCCAGACGGCTCGCGAGCGATTCTGGGCGTAGCCGTGAAATCGAAGTCGAATCCAGGAGAGCCATCGGCTTGGAAAAATCCACGGGTTAATACAGACCAGCAGGCATGCGAGCACGCTGACCCACTGCCAGTGCAGCAGCTCCGTTGAAAATGGCCGAAATACCTGAACACGAACGAATTTCGCTAAGACAGGCCAACTGGGTACTTTAAAGAACCCACGGCGTAGCACTTGCATCTCTCGATAATCGCATGACCAGCCAGGCGTCGAGATGAGTCTCGACGCGGCACGCAGGAGCGCGTGCGCCACTAATTGCGCGGTTCCAGGGATACTTCTGTGACGACTGCCGCGAGCTCGCGGCCATCCGCACCCGTTGGCGCAAGAGCTTTATCAAAGGTAAATACTACGGGAAGCAGATAGTTGTGAAACAGTGCGGGGGGAACATCCCGGGAATACGAGAAGGTTCCTCCTTGTGTGAATGTTTCGGGGGCGAATGATACTTCACCAACGTCGGCTGTCAGGGTCATTGGCCCGAGCTTTTGAATTTGCGAAGCCGGAATGAACAACTGTAGCCGCAATGTGGCGCCCGTTCGCTCTGAACCGGCTGGCGGTTGAAGAACAACGGCGAACCTGCGCGCCGTCCATCGCCACCGGTTGTTCTCCAGAGGGTGGAAGCCCGAAATCAACTGTTTTTCCGACGAGCTGCCGGACATCTTTAAATCACTGGAAGGCGGAATGCGTTTCGGCTGACAGCCGGCAAAGGCCGCAAACATGACAAACAAAATGATACGCGCGGGGGACCATCTTCCGATCATTGTTCAACGCCGTAAACCTTGATTCCTAAGAGACCCACTTGAGGAGCCGGATCACGCCCATTTTGGCCGTCTTCCGGTGCGCGGAAACATCGCGGCGGCTCTCGATCTCTTTCCGGTTCTCGGAGTAATACTGGTAAGCGCGCCAGAGCATCTGCTCGTTGGTCACGGTTGGGGTCCAGCCGAGGCGGCTTTTAATCCGGGACGTGTCGAACATAAAATCTTCCGCGATCATTTTGTAATGGTAGGGTCCCAACGGCGACATCCGCAGATGATACGCGAGTTTCATCGCCGCAATGGCCGGCCCGCGAGGGAGTGAGGCCACCCGCGAATGACTGTGCGAGTTTTGAATCACATACTCATAGACTTCGGCTAGAGACTTTACGTCATCGGAGCCGATGTTGAAGGTCTCTGAAGCGGGGTAATCCAAAGCTAGGATGCACGCATTCGCCAGATCCTTGGCGTAAATAAATTGATAATGGTTTCGTCCGCCTCCCACCGTCCAGACCTTGCGTCCTTCGTCGATGAACTCAAACAGAATCGCCAGCAGGCCGAGACGCCCATAATCAATGATGGTCGGACAGCGGATGATCACGGAATTGAGATCGGTATATTCGCGGACGATACGTTCGCCCTCCAGCTTCGACCGGCCGTAGATCTCGATCGGATTGGGCGTGTCGTCCTCTTGCACCGGACGTTTCAGGCCTTCACCCCACAGACAGTTGCTTGAAGTGAAGACCAGGTGGCGCACTCCCGCTTTGCGCATTGCCTCGGCGATATTGCGCGTGCCATCCACGTTACTGCGCCACAAGCCGGCTTCCTCCTCCGAGCCATGCGCCAACATGGCGGCGCAATGCACAACGCCATCGATGCGCTCGGAAGCGAAGACGCGGTCCAGCGCGGCGATGTCACGGATATCAACCTGCGCTTTCACCAGATTGGGGTGGCTGTCCTCATCCGGAACGATGTCGACACTGATGCATCGATCACCGGAGCCGAGGATCTCTCGCTTCAGAACGCCGCCGAAGAATCCGGCGCCGCCGGTTACCAGTACTGTTTTCACCTGCCTCTCCAGCGTAGCCGATCTATGAAACCAATGCGTTGTTTTCCGGTCCAATATCTTGAGACAGTGCGAGCACCGTCACCGTTACAGGACGGGGGCACAAGATGCGCCATCGGCAAGTTATGCTCGTCTAGACAGGCGTTCGCATCCCTTAAGATGATTAAAACACAATGAAGACTGTACGTACTGGGACTGCTGCAATCATCGGAGCGGGGCCGGCCGGGTTGACTGCGGCATTCGAGTTGCTGCGGCGCACAGATATAAAACCGGTGGTGCTCGAGAAGAGCAACTACATTGGCGGCATTTCGCGGACGGTTAACTACCGGGGGAATCGTATCGACATTGGCGGTCATCGTTTCTTTTCGAAATCCGATCGCGTCATGGATTGGTGGACGTCATTCATGCCCCTGGAACGAACCACCGAAGGCGATCTCCGGCTGGCCTACCAAAGCCAGGAGCGTACGCTCGCGAAAGGCACCGAAGGGCCGGATGCCGCCTCGGAAGACCTGGTAATGCTGATTCGCCCGCGCCAGTCGAGAGTATTCTTCCTGCGCAAGTTTTTCGATTACCCGCTCAAGCTGAATCCGGTCACTTTGAAGCAGCTCGGTATCGCGCGCACGCTCAAAGTCGGCGTGAGCTATGTGCTCAGCGCCTTGCGGCCCATTCAGCCGGAGCGGACGCTGGAAGATTTCCTGATCAATCGCTTCGGAAAGCAATTGTATCTGACTTTTTTCAAGAGTTACACCGAGAAAGTATGGGGCGTTCCGTGCCATGAGATCAGCGCGGAATGGGGCGCGCAAAGAATCAAAGGCTTGTCCCTTCGCAAAGCGCTGGCGCACCACTTTCGTAAGATGGTGAAATCCTCTTCGGCGGAGATCGGCCAGAAAGATACGGAGACGTCGCTTATCGAGAAGTTCCTTTATCCTAAGCATGGCCCCGGGCAGTTATGGGAAGAGGTAGCGCGGCGGGTTCGCGCGCAAGGCGGAGAGATTCTGAGCGGTTGGACGGTATGCCGCATCCATACCGCGGGCGACCGGGTAACGGGGATCACGGCTGGGCACGAAAGCGGCGAGTACCGATTCTTTCCAGCCGATTATGTGTTTTCCACGATGCCGGTTAAGGAACTGATTCAGGGGCTCGACTCGGATGTGCCGAATGAGGTTTTGGAGGTCAGCGAGGGTCTGCTGTACCGGGACTTTATTACTGTCGGGTTGTTGCTCGATCGATTGAAAATCCAGGAGGAGAACGAAAACGGCAGCCAGCTTTTAAAAGACAACTGGATCTATATCCAGGAGCCGGATGTGCTTGTCGGGCGCATGCAGATCTTCAATAACTGGAGCCCGTATATGGTGAGCGATCCAGGGAAGGTGTGGATTGGGCTCGAATACTTCTGTTACGCGACCGATGAATTGTGGAACAAGTCCGATAAAGATATGATCGGCCTGGCGATCGCCGAGACGGTAAAGATTGGAATCATCGACAAAGCGGATGTTATCGACGCAACCGTGATTCACATGGAGAAGACGTATCCTGCCTACTTCGGCACCTACGATCGCTTTCACGTAATTCGGGAATTTGTCGACGAATATGAGAATCTGTTCCTGGTCGGACGCAACGGCATGCATAAGTACAACAATCAGGATCACTCGATGCTGACCGCGATGACCGCCGTCGATAATATCGTCGCGGGAATTCGCGACAAGAGCAACATCTGGGCCGTCAATACAGAAGTGGAGTACCACGAGACGAAGGATAAAACCGCGGCATCGGCGGACGCTGCCCAAGCTCGAACTGTGGGTTGAGCAATGCACGTGTCGGGTGATACGTGCATTGCTGGCCAACACCGCATCCCAATTCCTCTGAATCGTGGCCGCCTCGGAGTGCGTCGAGTGACCTGAGGCGGCGCCGATGACGTCCGAGCCCTCGGAAGAGCATCTGCCCAATCAGAGCAGGCCCGCGCGCTCGGCGATGATCGCGTCAGCAGTCGGCCAGTGATTCTTGGCATAGTGGACACAGGGTAGTGGGTTCAGCTTGAAATAACGGGTCGGCGCCGGGCAGGTGCAAGCGTTGCGGCGATCTCGCACTAACCTAGACGTGTGAGGCAAAATGTCCTATATGCTCTCCTGCGAAGATGTACTTCTCACCGTGTACCGAGGTTTTAATGCGCGCGATATCGATCCGTTCTCGCGGCCATGCACTCGCAGCAGCTTTCTGGGAATTCGACGGTAAATTGCTAGAGGTGGTGCTCCGACACGGTCTCGACAGTGCCGAGCACCCTGCCTTCGTGAAGCAACTTACCCGCCAATCGCATACATAGGCCGCGGCGGCGGCACGAAGCGCGATGAGTTGATCTCGTGGCCGATCCACTTCTCTTTCACCGTCTGGCGGATTGCGGCCGCGATCGCCTCATCGGAAGAGCCATTGCGTAACAGCGACTTAATGTCCGTTTCCTCGATCGCAAACAGGCAGTAGCGCAGTTGGCCGTCGCTGGTCAGGCGAATTCGATTGCAGTTCAAACAGAACGGACGGCTCACCGACGCGATGAAGCCGACTCGCCCGATCCCATCCGCGAACCGGTACTCCAGCGCCGGGGCGCGCTCGTCACGATCGGGAATCGGGATTAATGGCGCGATCTCACGCGACAGCATGGCAATCATGTCGTCGGTGAGCAGAACCTTGCCGCGATCCCACAAATTCTGCGCATCGAGCGGCATGAATTCGATATACCGGATCTCGATGTCATGCTCGCGGCCATACCGGGCCAGCGGCACGATGTCGGGTTCCACCAGATTCTTCACCGCGACCGCGTTGATCTTGATCGGACCGAAACCCAGCCTTCGCGCAACTTCGATGCCCTCAAGCACGCGTGGGAGATCGTCTCGCCGCGTGATCTTTAGAAAGCGCTCACGATCGAGCGTGTCCAGGTGAACATTCAGGCGCCGCAATCCAGCCGCATACAGCGACTCGGCCTGCTCGGCCAGCAGGACGCCGTTTGTCGTGAGCGCCAGGTCCGTTATGCCCGGAATGGCGATCAGCTTGCGAATCAGCAGCGGAAGATCCTTGCGTACCAGAGGCTCGCCTCCGGTCAGGCGCAGTTTCGCCACCCCCAGGCCGGCCGCGATGCGCGCCACCCTCTCGATCTCTTCAAAGCTCAGCACTTGTTCCCGAGCCATGAACTTAACGCCGGTCTCCGGCATGCAGTAGAAGCAGCGGATATTACAACGATCGGTGACGCTGATCCGAAGGTTGTCGTGAATGCGGTCGAAAGTATCGAGCAGCGGGCGCGTCACGGGATTATTTAACCGCGAGCATTCGCTCGATCGGCAAGGCCGCGCGCCGAAGCAGGTCGTCCGAAAGTTCAATCCGCGGAGCGAGATTCAGCAAACAATCTCGCAGCTTCTCGAGCGTGTTGCGGCGCATATACGGGCACTCACTGCAGTTGCAATTCTCGTTCGGGACAAAATAGAAGCGCTTATCAGGCGCCAGCCGTTCGAGCGAATGCGCGACGCCGCTTTCCGTCATGATGATGAATTCATCGGCTTGTGAAGCCACGCACCAGTCGATGATCGCACTGGTGGAGCCGATGAAATCGGCCATCGATAGAACATCGGGTGTGCACTCCGGGTGGGCTGCCACAAGCGCCTGCGGATGTTCGAACCGGGCCGCGCTCAGCCGGCGCGCTGGAAAAGTGGCATGCACGATGCACGAGCCTTGCCAGATCTTCATGTTCTCGCGTCCGGTTTGCCGCTTGACGTAATTGCCCAGGTTAATGTCGGGCAGGAACAGAACCGTCTTACCCGCCGGAATCGAGTTCACGATTTTTACCGCGTTGCGCGAGGTGCAGAGAATGTCGCTCTCGGCCTTCACTTCCACCGACGTATTGATGTAACTAACGATGACGTGATCGGGATTCCGGCGCCGGTACTCTCGGACCTGTTCCGCGGAGCAACTCTCTACCAGGCTGCAACTCGCTTTGAGGTCGGGGAGCACTACAACGCGCGTGGGGTTCAGCACTTTCGCGGTCTCGGCCATGAACAATACGCCGCAGAACGCGATCACGTTGCCCTCGAATTCGCGCGCCTTTCGGGACAGCTCCAGGCTGTCGCCCACCGCGTCGGCTAGCTCTTGGATCTCGGGGTCCTGGTAATGATGAGCCAGAATGACTGCCCCGCGCTCCTTCTTCAGCTCGACAATTTCGCCGGTAATGGACTCGATTGCAATCATTGCCGCTCTCTACGTTTATTGTAACAATGGAGGTAACGTTATGCGCTTCACTCTTCTCTCCACCTTTGCATTCCTATCGCTGTCCGTCTCAGCGTTTTCGCAAACACAAATACTCACGTGCAACGCCACCTCCGTTCCGCCGATTGTTCGCGGCGAAGGAATCACCGAACGGGTCGGCGATATTGTAGTCGACTGCTCCGGCGGAACGCCGAATACACAGATGACGGGCAACTTCTCCATTTTCCTGTCGGTTAACATCACCAACCGGATCTCCGGCAATGCTGTCACCGGCGTCGTGTTCACAATCGACAATGGCTCCGGGCCGCAGCCCGTCACGGCGCCAGGTATCATCGCCGGACCCAGCAATCTGGTATACAACGGTGTCTCTTTCGCGCTTTCGCCAGCCGGCTCCGTCACACTCCGGATCGCAAATATTCGTGCCGCCGCTAATCAGTTGATGTTCACCTCCAACCTTCCGATTCAGGCCTTCCTGGCGCTGAATGCCAGTAACCTGGTGAACCTGACCAATTCGCATCTGCCGGTCGCAACCGTGGTGCGCGGGCTGTATGCCGGGTACGCCTCAAAGCTGATCTGCAGCGCGACCGGCTCGGCGCTGCCCACTACCCTTACCTTCTCCAATCTCATCGCAGCCGGGACTTCGCTCGCCAGCACTCGGGTGACAGAAGGGTTCGCCGACTCCTTCGGCCAGCGCAGTACCTGGGCAAATCTGAATGCCGACTCCGGAGAACGCATCATCGTCCGCTACTCCGGATTCACTCCAGGGGCGCGCATCTTTGTGCCGGATGTGGTCGCCGGGTCTGACGCCGTGCAGCCTACCGCGGGCGGTGATTTCGGGCTGCCCGCGTCGGGGGGAAAGTACGCCGCCGGCGGCAACGGATCGTTGCTGCTCGCGCGAGTGCCGGGCGCCGATGCGAATGGCGCAGGCGGCACGCCGGTTTTTGTCCCGTCCACTGCCACGGGAACACTCAGCTTCGATAGCGTGAGCGAGGTCCCGCTCAGCAACGGATCCGGCCATTTGGTATATGAGGTGGTGGATGCGAATCCATCCGCCCTGGAGAGCGCGCAATTCCCGGCGTTCCTGGGATTGGCGCCGTCCGGCAATGGCTCGTCCTCGGTAACCAGCGAGGATGTTTCGCTCGCGCCCGTTTCCACCGTGATGATCGCCAGCGCCACCGATCCCATTCCCCGCTTTCTCTTCACGAGCGCTCCGCCGGATTGCGCTTTGATTGGCGATTGCGGCGCATCGTACCAACCGCGGCTGTTCGTCGATCCTCTGATTCTGCAGTACACGGCCACGGCTGGATCGAGCTTCCAGGTAGCCTACCTACGCGTCAATAACCAAGGCGGTGGAGTAATGCATTGGACGGCCAAGGTAACCTACCAGAGCGGTTCCGGGTGGCTTCGAGTCGACCCTGTCGAAGGAGTGAATAATGCGACGATTCGAATCGATGCATTGCCAGGGAATCTCGCCCCCGGAACTTACCAAGCTTCGCTGACTATTGATGCTGGCCCGCAGGCAGGAGCGCGAACAGTGGGCGTAACGCTCGTAATCACCGCTGCTCTGCCGCCACCTGTGCAATTGCCCGAGGTAAGTTCTGTCATGAACGCCGCCAGCTTCACTACGGGACCCATCGCTCCGGGTTCGCTTGCCACCATTCTGGGAACCCGGCTCGGCGGCAAGAACGTCGCGGTCACCTTTGATGGGCTGCCGGGCTCAATTCTGTTTGGCAACGACACGCAGATCAATGTGCTCGTGCCGGCGGCCCTCGGGTCCAAAGCGTCGGCACAAGCGGTGGTTTCGGTGGATGGAAATCAGAGCGCGGCTCAACCGGTCGCTCTCGCTGCCATGGCTCCAGCCATCTTCCCCGGCGCTGTTTTGAACCAGGACTATTCAGCGAATAGCTCAACGAATCCAGCCGCGCCGGGCAGCGTGATCCAGATTTTCGCCACGGGATTATCGGGCAGTGGCGCGATCACGGCGCGTCTGGCAGGCCGTGTGATCGATACGCCATATTATGCGGGCCCCGCCCCAGGGTTGCTGGGAGTACAGCAGATAGATTTGATCGTGCCGCAAGATTTGATAGCGGGCACAGCAGATGTGATCGTGTGCGGCAATGCGGTTTGCAGTCCAGCGGCAAAGGTTATCTCCTACTAAGCCGCGACTGCTCCTACTGAGCCGCGACCAAAGGAAGCGGTTTGGCTTCATCCGAAAAAAATTCTTGACTCTCACCCAACGTCAGGCCTGAAGGTATTTTTAGTACCTATCCATTAAGATTCTGACGATTTCCGGCAGGAAATCGAAGTTACACAGGGCAGGAAGCAAGTTGGGGAATGATGACGAGTTCCCTGAGCTTGGTAGCGGTGGCGACGACGTCTTTGCCGAATGCCGTAGCGTAGTACTGTACGTGTGGCCGATTTTCTTGATGAGGCCATGGGTGCGCAGGCGTTTGGGCGCGCGGGATACCTGGCCGCTGTTGAGTTCCGGCAGATGGCGGCGGAGGGTTTTGTTCTGGAGTCCGCTGATATTGAACTCACCGCGAACGATGGCGCAGAGCAGCGTTTGGTCGTCGGGGTCGAACAGATTGAAACCGGCATAGCGACGGCCTTCCTGTTGGACGGGTTGGGAGAGTTTGTCGAGCTTGTTCCTGCCGGCGCGCGGATCGTCGATGGTGGAGAGGAACTCCAGACTCGATCCCGACCGGATTGAGCACTATCGCCCCGTTTAAGACCTCAGCCAGCGGGCCATGGACTTCGTTTTCCTAGATGCCAGCGTGCTTTTTCCGCCGCTTATCGATCCAACGGCCAGTTGGTGCAGCTTTGGCAATTGCCAGACGTACGCCTCATTTCTTCTCCCTATGCCGCAGAGGAAGCCCGCCGGAACCTTAAGGGAGCCGACCAGCGCGACCGCTTGGAAGAATTGCTTCAGTCCGTCAAAATCATTTCCGCCTTACTCAGTGATCCGTTGCCGGAGGGCGTCAAACTTCCGGTCAAGGACGCGCCCATTCTTCAAGCCGCCATCGCCGCCAAAGCGACTCACCTACTCACCAGCGACTTGAAACATTTCGGCGCATACTACTGGCAGATCATTGAAGGAGTGACGATCTTGCCGCCCGCTGCCTACCTCAAGAAGCGAGGGCAATGACCCACCGCTGAACAGGTTCGCTCCAAGCCATTCGCGTCTTCCAGGCCTTATGTGTCCTGAATCGATGATTTCAACCCGGGCACACAAGTGCACGTTAAAATCTCTTGACAAATCTTGCAAACAGGCGCACAGTAGTAAACTGAATACTGATTCAGTATTCAGAAATGGTTCCTGTCCCGACCCAACCGAAGAGCCGGAAAGCCCAAGCCACACGCCAGCGCCAACTCGAGGCGGCTGAGGCGCTGTTCGCCGAAAAGGGATTTTTCGCGACTTCGATTGTGGACATCACGCAGGCGGCAAACGTCGCGCTGGGGACATTCTATCTTTATTTTCCGAGCAAGCTTGCCATATTTCAGGAACTTGTGCGGCACTTGAATGAAGCGCTCCGGTTACACCTTCGAACGGCCATTCAAGGTTTGACGAACCGCGCTGAGATCGAGCGCGCGGGCTTCCAGGCCTTCTTCGCGTTTGTCAATCAACATCGCAACCTTTACAGCGTGGTGTCCCAGGCGGAGTTGGTGGATCCGGAGCTGTACCGCTGGTATTACCGGTCGCTGGCCGGAAATTACGCGAAGGGCTTGGCGCAATCGATCGAGGCTGGCGAGATCAAGCATCTCGATCCGGAAACGATCGCGTGGTGCCTGATGGGCATGGCGCACTTTCTCGGCATGCGTTGGATGTTGTGGGAAGGTAGAGCGGTCCCGGACCGGCAATTCGAAACTGCCCTGGAATTTATGAATCACGGCATTCTGGGCAGGAATTCAGGAGCCGCGCTGAGCGGTAGAGCGAGCAGCGTAAGAAACAAAGGGAGGAAGCCATGATGCTTCGATGTATTTGCTTTATTTTGTTAACGGCGTGCGTCGTCAGTGCACAAACCGCCACCACGGGCCAGATCGCCGGCACGGTTACGGACCCGTCCGGCGCGGTAGTCGCGGGCGCAACCCTAAAACTCGACAGCCAAGCCGGGATTCATCGCGAATCGGCCACGGGCCAGGAAGGAAGCTACGTGTTCAACTTGCTTCCGCCCGGCAATTACAGTCTGCAGATCGGCGCATCCGGTTTTCGGAATAGCTCCGCGAACGACATCGAAGTGAAGATTACTGAGACTGCGACCGTGAATGTCCCGCTACAGATCGGGAACACGGGCGAGGCGGTAACGGTATCTGCGGAGTCTTCTCTCGTCCAGACCACCGCGCCGGTGCTGGGCCGGGTAGTTGACGAGAGGACGCTCTCCGAGCTCCCGCTGGCCACCCGTAACTACACTCAGATTCTGGGTCTTTCTCCAGGCGCATCCACCTATCTTCCCGATAACACTTCGGTGGGACGGAACTCCCAGAACATATCGGTGAACGGCGCCCGGGTCACAAACAACAATTTCATCATCAACGGTATCGACGCGAATTCGATGGGCACGAACTCAGCACCCTCTCTCGGGATTCCCGCGCCGGAATCGCTGCAGGAGTTCAAAGTCCAGACTTCGTTGTATGACGCCACTTATGGCCGCTCGGGCGGCGGAAACATTCAGGCCATCACCAAGAGCGGGTCGAACAGCTTCCACGGCGGATTGTACGAGTACTTTCGCAACGAGAAGCTGAATGCCAATAATCCGTTCTTGAAAGCGGCGGGGGTGAACCGTCCGGAACTGAAGCGGAACGTGTACGGAGGCATGCTGGGCGGCCCTGTGAAGAAGGACAAAATCTTCTTCTTTGGTTCTTATCAGGGAACCAAGGAGCGAAATGCGGCATCGGCCATCAATAGCCTATCGTCCAATGTCCTGATCGCTCCCGGGTTGACGGACGACCGTTCGGAGCAGACGCTGCTCAGAGTCTTCAAACCGGCGCCGGCCTCCGGGGTTCCCGCAAGTTCGATCAATCCGACCGCGCTGGCGCTGCTCAACTTCCGATTGCCGACTGGCCAATATCTGATTCCCACGCCGCAAGCGAATGGCCGCTACTCGGGAGCCACCCCGTCCACGTACGAAGAGAACCAGTTCAACGCCAATATCGACTTCCGCTTCAGTGACCGCACCACGCTTACGGGCAAGCTGTTCTTCTTTAATGCGCCGCAGACTCTGGTGCTGCCCAGCTTTCTCGGCGGCGGCCCGAACATTCCCGGCTTCGGGAACTTCCAACAGAACAATGGGCGGCTGGCCAGCCTCACTCACACCTACACCTTCTCGCCAAATATCGTGAACGAGCTGCGCGGCGGCTATAACTTCCTGCGTGTCGATGCGTTTCCGCAAGAGCCTTTGAAGGATTCGGATATCGGCATCAAGCGCGTGAATGCGGCTACTTTCCCGGGTCTACCGCTGATTCGCGTCAATGCCGCGGGCGGCGGATTTGTAACCGGAACGTCGGCTACTATCGATGTCAAAGCTGTTTCGCCGTCCACTACGTTGGCGGACACGCTTTCGATCGTGCACGGCAAACACACCTTTCGAACGGGTATCGAGTTCCGCTATAACGAGAACAACTACGTCCTCAACTTCTTCACACGCGGCCAGATTGACTTCCTGACCTTCAACGATTTTCTACAAGGCAATACCTTCGTCTCGGTATTCGGCAGCGGAGTTGGGAATCGCAGCCTGCGGGCAGTGGACTATAACTTCTTCGGGCAGGATGACTGGAAGGTGACGCCGCACCTCACTCTGAACTTTGGCCTCCGCTACGAACTGGATCTGCCGCCCTACGATACACGCGGCCGCATCTCCACCTTCGATCCCGGTCTGTATCAACCACGGCCTCTTTCCGCGGGAGGAGTTCCGATTGGACCTCCCATCGCCGGTTACGTTCAGGCCGGCAACGTGATCTCGCGGTATGAGCAAGCAGGCGTCCCCAAAGTGGACAAGCGCGTGGTGAAGAGCATCGGCCCGAACAACTTTGCGCCGCGCTTCGGCTTCGCGTATGCTCCCGGGAATAACGACAAGCTGGTCCTGCGCGGTGGCTACGGGATTTACTACTCGCGAACGTCCTTCCAGTACATCACGCTGAATGTAATCGCGCCGCCTACCTATGTGTTCGGCGCGCGGGTGGGCGCTCCCGTGTCTGATCCATTCTTTGCAGCCCCACCGCCCAGTGCATTCCCGACCCTGGTCCCCGGAGTGGCTTTGTCCGGAACGCTGTTCGATCGCAACCTGCGGACGCCCTACATTCAGCAGTTCAATTTCAACGTGCAGTACGCGCTAAAGCCCGATCTGCTGCTCGAAGTGGGCTATGTCGGATCGCGCGGCGTCAACCTGTTCCGCCAGGTGGCCATTAACCAGTCGCGCTTGGTGAGCGCGCAACGCCCGATTACAAATGACGTCACCGGGGCCGTGATCACAACCAATACGCCGGCCAACGCGGCGCTCCGCGTGCCCTACTCGGGCGTGGGCATCAATAACTTTTTCCAGAACCAGTCCACCGCGCAGTCGGTTTACCACTCGCTACAGGCGAGCTTGACGAAACGGTTCGCGCACGGGGTGCAATTCCTGGCCTCCTATACCTGGTCGAAATCGATCGATAACGCCTCGGGCCAGGGCGGAGGCGCAGGTGTGGGTGGCGTTGTGAATCCGGGCGGAGTGGGCGAGACGAGCTCCATTCTCGGTAATCAGTTAAACAATCGCGCGAACCGCGGCCCGTCGGATTTCGACCGGACGCATCGCTTTGTCCTGAGCGGTCTGTGGACCCTGCCGCTTCCTGGTGCGCGCGGATCTTCAGCCTTCGCCAGGTACCTTGTGAAGGACTGGCAGCTTGGCGGCATCCTGACCGCGCAAACGGGACTCCCAATCGATATTGTAGACACCGGCTCCGGTTCGTTCTATGGACTGTCCGGCGGAAGCGCCGCTCTGACGCGCCCGAACTGGGCGCCCGGAGCAACGGCGAATACGGCCACCCAGAATGTTCCGGCCGGTTACTATTTCAATCCAGCGGCCTTTATACGGCCCCTCATTGCCGCGGGCCAGGCGATCCCGAGCTCGGGAGGCACAGCCATAGCGGATGCGGCCGGTACCGACATCGGCAACGTGGGACGTAACCTGCTACGAGGGCCGCAACAGACCAACCTCGATTTCGCGATCTCGAAGCGCTTCCCGGTTCGAGAATCGTATTCGCTCGAGCTCCGCGCCGACGCCTTCAATTTGCTGAACCAGGTGAACCTGGCAAATCCGTTGAGCGACTTGAATGCTGGAACGTCGTTTGGGCGCATCATCTCAACGACCAACAATCCGAGGCTCGTGCAGTTTGCTTTGAAGCTGCTGTTTTAGCCCCTGAGTTTAGCCGGATGTTCTACATCGATCGCGGCAGTGGACCGGTGCTCCTCCTTATTCACGGCATGTTTGGCGACCATTTGGATTGGGAGCCGATTTTGGAACCTTTGGCACAGCGGCATCGCGTCATTGCCGTAGATCTGCCGGGCTTTGGCGAATCGGAGAAACCGCAAGTCGATTACTCGCCCGAGTTTTTCACCCGGCAACTGCTTGAGCTGCTCGACGAGCTCGGAATCGGCACGGCGACGGTGGTGGGCAACTCCTTTGGGGGTCAGATCGCAATGTCCCTTGCGCTGGCCTGCCCGCGCCGCGTCGAGCGCCTGGTTTTGATCACTACCGGAGGGCTGCATCGCTATAGCGAACCGGAGATCGCGGCCGCTTTGCAGCGCTTGAGCGTGGAAAATATGTTACAGTTCACGCCGGAGATCCACGGCGCCTTGTTTGGCCGGTTGTTTTTCCGGCAAGGGACCAGCCTGCAGCAACGGTACACCGGGAAGCACGATGCCAAGCTGGTTCGCGCCGATTATCGCGCCTATGTTGCCGTGTTGCATCGGTGCATGCGGTTATCGCTGGAGCTTTGTTTATTGGATCGCGTGCGGGAGTTGCCGATGCCGGTGCTGCTGATTCATGGGGAAGCCGATCCTGTGGTGTTGGTGGACTGGGTGCGGGATGCGGTGGGTTTGTTTGCCGCTGCGCGGTTGGTTGTTTTGGTGGAATGCGGGCATGTGCCTCAATTGGAGCTTCCCGATAGGATTGTTGAATTAATTGAAGGAACGATTCCGAGTGGCACATGCTTTAGCGGGAGCCTGCCGGGAGCAATCTGAAGGATGTTCCAGATTGATTGGCTGGCGCGGCATGCATTGTATTCGCCTGACAAGATTGCGGTGATCGAGATCGCCAGCGGACGGCGAGTTTCCTATGCGGAGTTTAACGCGGAAGCGAACCGGGTCTGCCGCTATCTGCGCGACCGAGGGGTTCGGCCCGGCGACCGCGTCTCTGTGCTGCTTCCAAGCTGCGCTGAGCTGCTATTCGTTCTGTTTGGAACCACCAAGTTGGGTGGCATCTTCGTCCCGCTGAATCATAAGCTCGCGGCGCCCGAGATCGCGCAGATCGTGGCGGACGCGCAACCTGGGGTGGTGTTCTATGATCCGGAATTCGAGCATCTGGCCCAAGTGGGCTGGGTTCCTATCGAAACGGCAATGCAAGCCTGGACCACCATGCCGGCGACGGACATCGGGCGGCTCTCTGGCGATCTGGAAGCGCCCCAGATGCTGCTGTACACGTCGGGCACGACGGGCAAACCGAAGGGTGTCGTCATATCACACCGGCACGTTCTCTGGAATGCGATCAACACGTCGTTGCGAATGCTGATGCCGGCCGGCATCGCGCTGGTGCATACGCCGATGTTTTACACAGGCGGCCTGAACGTCTTCACGCTACCCGCATTTTTCTTAGGCGCGACCGTCGCGATCCTGAAAACTTTTGCCGCCGATGAAGTGCTGCGCGAAGTGGAGCGGCTGAAGATCACGGCGCTGTTCGCGGTTCCCACGCAATTACTGATGATGGCGGATTCGCCTGCTTTCCATACGGCGGACCTGAGCGGGTTGCGGTACATCATCAGCGGCGGCGCGCCCTGCCCGGTTTCGTTGATTCAGCGCTGGATCGATCGCGGCATCACGCTTCGGCAAGGATTCGGACTCACGGAAGTGGGTCCGAACTGCTTTGCATTGGATGCCCGCGACGCTCTGCGCAAGGCAGGGTCGATTGGCTTCCCGAACTTCTCGGTAGAAGCGCGCATTGTCGATGAAGAAGGCCGCGACGTGCCGCCGTCCGACGTGGGCGAGTTGATTCTGCGCACGCCCGCCATGTGTAGCGGATACTGGAACAACCCCGGGCAGACCGCAGCCGCGATCCGGGATGGCTGGTTCCATACCGGTGACCTGGCGAGGTGCGATGCGGAAGGCTATTTCTACATTGTGGATCGCAAGAAGGACATGTTCATCAGTGGAGGCGAGAACGTCTATCCCGCCGAGATCGAAAATCTTTTGCGAACGCATCCGAAAGTTGCCGACGCCGCCGTAGTCGGTATGCCGCATCCCAAGTGGGGCGAGACTGGCTGCGCGGTAATTGTCTTGCGACCGGATGAAGGTATCACCGGCACAGAACTGCTGGCGTTCTGCGCCGGCAAGATCGCGAAGTTCAAGATCCCGAAATTGCTTGTATTTTTGGATGAACTGCCGCGCACGGTTTCCGGCAAGGTGCGGAAACAGGAGCTGAAGGAATGGATAGGGGAACAATCGCCGTCCAGGTGAAACGAGGTCAGGGATTGAGGATCTTACAATTAGAGATCTAGATGCCTTATCTGCCCATTGAGGATTACGGAGTTATTGGAAATCTCAGAACGGTCGCTCTGATCGGGAAGACTGGAAATATCGACTGGCTTTGCCTTCCAAATTTCGACTCACCGAGTATTTTCGCGGCGATTCTGGATGAGCGCAAGGGCGGTTCCTTCCGTCTCTATCCAACCACCGACGAAGTGACCCGTAAGCAACTCTATTGGCCGGACACCAACGTGCTGATTACGCGCTTTCTATCGAGCGACGGCGTAGGCGAAATCATGGACTACATGCCGATCGGCGCGCGCCGGGAGGATTATGGATATCACGGCCTGGTCCGGCGGCTGAAGGTGGTTCGCGGAACAATGCAGTTCCGCATGGAGTGCTGCCCCGCTTTCAACTACGCCCAGGATTCACATACCATCGAAATCGTCGAAGGAGGAGCGCGGCTGAGCTCGCCCGGTTTGCGGATTGCGCTCGCGAGTACGGTACCGGTGCAATGCTCAGATTCCGGCGTGGTAGCGGAGTTCACCTTACAGGAGGGGCAGATGGCCAGCTTCGAGCTACACAGCTTGAAGCACGACGACGGAAAAATTGGCTTGTCCGAAGCGGAAAGCACGCGCCTCTTCCAGGAGACGGTGGATTATTGGCGCAACTGGATCGGCAAGTGTACCTACAAGGGCCGCTGGCGCGAGATGGTTCACCGGTCGGCATTGGTGTTGAAGCTCCTGACGTTTCAGCCGACCGGAGCCATCGTCGCGGCGCCCACCTGCAGCCTGCCTGAAAGCATGGGCGGCTCTCGCAACTGGGATTACCGGTATACCTGGATTCGGGACGCGGCCTTTACGATCTACGCCTTCATGCGGATCGGCTTTACCGAAGAAGCGGCCGCATTCATGCAATTTCTCGATCAGCGCTGCCATGAACTGGAACCGGACGGATCGCTCCAAGTCATGTACGGAATCGACGGCCGGCACGAGTTGACGGAATCTGAGCTACCCCATTTGGAAGGGTACCGGGGCTCGTCTCCGGTTCGCGTGGGGAACGCGGCATCGTCCCAGTTGCAGCTTGATATTTACGGCGAGTTGATGGATTCTGTCTACCTGTTCAACAAGCATGGGACGCCGATCTCGTATGAGTTGTGGACTTACCTGCGCAGGCTTACCAATTGGGTGTGCGACCACTGGCATGAAAAGGACGAGGCCATCTGGGAGGTGCGTGGCGGGCGGCGCGATTTCGTCTACTCCAAAGTGATGTGCTGGGTGGCAATCGACCGGGCGATCCGGTTGGCCACTAAGCGATCGTTCCCGGCCGATTGGGGCAAGTGGTTCCGCGCGCGCGATCTGATTTACGAAGACATCATGACCAACGGATGGAACGAAGAGCGCGGCGCCTTTGTGCAGTACTATGGAAGCGATTCGCTGGATGCCTCGACCCTCGTTATGCCACTGGTGTTCTTCGTCTCGCCAACGGACCCTCGCATGATCCGGACGCTGGAGGCGATCGATAAGGCTCCGCACGAGGGCGGCCTGGTCTCCGATGGACTGGTGTTCCGCTATGATGTACTGAAAACGCCCGACGGCCTCAAGGGAACCGAGGGAACTTTCAACATCTGCTCGTTCTGGTTGGTGGAGGCTTTAACCCGCGCCGGCGCAGGCGACCGCGACAAGATCTACGAAGCGCGCCTGTTGTTCGAACAGATGTTGGGCTACGCGAACCATCTCGGGCTGTTTGCGGAACAGATCGGCTCGCGCGGTGAAGCTCTGGGGAATTTTCCCCAGGCGTTTACCCATTTGGCGCTGATCAGCGCGGCGGTGAATCTCGATAAAGCGCTGTCGGGCGAAGTCTACGGACGGCAGGAATAGACCGAGTGGCACAGGCATTCTTGTCTGCCTGCCCGCAAGCGGGTGTTGCGCTTAGACCAAGACCCTGATATTTTCAATCCGGTCCTTGCCCGTCGCAATTTCCTAGTCGAACAGATCCGGTTCCTCGCGCGTGATCATGTTCCACATGGGCTGGAACTGGAACCAGCCTGCCATATGGCTGCCCACCTGGCCGCGAGTATGGATCGCGTTCTCATGGGCGATCTGGACCGGTTCGCCGGCGGCGTCCGCCAGCAGTTGCGCCTGGCAACTGCGCTCCATGGTAATGAACCACCAGACCGCTTCCTCTACGCTCTCGCCTACTGTGAGGAGGCCGTGATTGCGCAAGATCACCGCCTTGTTCTTGCCTAGCGCTTGCCCTATGCGCTCGCCTTCCGAAAGATCGTTCACCACGCCTGTGTAATCGTCAAACAGCCCGTGGTCTTCATAAAAGGCGCAGGCGTCTTGCGTGATCGGATCGAGTAGGCGGCCCAGCGACGAGAATGCCTTGCCATGGATCGAATGGGAGTGCGCGGCTGCGATCACATCCGGACGCGCCGTGTGCACTCGCGAGTGAATCGCGAACGCCGCCGTATTCACTGGATAATCGCCTTCCACCACCTCGCCATGGTCATCGACCAGGATCAAGTCTGAAACTCGAATCTGGCTGAAGTGCATCCCAAACGGATTGACCCAAAAATGATGCGGACGTTCCGGGTCGCGCGCTGTGATATGACCCGCGACTCCTTCGTCGAATCCGAACCTGGCAAACAGCCGGAAGGAAGCTGCCAGCCGCTCCTTACGATGGCGGCGTTCCTCTTCCGCGCTTGCAAATTTGGGAGGCGACGGGATTCGAAGAGCTTTTGCGGGAGCTTCTGTCATGAGAAAAGCATACCGTAGAGTTGAAAGCGGTTTGGGTTAGAATCAATTTTCCCGATTCAGCCGTGGGACATGCTTTAGCGGGAGCGACGGGGGCCGTCACAAGTATCGGAAACTTGTGAGTGGGGTGGGCTTCAGCCCGCCTTCTAAAGCGCGGGCTGAATGCCTGCCCTCGAATCAACCACTTAGCCCTGGGTTTCTGGAGAGCTTGTCCCCTGGGCCGTCGAACGCCGCTGGTTCAAAGTTTTTGCGTTCACCAACCAGGTGACAACCGCTTTCTGCATGATCGCCTTGTGCTGCATACGCCAAAACCGATTTGGCGAACCCCAACTGCCGTTTTTGAGATGAACCGCATGATGGCGCTCGATATTGTCACGGGCAAGCAGTTGTGGGACAAGACATACGATGGCGATTGTGACCGGATGGCTATTTCCCCCGGTGGCAAAACTCTTTACGTCCCGCGGCTTGAAGGGCCCGCCTGGCATGTTGTCGATGGCGAAAGCGGCGATGTGATTGCTACCGTGGAAACGAAGTCCGGCTCGCATAACACCGTCTGGGCTCCCGGCGGGTCGCGTGTCTGTCTCGGTGGTTTGAAATCGCCTCTGCTCCGTATCGCGGACCCTAAGATGAATACCGTCAGGAACACAGTGGGTCCGTTCGCGGCCGGCATTCGACCATTCACGGTGAATGGCAGCAACACATTGTGTTCGTGAATGTCAACGAGCTACTCGGGTTCGAGGTCGGCGACGTCCAGACCGGCAAGAAGCTTTATCGGGTGGAGGTGCAGGGTTATAAGCCAGGGACTCTGAAGCGACACTCCTGTCCGAGTCACGGAATCGCCCTGATCCCCGATGAGAAGGAGTTGTGGGTGGCTGAGGTGGTTCGAGCCGGGAGCCAGTTCGGTGCCGGGCTCAAGCCGAAGTGATTCCGCGCGGGATTTGCCTGCGCGCGCTAGCCGATGGTGATACCGCTCATTCGACCGATCCCGCACGACGGAGACGTGCCAATACCGCCGGGTAAGAAGCTGTCGTCACAAGAGGTCACGATACTCACGGAGTGGATCGGGCGCGGCGCCGTGTGGGGAACCAAGTTGCTACATCACTCCAGCATGCCGCTTTAAAATCTGCTGCAAATTCTGCGAAAATGCCGAGCGCGCCATCACCATATTCGCTCCGGCTTCTTGCGCCTTCTGCTTTAATTCACCTTGCACGTGGGACAGAAATCCGATCAAGCTGATACTCTTGAGGTCGCCATCGCTCTTTAACTTCGAGATCAGCTTCAACGGCTGCACCGACGTCGTATTCAGGTCGATGATAATCAGCAGCGGCTTCTCGTGTGCCTTCTCGAGCAGGTCTTCCTCCGATTTGACAAACAATGCGTCCAGACCTACTCGCTTGGCGGCATCCATGATCTTCACCGTGAACAACAGATCGTCAACGACGGCAATTACCTTCTTTTTGGGCAGCATAAGAGGTAGCGAAAATTCTCCTGAATGTGAACGTCTTACGTGGCGCAGGCTTTAGCCCTAGGGCTTCAGCCTGCGCGCCGTCGCGAGGCTGATAATACTGGCAGGTAAACCTCAGTCTAGCACGACAAAAACAGCCAGCTCTGTTTTATTCCCATCGCAATTGCGATAACCGGATCTACTCGAAGGGCCCGCCGCGGGAACTTACGAATCATCCTTGGGGTGGAACATCATTATCTTTAGACGCTGTAATTTGATTGCTATGCTGCCCAGGATTGTAGAACGTGCCTTTACTTAGCTTATTCCAGCTCTTGTCCGAAAGGCGGTATCCATTGCCGAATGCCTCTCGGATATACGCGGAGTAGCTTTTGTTGGACGGCATCCCAAGCACCTGGGCGTCGACGGTGACACTTTTCTTTCACCTCAATCTCCCTTATTCTCCACCACTTACCATTTCTCACCCATCGCTCCCCGCAACCCCCGCGCTACTTCTGAATTGACTATGTCCCATCCATCTCACACCCGCGCCTCGCAAATCGATGCCCTCATCACCACTGCCAGCCTCGCCACTCCGCTCCAATCCGGCCTCGGCCAGGCCTTCATCAGCCTCCCTCTTCAAACCGAATCGCACCAGATCGTCCCGCTCCACTCCCACGCCTTCCGCAACTGGCTCATCCACCAGTTTTTTTCCGAGCATGAAATCCTCCCCCGCGCCTCGGTACTCCGCGAGGTCATCCATCTCCTCGAAGCCAAAACGCAGTTCGGCAATGTGCCCCGCGTGCAGATCTCTCGCCGCGTCGCATCCGCGCCTGGCAAGGTCATCCTCGATCTTTACAACGATCAGGGCGAAGTCGTCGAAATC
This sequence comes from Bryobacteraceae bacterium, assembly GCA_051000095.1. Taxonomy (GTDB): domain Bacteria; phylum Acidobacteriota; class Terriglobia; order Bryobacterales; family Bryobacteraceae; genus JBBSHP01. The sequence continues at coordinate 30,793 of JBPCOQ010000120.1, read as the reverse complement.
TCTCCCACGGGCTGGCATGTCACGCAGAACCTGGGGGTGTATTTCCGATCCTCCCGTTCCGCGCGCCCGCTCCCTCATCCCGAAAAATCCGCTGCCGCTCTCGCCAAACTGCGTGCCGTGCTCCACCTGACCCCGGAACATTTCACCCGCTGCATGTCGTGGCTTACCTCAGCCATGTCGCCCGCGGGCCCCTATCCCATCCTGGTCGTCCAAGGCGCAGGCAAATCTTCCGTGGCAAGCCTGCTCCGCTCACTCATCGACCCCGGCTCCGCGCCCTTCTGTCCCGCGCCCAACTCTTCGCGCGACTTGCAATCGCTCGCGTCGCACAACTGGATTCTGGCCCTCGATGAGATCGAACAACTCCCCTCGAGAATGTTGCGGCAACTAATCCGCCTCTCCACGGGAGAAACGTTTGCCGCCCGCGATCGCCCCTCCGACCCCGAGCCTTTCCACGTCCACCTCCAGTGTCCGCTGCTTCTCACCACCTCGCAGCCGCTCGCGCCGGAGCTCGCCCAACGTGCAATCATCATCGACGCGCCGGCGCCTGCCGTGGATTGCGAACACTTGCGCTCCCAGCTCCTCGGCGCCCTCTGCAGCGCGGTCAGCGCTGAATTGGCAAAGTCAATCCAACCGAAAAAAATCGACAACCCCGTAAAGATGCGCCGTACCGCAATTCAGTCCCCCGTTCCCATGAGTGTTCATCCGCGTTCACGGACGTGCGCAAACGCATCCGCGGCCAGATCTCCCCCCGTTTATGGCAAGATAGAGGCTTCATCCGTGCCATGAAACCGCTCGCCTTTCTTGCCTTGGCCGCCGCGATCTTATATAGTCAACAGCCGGCGGATTCGGCCAAGCTCGCCGACGCGGAGAAGAATAAGGAAGAGATCGAGCAGGGGACTCCCATCTCGAGCGATCTCGTCCGCAATGCGTGCGGTGCCTGCCATAAGAGCGATGACAAGCTTCGGATGAGCCGCATCTCCTACCGGCGCACCACGCCCGAAGGTTGGGAGCGCACCATCAAGCGCATGGTGAGCCTGAACGGCGTGCATCTCGAACCCGCCCAAGCTCGCGAAATCCTGAAGTATCTCTCGAATAATCTCGGACTCGCGCCCGAAGAGGTTAAGCCCGGCGCTTTTGAAGTGGAGCAGCGCATGATCGAGTACAAGTATGCGGCCGACAAAGATACCGAGACCACCTGTACCAAGTGCCATTCCTTCGGACGGGTCCTGTTGCAGCGTCGCACCAAAACCGAGTGGGAGCTGTTGATCGCGATGCACCGCGGCTACTATCCTCTTTCGGATTTCCAGGCATTCCGGCGCATGAATCCGATTCAGACGCAACCGGGTCCCGACGGCCGCCCGCCCGATAACCGGCACCCCATGGAGAAGGCGATCGCGCATCTGTCCACCGCGTTTCCGTTGAAAACGCCCGAGTGGTCGGCGTGGTCCGCGAATATGCGGGCGCCGAAGTTGGCCGGCCGCTGGGCCGTTTCGGGTTATCAGCCGGGCATGGGTCCGGTATACGGAGTGGTCGAGATCAAAGCCTCGCCCCAGGCGGAAGACGAATTCACCACGCGGTCGCATCTGATCTATGCGCGCACCAGCCAGAAGCTCGAGCGCGCCGGGAAAGGTTTGGTCTACACCGGGTTTGAATGGCGCGGCCGGAGCGGCACGGAAAAGGAAGCGACGCGGGAAGTAATGTTCGTCGATCGCAACATGCGCGAGATCGCCGGGCGCTGGTATTCAGGCGCTTACGACGAAATTGGAATGGACATGAAGCTGCAACGAATCGGCAACGATCCCGTGGTCTTGGGTTTAGATCGTATCGCGCTCAAGACGGGAGCCGCCGGTCTTCCCATAAACATCCACGGAGTGAATTTGAAACCGGACGCAATCGACTTTGGGCACGGCGTCAAGGTCGCGCGGGTAGTGAGTGCGGCGCCCGATCTAATCAAGGTGGAAGTGAACGTCGATAAAGACGCAGCCGTGGGAGCGCGCGATGTTTTTGTGGCTGGAGCGGTGCTGCCCGCCGGAGCTGTTGTTTACGATAAAATCGACTCGATCAAAGTCACGCCGCAAGCGGGCATGGCTCGGATCGGCGGCATCAATTTCCCCAAGCAGTATCAGCAGTTCGAGGCGATCGCATACAGCAACGGTCCGGATAGCAAGCCGGACACCAAGGACGATTTAAACCTTGGGCCCGTGGATGTGGCGTGGAGCATCGAAGAGTACACCGCCACTTTCGGTGACGACGACAAGGACTACGTTGGCACGTTGGACGACAACGGCCTGTTCACGCCCAATGTAGACGGCCCGAATCCCAAGCGCCACAACCACGCCGACAACTACGGCGATGTCTGGGTGGTAGCAACCTACTCCAAAGAGGGCCGGCCGATAAGAGGTCGCGCCCACCTCCTAGTAACCGTCCCCCTTTACATGAGGTGGGGCAGGTGATCTTGTCACCTGCCAAGCAGTCATCCATGCCAAATCTCACCACCCGCGAACAACACCGCTTTGAAGCCGCCGGCCAAAATTTCATCTACCTGGTCCCGAGCGCCGCCATCTTCCAACTGGACGAAACCGCCTCCGCAATCCTAACGGCGCTCGAAGAGCGTCCTGCCTCCCACGCAGACCTGATCCAACATCTCTCGCGTCGCTTCGCCACGAGCGACATCGAGCAAACCATCTCCGATCTCCGCGGCGTGAAAGCCATCGGCGAATCAGGCGTGCCCGTCGAACCCGTCCCGAAAATTCTCCCGCCCGAGGATTTCCCGCTCACCACCATGGTGCTCAATGTCACCAATCAGTGCAATCTGAGCTGCACCTATTGTTACGAGTACGGCGAGGACAAAATCGTCGAAACCGAAAACGGCAAGAAGCCCAAGTTTATGAGCGAATCGACCGCGCAAGAGAGCGTCGATTTCATGTTCCGGCAGGCTGGCGCCAACCCGCTCGTGAACCTGACATTCTTCGGCGGCGAGACGCTGCTGAACTTCCCGATTCTCAAATCGACGGTGGCCTATGCTCGCCGCCGCGCGGCCGAGCTCGGCAAACAAGTCGATTTCAGTCTCACCACCAACGCCACTCTGCTGCGTCCGGAGATTATCGAATGGCTGGTGGACAACCGCATCGGCGTCACCATCTCGATTGACGGCCCCAAGGAAATGCAGGACCAGTTCCGTGTTTTCAAGAGCGGAGTAGGTAGTTACGACATCGTCGCGCCCAAGATCAAGGAGCTGCTCCGGCAGCATCGCAGCCGCCCCATCGGCGCTCGCGTGACGCTGACTTCGCAGACTCTCGACATCCACCGTATCTTCCGGCACCTTACCGAAGAGATCGGATTTTGGGAGGTCGGTTTCGCGCCGGTCACCACGTCACCGCAGCGTCAGTATGCGATCTCCGATAGCGCCTTCGATCGGATGCTCGGCCAATTCCGCTCGCTCGCGGGCGAGTTCCTGCAGCATGCATTAGAGAATCGGCACCACGGTTTTTCAAATGTGAAAGACACCATCGAAGAGATTCACAAAGGCGTCAGCAAAGCCTATCCGTGCGGCGCCGGTCTCGGCCTGATGGGCGTGGCCACCGATGGCGACGTAGCGCTGTGCCATCGCTTCGCCGGATCGGACGAGCACAAGCTCGGTACTGTCCACGGCGGCATCGATAAACTGGTGCAGATTGCGTTTCTGCAAAAACATCACGTCAACGATAAGACCGACTGCAATGTGTGCTGGGCGCGCCCGCTATGCTCCGGAGGCTGCTACCACGAAGCCCACACGCGTTATGGCGACACCTCCCGCGCCAACCTGCACTACTGCGAATGGATCCGAGGTTGGACCGAGACCTGCCTCCGCATTTATGGCGAGCTCTCGGCCCGCAACCCCAATTTCCTAAACCACTATGGAACACCTCAAGCCAATTAATCAAAAAGCGCAGCGAATCGAAGACGACGTCGTCGCTCTCCAACAAGGCCCGCCCCAACAGCCGCCGCCGGCGCACATCCCGCTTGGCTGCTCGCTCGTGTTTTCGCCAGGCTGGGAGGCCGATCAAACCGGCGGCACGGCCGGCCTCTGCCAACCCGTCGAGCGCGATCTATACGATTGCCACACCGGCTGCTTCTGGCCTGCCCAAGTCCCCGACCAGCTCAATCACGCCCCGGACTGGACCGGCAAATGCGCGGCCGCCCAAAAGGACTGGCGCAAGATCGATCTAGTCTTCCCATGACCACCCAAGAATTCACCCCATCCACAACCCCAACAACCACTGCAGAAGAGTGGCACAGGCGCTTTCGCCTGTGCTCCATAATTTTCTTCCTCTTAATCCCTCCAACCCTCCCCGCCGCCGGCCTGACCGGCGGCACAGGCAAGCTCTATGTCGGCGGCCGCCCCGGCCAAATCCTCATCATTGACGAAGCCACCGAAAAAGTCTCCGGCAGCATCAAAACCAAGACCGGCATTCCCAGCAGCTTGAATCTCTCCGACGATCACAAACGCTTCTACCTGATGAATAGTAATTACGAGGATGTCGAAGTAGCCGACATCGCCTCGGGTCAAATCATCGATACCTTTCGTCTGAGCGAGGGCAATAAAAAAGTCCGCTTGCGAGGCCTCCAGCCCGACCCATCTCACAGCTACATCGTCGTGCTGACTAAATCCGCGGCCAAACTCGCGGATCGGTGGGAAATCGGAGCGCCCACCCTGTTGCAGTACGATTTGAAAACGCACAAAATAATGCGAACCATTCCCTGGCCGAAGGGTGAGGAGCGGGAGTTCGCGGCCATTAAGTTCTCGCCGGATGGAAAACTGATGTACCTGTTCGGCGAAGACATCATTATCTTCGACACCAAAGATTTCAAGGAAGTCGATAAGTGGGAACTCTCGCGGCCCTATGAAGACGGCTTCGGACGTATCAACTTCGGCTCACTCGACGACTCGAATGAAGACCCCGGATATCTGACCGGCGTCTTCCAGGTGCAGGACCCCGTGCAGAACCGCCGCATCATGGGTATCGCACGCGTGAATCTACCCAGGAAGAGCGTCGATTTTTACGCGCTCGGCCCGGCCATCGGTGTCAATTTTGCGCTTGCGCCCGGTCGCAAATGGGGCTACGGAGTCCACTCCGAAATCGGCCGCTACGAATTCTGGAGCTTCGATCTTGCCAACCGCAAGCTCGACCGCCGCCTCGAATTTCCAGGCCGGCCCCGCATGTCGATCAAAGTCAGCTCGAACGGCAAAATCCTGTATATCTTCAACGCGGGAAACACCATCGATCTATACGATATCTCGAATTTCAAGTATCTCCGCACAATTTCGCTCGACACCGACACCACCACCAGCCTTTACGTGCTGCCATGAAGCGGGCGCTCGGCTACATCCTGCCGTACTGGCGCAGGTTGGTGCTGGTGGTTTCGCTCAGCCTGCTTGGCACCGGGCTATCGCTCTTCCTGCCGTACCTGTCAAAAGGCCTGATCGATCAAGCTCTGATCGGCCACAACTGGCGCGCGCTGTTGCGAATCGTCTCTCTGTTCGCGCTGCTGATCATCTTTAGTTTTCTACTCAATGTTGTCAGCGGTCTTCGCTACACGCGCGTCTCGGCGGAAATCCTGTTCGATATGCGCCTGGCGCTCTACCGCCATCTGCAACGGATGTCGCCGCGCTTCTACGCGCGCACCCGGCTGGGGGATATCGTAAGCCGTATCAACAATGATATTGGCGAGATCCAACGTGTCGCCGCCGAGAGCGTGCTGGCATGGGCCGGCAACGTGCTCTATCTGATCGGCTCGGTATGCATGATGCTGTGGCTCGATCCGCTGCTGTTTCTCGCCAGCATCGGAGTGCTCCCGCTCAGCGTATGGGTGTTGAGCCGCTATCGGCGCAAGCTCGAAGGCAAGATCGCGGCGCTCCGCCAAGCCAGCGCGGAGATTGGCAGCTTTCTCATCGAGACGTTACAAGGCATGAAGCTGGTGGTCGCCTCCAACGCTCAGGAGCGCGAAGTTGCCCGGTTCCGCGGCAAGAACAACGCCTTCATCGATGCGCTGATGTCGGTGCAATGGCTCAGTTACTTCTCAGGTGGCCTCCCCAATCTTTTGCTGTCCGCAAGCACGATTATTGTGTTCCTGTACGGCGGCTACCAGGTGATCCATGGAGCGATCACCATGGGCGCCTTTGTTGCATTCATCGCTTATCAGATGCGGCTGCTTCCCCCCATTCAAGCCCTGATGGGCCTCTATGCCAGCCTCGCCACCGCGCGCGTATCGCTGGCCCGCGTGCACCAAATTCTCGATCTCCCAGCGGACGTCAATGAGCGCGTGGACACGGTATGTTTGGATGCTCCGCAAGGCGCGATTGCTTTCGAGAACGTCACCTTCCGCTTCGATCGCAACGCGGCTGTGCTCGAGAACGTCAGCTTCCGCGTTAGTCCCGGCGAGACGGTCGCCATCGTGGGGCCCAGCGGGGGAGGGAAGTCCACAATCGCCGACCTGTTGCTCCGGCTGCTCGATCCCGATGACGGCGCCGTCCGCTTGGATGGCCACGATCTCCGCTCCCTGTCGCTCGCGGATCTCCGCAGGCATGTTGTGCTGGTCGATCAGGAGCCGTTCGTCTTCCATGCATCCATTGCCGGGAATCTTCGCTACGTTTGCCCGGATGCGAGTGACGAGCAATTGAACGCCGCAGCGCGCGCCGCGGGCATTTACGAATTCATCGAGAACCTGCCCGAGCGCTACCAAACCATCGTTGGCGAGCGCGGCATGGCTCTGTCCGCGGGGGAGCGGCAAAGGCTTGCCTTGGCCAGAGCGTTTCTCGCGAACCCGGCCGTTCTGATTTTGGATGAACCCACCGCCGCGCTCGACCCGGCTTCCGAACGCCAGGTTGTGGCGGGCTATGAAGCCCTGATGTCGAAGCGCACAACGCTGGTCATCACGCATCGCTTCGATCTGGCAAGCCAGGCCGATCGGGTGTTGGTGCTAAAAAATGCCCGGCTGGTCGAGGATTCGACAGCCTTCGCGGGCCACTTTCTCAAATGAAGATTGGCATCGTCGACAGTGGCATCCACGCGGAGCATCCGCATGTGAATGGCATCGCGGGCGGAGTCGCCATCCTCGGCGATGATCTGGTCGATCGCATCGGACATGGAACCGCGGTCGCCGCCGTGATTCGCGAGAAGGCGCCCAATGCCGAGTTGTACGCAGTCAAGGTGTTCGACAAAACCCTCACGGCAAACGTCAACGCCCTCGCCGAAGCCATTCGCTGGTGCGCAAGCAATGGCATGGACCTAACTAATCTGAGCTTGGGCACCGCCAATCCCGCCCACGAAGCGTTGCTTGCCGGCGCAGTGCGCGAAAGCGGCTTAGTCATCTCGGCCTACGAATGGCTCCCAGGCAGTCTGCCAGGCGTGATCGGTGTGAAGCTCGATTGGAACTGCCCACGCGATGAATGCCGCCCCGAAGTGCTCGCGACCGGCCGCACAATCTATCACGCTTCAGGCTACCCAAGACCAATCCCCGGAGTCCCACCCGAGCGCAACCTCAAAGGCATCAGCTTCGCCGTCGCAAACGTAACCGGCCTGATCGCGCGTAGAACACGCGTAAAGCCAAGTGCTTCCGGCGAGCATTGGGGTCGATCCAGACCTCCGGACGGTCGTGTTCTTTTGTGAGTGGCACAGGCATTCTTGCCTGTGTTGCACTTAGACACTCATAGAAACGTTTTTCGGATTCGTCGTGGGATATTTTCAGAGTGCGGCCAGGTGTAACGAGCTCGCCCGCTTTGCGGATGTCGGAGCGGAAACGGCCTACTCGGACAGGATCGAGCTTGAGACGAGCGTAACGGAGTACCTTTGTATTCGACCAGAATGTTGATTGCCACTATTCGACGGGAGAGTGTCCCACGGAAGACTAAGCAGCCCAGTTAGATGATTCGGGTTGTTCTTGACACCAGGATGGCTTGAGTTGCGGAAGCCGGCGGAGCAATATTTTTGATGTAGTCTCTGATGCTCAACATGATGACACTCGGCTGGTCGCGGCGGTCAACCAAAAAGCGCTCGTCTCCCTCGCCTTCTCGTTTCAGGATCTGGCAAAACTGTCAAGAAAGGCCGGTAAGAGGATTGTTCGCCGAACTCAACCATGCCGAATTACCAGCACGTCCCCATCTTTAACAATGTACTCCTTCCCCTCAAGCCGCAGCAGACCCTTCTCCCTCACGCCCGGATAACCCTTATGCTCAATCAGCGCCCGCCAGTTCACCACTTCCGCGCGAATGAATTTCTTCTCAAAGTCACTATGGATCGCGCCCGCCGCCTTCACGGCCGTGCTGTTGAGCGGGATCGTCCAGGCGCGCACTTCCGTTTCGCCCGCAGTGAGGAACGACATCAAACCGAGCAGCAAGTAAGTTGCCGAGATCAGCCGCTCCAGCCCCGACTCTTTCAGCCCATAACTCGAAAGGTATTCGCGCTGCTCTTGGGTCGACAACTCGGCCAGCTCGGCTTCAATCTTGCCGCAGATGGCGGTCACCGCTGTCCCGGCTCTCCCAGCCAATGCGCCGGTTCGATACTCCTCTTCGATTTCGTGCAGCCGCCCGGCATCCTCCTCGCCGATGTTCAGGACGAACAGCATCGGCTTGCGCGACAGAAATTGAAAGCCGCGAATCAGTTTCTCGTCCTCCGGAGCCAGATCGAGCGTCCGCAGCGCGGCATTCTGGTCCAGGCTTGCTTTGCAGCGCTCGAGCAGCGCGAACTCGCGATCCAGATCGGCGCTCTTGATCTTCTTGCGATCCTTCTCCAGGCGCTCCATACGCTTCTCGATCACCACCATGTCGCTGAGGATCAACTCTACTTCGACATCCTCGAGATCCCGCACTGGATCGACGGACCCTTTTTCGTGCGGCACCGTGTCGCTCGGAAACAGCCGCAGAACATGCGCTAATGCGTCGGCCATGCGCATACTCGCCAGGTAGCTCGGATCGCGCAACGCCTCTTTCGAGATCGCCGGAAAATCCAGATACTCTACCGTCGCGAACGTGATCTTGGGCGGGTCGAAGATCTTCGCCAACTCATCCAGGCGTTGATCGGGAACCTTCGTCACTCCCATTCGCGCTTCCATCATTCCGAGACGCGTCGATTCATGCACGCCGGTCAGAATCGTGAACAGAGATGTTTTGCCCACCATCGGCAGGCCAATGATTGCGGTCTTCATTTGGAACTTCGTGAGTGGAGCAGGCGGCTTCGCCTGCCTGCTGAGCCTTTAGCGGTCATTCTTTAAAGCGGAACCTCGATCAGGTTCAGGATATCCTGCAAGATTCGCTCGCTCGCTTCCGCGTTGCGCTGCGATAGCGAGGCCCGGGTGTTGATCGCGACGCGGTGAGCGCACACCGGAATCACCAGACGCTTGATGTCGTCGGGAATCACGTAGTCGCGGCCCTCCACCAGAGCCAGCGCCTGCGTCGCGCGATAGAGCGCCTGCGCGCCGCGAGGGCTCACGCCCAGCGACAGCGCCTCATGCGCGCGCGTCTTCTCGATAATCGCGAGCATGTAATCCACCAGCGCTTCGTCCACGCTCACGCGCTGCACCTCGGACTGCATGAACAACAGCTCGTCGCCCGAAATCACGGGCAGCAGCAAATCGCCGGTCATCAGATCTGAGTTGCGAACGATCTCCCGCTCGGCTTCGCGATCCGGATAGCCGATCCGCATACGCATCAGGAAACGGTCGAGCTGCGATTCAGGCAGCGGATAGGTGCCGTGATGCTCCACCGGGTTCTGTGTAGCGATCACCATAAAGGGTTGCGCCAGGGGGTACGAGCGGCCCTCAATCGTCACCTGTACTTCGTTCATCGCCTCCAGCAGCGCGGATTGGGTCTTCGGTGTCGCGCGGTTGATCTCGTCCGCTAGCAAGAAGTGCGTGAAAATCGGACCCTTCTTGAACTCAAAAGCCTGCGTATGCGCGTTGTAAATGGTCACGCCCAGAACATCGCTGGGCAGCATATCACTGGTGAATTGTAGCCGCTGAAAACTGCACTGCACCGATCGCGCGAGCGCGTGCGCCAACGTGGTCTTGCCCACCCCCGGCACATCCTCAATCAGCAGATGGCCGCGTGCCAGCACGCATACCAGCGACATGCGAACAACCTCCGCTTTTCCGCGAATTGCGGACCCCAGAGAGAGTTCTAAATCGTTGAGTTTGGACAGCGCCACGGGGGCGGCAACCATTACAGCCATTGTAACCTTGTAGTGGTCAATGCCGGCGCAAACCGAAACCCCGCTCATCGACAGTGCCTTCCTCCACAAGCTGGAGCGCCTCGCCATCCGCTGGCAAAAGTCCTTCTCCGGTTTAGTGGGCGGCCACAACATCTCGCACTTCTCTGGAGCCGGCCAGGAGTTTCTCGACCATCGACACTTCCATCATGGCGATGATCTCCGGGCCGTCAACTGGCGGGCTTATCTGCGCCTCGAGAAGCTATTCCTCAAAATGTTTCAAGTCGAGCCGCGCATTCCCGTCCGCATTCTCCTCGATACCAGCAGCTCGATGCAGACCGGGGCCATCTCGAAGTTCGACTACGCGCGCAAGCTGACCGCGGCGTTGTGTTACGTCGGCCTGGTACGTCTCGACACCATCTGCATCCAGCCGTTCGGAGGCGATCTGGGCGATCCGCTCGTCTGCGCGGGCGGACGGCACCGTTTTATTCCGGCAGTCCATTTTCTTGGGGCACTCAAGCCGGAGGGCAGCACCAGCTTCTTTCAGATCGCGCGCAAGTTCGTGGGCGAATATCCGCAGCGCGGCCTCTTGATCGTCATCTCGGATTTTCTGGACGAGAACGATTGCGAGCGGCCGCTGCAATACCTCGCGGATTTCGGGCATGAGCTCTTGCTGGTTCAATTATGGGCCGACGAAGACCGGGTTCCACCCTGGGATGGCCAACTCGATCTCTACGACGCCGAGACAAACGAGAAACTCGAGATCACTTTCGACCAGGCAGCCCGCCAAAGCTACACCAAGGCGTTCGACAGCTTTGCCGAGCGGATCAAGCGCGTAGGATTACGCAACGGCGGCCGCTACGCAGGCCTCAGCACAAGCACTACAATCGAAGAGGCAGTGTTCGGCCCCTTAGTGCGCTCCGGCGGCATCGAGTAACACAGGCATTCTTGCCTGTGTTGGTCTTAGTCGAATGTTCTTCTTCAATTCAGCTTCCCCGAATTCCTGGCACCGGCGGCCGCTACGAGGGCCTCAGCGCCAGCACGAGCATCGAGGAGGCGGCCTCCGGTCCGTTGGTACGGTCGGGGCATCGATTGGGCTACACTCGTCAGCCTGCGTGATGCGGTGATCACCGGTTCTCAGAGCTCCCCCAAATTCCGGAGGACGTCGTTGTATAGTTCGCGCTCAACCCAAAAATTCGCTGTCATGATGAGGTCATCATGAATGGGCCTTACCTGGTCAATCAAAGCTCTTGTTTTTGCCTCGACCAAAACACCGATCAGACCAGTGATGCGCAAGCCAGCGGAAGCAGCGATCCGTCGGCCTTGCCGCTCATCGATCAATAATAGTTCGGCATGGGTCTCCAGTGCGAGAATGATCTCCTCCGCCTCTCCTTCGTCGAGTCTCTCGCGGAGAATTCGAATCCGTTGTTGATCCTTCGGTATTTTTGTCCGCAGCCAGGAACTGGAGTCTATAATCAGCGATGGCTGATCCGCTTCGTCTACTGTCAATTCTCGATATACCGATGGAGGAACAAGGACCTCCTCGTACATCGCGGGTAAAATATTAAGACGTCCGATCAGGGCCAGATTGAGAATTGGAGACCTGTCCGAGACGACGATCAAATCCGGCCCATATCACGTAATGTGTTGAGATCTTCCCTGAATTCCTCGACACCGTAGTGAATCGGAATACGCCGCTCCGCCAAGAGCCGCTGAAATGCACGCTGGCTGACTTCGGCGAGGTGACTGGCTTGCCCAAGCGTAAGCCGTTCTTGCTGGAACAGCATCAATGCAAGTTCCCGCTTCAACTCGGGCTCGGCAATACGCGCCGCTGTAAGAATTTCATCGGGGATCGTCACTGTTAGCGTCGTCGATCCCTAATATAACTCCATTTGACCCAGAAAGTGAGCTCCAATCGATCCTGGGCATCTATGACGGAAACACCTGCCGAATGATTTCTTGCTTCATTGCTTCTTCTTCGGCGGGATTCGTGGCTTCTTGATAGCGCTGGCACAACTCACGAAACCGGAGCTTGTTCAGTTCGGAAATTCTCTCGATCAGGATGGCAGCGGAGGGCGACGCGAAAGATTCCATGAGGGCAGTGGCAGCTTCCGTCAGTTCGCGAGAGCGCAGAGAAACCGCGGCTTCCCGTATCAAATCGCCATCGATGACCAACGAGCCATCCGCCTGCCACCGGCCCATTTGCGGTACCATCTCTCCGAAGCGCGCGCGGAGGCGTTCGACTTCCGCCGGGGCTACTGTAATCTCCTCTTGAGCGATCCCCGAGATGTATTGGCTATAAGGTGCGCATACATGTAGAACCTGCTTTATCATGTTACATGCCCGTGACTCCCGCCGCGCTCAAGCACTACAATCAAAGAAGCCGTAATCGGTTCGCTCGTGTAGATGTTCTTCTTCAATTTCAGCTTCCTCGAGTTTCTGGCCCTGTTGGGTTCGGTCTCGGGGATCGTCGTCACGCTGTACCTGCTGGACCGTCTTCGCAAGAAGCAGACCGTCGCCACCTTGCGCTTCTTCACGGCGCTCGACAAGGTGCCGCAATACCGGCATCGGCGGCGGTTGCAACAGCCTTGGTCGCTGCTGCTGCAACTGCTGAGCATGGCGCTGCTGTTGCTTGCAATCGCGCAGCTACGCCTCGGTTCGCCCGATCGTTACTCACGAGATCACGTGCTGCTTCTCGACACCTCGGCATGGATGAGCGCGCGTTCGGGGCAGGGTCGTCTCATTGATCAGGCGCGATCGAGCGCGAAAGCGTATTTAAAGTCGATTCCGGCCAGCGATCGAGTGATGCTGGTCCGCGCCGATGCACTCGCGACGCCAGCGACGCCGTTTGAGTCGGACCGCGGTAAGCTGGAACAGGCCATCGATCAAAGCCAGCCCGGCGCCTCTGTTCTCAACATCGAGCAGGCGCTCCAGTTTGCGGAGCAGTCCCAAAAGCTGAATGCCAAGCGCGCGGGCGAAATTGTGTTTTCAGGGGCCGGGCGCATTCCGGCGGATGCCGCTGTCTCTCAGACGCCGGCTAACTTCCGGCTGCTGCCGATCAACGGGCCCACCGAGAACGTCGGGTTGCGCAAGATGGGCGTTCGCCGCTCGTTGACGTTGCCCGATGGCTGGGAAATCTACGTGTCAGTCAAGAATTACGGCACGGCGCCTCACTCGGCGCCACTGCTGGTCCAGTTCGGCGGCGCTCCCGCGGGCACGCATCGCTTCGATCTGAAGCCTGGCGCTGAAGAGAACGCGACTTTCCGTTACTCGACGCGCGCCGCGGGCTGGCTGGAAGCGCGCCTCTTAACTCGAGATGCCTTCGCGGCCGACGATCGCGCTGTGCTCGAACTGCCCGCGCGGGAGACGCTGCCTGTGTCTGTCTTCTCCGACAATCCCGCTCTTTTGAAGCCGGTAATCTCTGCCATCCCGGAGGTCAAGCCGCAGTTCCTACCCACCTCGCGCTATCAAGCCAAATCTGATGCGCGCATTGTGATCCTCGATCGCTTCGGTCCGGTCACTCCGCCGGAGGCCGACAGTATCTGGATTGAGCCACCCGCCGCCCGCGCGCCTATTACCGTGAAGTCCAGCGGAGCGAAGTTGAAGCTGGTGCGCTGGCGCTCCGGCCATATCCTCGGCAATGGACTGCACACCAAAGACCTGGAACTCGACAAAGCGGAGGTGTTTCGAATGCAACCGGACGATATCCCGATTGCTGAATCGGAGGCAGGGCCGCTGATCGTGGGACGTCCGGGCAAGACCAAGATGGTCGTGTTCGGCTTTCATCCGCTCGCATCCGCGATGCGCTATGAGCTGACAACCCCGTTACTATTTGCGAATATTCTACACTGGATGGCGCCCGAAATATTCAAGACCTGGGAAGTGACGGCCGGCACCGTCGGGACAGTCAACCTGCAGCTCGAATCGGATGCCGATCCCCGCTTGCGGGCAGGGCTGGCCAGCATCAACGTAATCACGGAGGATCAGAAGCGCTTGCCCTTTACGCTGGATGGCCGCAATCTGCGGTTCTTCTGCGGATCGCCCGGCATTGTGCGGGTCCTGACCGGCGGCCGTGAGCTTGTCTATTCGCTTACGTTGCCGCAGGCAGGCGATGTGATCTGGCGCCCCACCGGAGTCCGCGCCGGCATACCTCGTCACTTGCCGTTCCAACCGAATTCGAAAGACATCTGGCAATGGCTCGCGCTTTTGGGCGCCCTCGGAATCCTGTTCGACTGGTTCCTTTTCGGCCGGGCAGTACGAAGACTTGTGAAGACAAAAGTTGCGCCACGCGGCGTGCCTTGGCGGAAAGCATCATGACCTTCGAGCGGCCTTGGATGATTCTGGTCGCGGCCCTGCCACTGGTGTGGCTGGCATGGGAACTGCGCCACACGCGTCGCAAAACAGCCCTGATCCTGAAGGCTTTCTGCTTCACCGCGATCCTCCTGGCAATCGCCGAGCCGCGTCTCACAACAAACGATACAAAGATGGCAGTCGCCGTATTGGTAGACACTTCGGCCAGCGTTGGTCCGCAGGACCTCTCCCGAGCATCTCAGCTCGCAACTACCCTCGAGAAATCGCGCGGACGCAACTGGGTCCGCGTCCTGCCGTTCGCGCGCAATACCAGGAGCACGATCCCCGGTGAACGTCCAGGCGATTGGAAGCTCCAGTACACCTCTGGCGATGCAGGCCACGCCACCGATCTTGAGGCTGCCATTCGCGGCGCCATCGCCGAGCTCCCCGCCGGGCTGCTGCCGCGCGTGGTGCTGATCTCGGATGGTAAAGAGAACGCCGGCAGCATTACACGTGCCGCTTGGCAGGCTGAAAATCTCGGCATTCCCATCGATACATTCGCGCTGCGGGGCCGGCCCCAGCCGGGCTTGCGACTGGAGTCGGTCAACCTGCCGACTCTTGCGTTCACCGGAGAGCGCTTTCCCATAGACGTTACTGTCATCTCACCGGGCCGGGCCACTGGAACCGTAGAGATCAGCGCGGATGGAAAGCTGCTCGGCGCGAATCCGGTCACGCTCGAAGCCGGCACAAATCTGCTTCGCCTGCACGCCAGCATTGTCACGGCCGGCGCGCTGAATCTCTCCGCTGTCATTCGAGCGCCCGAGCCGGGAGAAGTGCGGTTCGATCGGGCCATCACTCTGCGCCGCCCTCGAATTCTGTATCTATCCCAGGACCCGGAAGGCACCGAGGCCCACCTGCTCCAAACCTTGAGCGCCGCGCAATTCGACATCGACCGCTCCAACAACCCGCTCAAAGCGAATCTCAACGACTACCAGGTGGTTGTGTTCAACAATTGGGATCTCGAGTCATTGCCCGCGGACCGCAAGGACGAGATCGAGAAGTTTGTCAAGCAGGGTGGCGGTCTTCTAATCATTGGCGGCGAGCACAACATCTACTCCGATACCAAGAAAGTAGAGGACGCGCTGGATCGCGCTCTGCCGGCCAAGCTTGCTCCGCCTCGATCGCCCGAAGGTACCACCGTCGTTCTAATCATCGACAAGTCATCGTCGATGGAAGGCAAGAAGATTGAGCTGGCGCGCCAGTCCGCTATTGGTGTAATCGATAATCTGCGGCCCATCGACATGGTGGGCGTGCTTATCTTCGATAACTCGTTCCAATGGGCGGTCCCCATCCGCCGAGCCGAGGACCGCACATTGATCAAGCGGCTGGTCTCCGGTATCACGCCCGACGGCGGCACTCAGATCGCGCCGGCGTTGACAGAGGCATATCGCAAAATCCTGCCCACTAAGGCGACTTTCAAGCATATCGTTTTACTTACCGATGGCATTTCGGAAGAGGGCGATAGTCTCGAGCTGTCCAAGGAAGCGGCCACTCAGCGCGTCACGATTTCAACTGTGGGTCTCGGCCAGGACGTCAACCGCGGGTATCTGGAAAAGGTCGCTAATATCGCGGGCGGCAAAGCCTATTTTCTGAACGAGCCAACTGGCCTGGAGCAAATCCTGCTCAAAGACGTGATGGAACACACCGGTTCTACAGCGGTCGAGAAGACGCTCAAGCCCGTGGTTTCGAAAAAGGTGGAGATCCTGGATGGCGTGGGAATCGAGACCGCGCCGCCCTTGAAAGGCTACGTGAAGTTCATCGCCAAGCCAACCGCCGACACCATCCTGACGATCGATGAGAAAGACCCGTTGCTGGCGCGCTGGCAATACGGGCTGGGCCGGGCCGTAGTATTTGCGTCGGACGCCAAAAGCCGCTGGGCTGCCGATTGGGTGACCTGGAAGGGCTTCGACAAACTCTGGACCAATACCTTCCGCGATCTGCTGCCACATGCCCAGGCGGGCGAGGCCAAGGCGGAGTACGACAGCGCGAGCGGTGAGCTGATCGTGGATTACCAACTCGGCCGTAATGTCGGCGAGCCCAAGAAGCTTCCAGCCATTTTCGTGATCGGCCCCGCCGGTTTCCAACACCCGGTCTCGATTGCAAAAGCCGCGGACGGCGTGTTCCGCGGACGCATTCCCATCGGACAACAGCAGGGTCTGTTCCGTGTGCGTCCGCTCGAAGAGTCGCGAGCTTTTCCGGAAGTCGGCTTCTATCGTCCCGAGCAGGAGCTGCAGGACTACGGGTCGAATCAGTTTCTGCTGCGAGAGATATCGGACTTCACGGGCGGACGTTTCAATCCCAATCCGAAGGACGTATTCGATCCGGGCAATCGATCCATTCCGTCGAGCATGCGCTTGTGGCCGGGCCTGATCGGTTTGGCAATTTTACTAAATCTCGCAGAATTGTTTCTGAGGAAAGCGCGGACGCTGTTTGGCTAGGACCGCGCTCGTCGTAGTGTACGGGCTGCTGAGCGCCTGGGCGTATAGTTGCCTCCTGCCGCTGTGGGAAGGATTCGATGAGGCTTACCACTACGGCTACGTGCAGTTTCTTTCGACCAACTGGCGTTTGCCGGTGCTTGGCCAAGCCACGCTGTCACAGGAGATCTGGCACTCGATGGAACTCACGCCGGTCAGCCACTATCTCCAGCCTTATACGCACGCGCCGGTCAGCTTCAGCCAGTACTTCGCTCTTTCGCCGGAGCAGCGCGCTGCGTTGCGGCGGGAGCTGGAGTCACTGCCGGCTTCCGAGAAATATCTGACCCAGCCTGACAAGCGCAATTATGAAGTGAACCAAGCTCCGCTGCCGTACTTGTTTATGGCCGGGATCGATCGCGGTTTATCGGCACTGCCTTTGACAAGCCGCGTGCTTTGGCTGCGCCTGGTGTGTGCCACGCTGGCGGTGCTGCTGATCGCGCATTCGACATGGCTCCTGTCGCATCAGCTTGTGCTGCCACCGTTGTATTTTCAGGCGGCGTTGTTCTGTTTGTTCTCGTCGCAAATGCTGTATGCGGCCATCTGCCATGTATCAAACGACACTTTCGCGCCGGCGGCCATGGGCTACCTGCTGTGGGCCGCGATTCGCCGCAACTGGGTCGTGTTGGGTCTGGCGCTGTCGGCCGCGCTACTCGTCAAGGCGTATTTTCTGTTTCTGATCCCGCTGGCGTTGGCACCGGCGGCGTGGGAAATCGTGTTGCCGTTGGCTCTCCTCGCGAGTCCGTGGTACGCGCGAAATTTGCTTCTGTATCACAATCTGAGCGGAACGGTCGAGTCGACGTCTGGTGTTGGACCCGGGCCGTTTCTCCAATCCGCGCTTCACCTGCCATGGCGCGAGAGCATCGGCTACATGGCGCACTCCAGCTTGTGGACGGGGAACAATTCGTTCACTACGTTTTCCTCGGCCACGCTGAACGTGATGCTCCTTTTGCTTGCGTGCGGCGTCATTTGCAACTTCGTCTACGCGAGGCCGCGACCCGCGGAGTGGATCGTCATCGCCGGCGTGCTTCTGTTTTGCATCGGCCTGGCGATCATCAGCGTCGCTTTTTTCGCTTCGAGTAAGGGTGGCGCGATTGCCGCCGTACCCTGGTACACGCAGGTGCTGCTGGCCCCGGTGTTGCTGCTGGCGTTTTTGGGTTTGTCCCGCGCGCGCCGATGGGGGTGGGCGCTGCTTGCGGCGCAGGTGGTGCTATGGGGCTACGTGCTGGCCGCCACCTACATCGCAAAACTGGCGCCCATGTATGGCGGGCTTGGTCCGGGACGCGTGCATTTAAAGACTCTGTGGGCCTGGTATTGGACATCCGGACCCGCCGCATTGGTTAGCCTGGGCAGTGTACCGGTGGTGTGGACTCTGATCGCTTGTTCCATCGCGCTCGGCATGGCGCTTGGGTTCGACTTGGTTGCGCGAGCGGGACGCGCCTGATGTGGTGGCTCTATTTCCGGGCAACACACTCTCGAAACCCTTCTGTGGCTCGAGGTAGAGTGGAGCAGGCCATTGGCCTGCCGAGCAGGCGAAACCGCCTGCTCCACTCACTGCTTTTCATCGCCTTTGGTGGGCGATCCCGCGCCCATAAAAACAGGCAAGAATGCCTGTACTACTGCTGCTGGTTTTATGGCGCTTATGTTTGCAGCCGGTTCTCGAGTCAACCCAACAACGACTGGAATACAGCGTTTCTGCGATTCCCGGAGGCCACTGCGCCGATGACATCGGCGCGCAGCTTGCCAAGCTGCCCCACAAAATGTGAAGACTAAGCGAGATTGGGCAAGAATGCCTCTACTACTGCTGCTGACAGGATTGGCTTGCGCGAGCGCTGCGCTGTTGTTGGCCCGGGGGGTGTTCGGGCCGTTTGACCTGATTTGGCCCGTGCACAATCCACTCAACCTGGAATGCGCGCTGGCGCTGGCCATCCTGCTTTCGCTACTAGCCAGGAGCGTGCGAGCGCACGCGCCCCTCTATGCGCGACCGTTCGCGGCCGGGGCGCCGGTGGTGGTCGCAGTTATCACCGCAGTCGCTTATCTGCCGATTTTATCTATGCCGCTGGTTACCGACGATTACATTCATCTCCGGCAGATCAGCTCCGGGCAAGCGCCCACTCCGATCGAGTGCCTGACGCATTCCTGCGGCGGCCCGCGCTTTTTCCGGCCGCTCGGATTCGCCACGTATTGGGCGGAACAGAAGCTGTGGAACACCGCGGCGCTCCCCAGGCATGCCTTTGATCTAGCGCTCCATGTTGCATCGAGCGTGTTGTTTCTCATGCTGGTCCGGCGGCTCGGCATGCCGCCGCCGCTGGATTGGCTGGCTGGATTGCTCTTCGCTCTCAACGGACTTTTTCCGGAAGCGGTCGCCTGGACGGCAGCCCGGTTCGACATGCTGGCGCTGCTGTTCTCCCTAATAGCGGCTCTGGCGGTGGCACGTGGGACCGGCGTGTACGCCTTGGCCGTGTCTCTCGCCGCAACAATGTGCGCGTGCCTGAGTAAAGAGTCGGGTTTCGTGCTGCCTGTTCTGCTGGTGTTGTTGTTGGGCCGTCGTGTGCGCACACGAGATGGAAAGGTTCTGGCGATTTCCAATTTCACTCTGGCCGCCGCGATATTTACCTGGCGCTGGCTGGTTTTAAAAGGCATCGGAGGATATCAGGAGGCAACCGGCGCTCCCACTGTGTTCGAGTTTGACGGGATCAAGCTCGCCAAAACGTTTCTAGCGCGCATTTGGGGCGTCCTCTGGATTCCGGTCAACTGGTCCCGTCCACTGGAATTTTGGATGATGCTGGGGTTGGCGGCGGGCCTGCTGGGGTCTCTCGCGATGCTGAAGGCGCGGCCGGACCGCCGCCCGCTTTTGCTAACCATGGTGGGCGTGGTAGTGGCCTGCATCCCGACCCATCACATGCTCCTGATCGGACCGTCGCTCGAGCGATCGCGTTATCTCACTTATGCGCTGCCGGCCTTTGTTCTGCTGATCGTAAACGCTTGCCGCGCCTTGCCGCGTTGGATGGGTCCGGCTGCGCTTTGTCTGCTGGCCGCGTTTCACCTGGCGGCGCTTCAACATAATCTGCGGATCTGGCGCTCGGTCGCGTCGGCCCGTTATGAGCTATGCCGCGGCGTTGCGGCGGTGGCGCGCACCACCGGTGGAACGGTTTCCATTGAGGGTTTACCGCTGACCTTGGATGGCGTTTACTGGAGCAACGGTTTGGAGGACTGCCTGGCTTTGGAATTTGGAGTGCCGATGGGCAAAGTTTGGGTGAATTCACCGGACCCGGCGGGGGCCTCGCTGCGCCTTCATTGGGATGCGAGCGAGCGAGCGCTACGGTAAAAGCTGGTTATTTTGGTTCCGCCCGCCGAGGTAGAACGGGTTTCTTGAAAACCGCGCCGCTTCAGCTCATCCGTTAGATTGCGAAGGGTTGTGGATTCGGTGTAGGCGGTGGTCGGGACGGCTATCATCGGCGTGTCAGCGGCGCCGGCGCACGCCCTCCCGATGAGGGACGAGTCGAAGAAGCCATACAGGGCGGCGTCCCCACCCTCGACGAACTTAAGACAGGCGCCGTTGCCGGTAACAGAACGGATCGCCGCGGCTGCAGCGGCCCAGTTTTCGGAACGATCCGCTAAATAACGTACGTTCTTAACCACGGCGCTAACCATCAGCGTCCCGCCCAGAGCGACGGCCAGGACGCGGCGCTTCTGCTGCAGAGCCGATACGAAGCCGTGCACGGCAAGAACTGTCAGGGGTACCAGGATAAACATCACCTGGCGGATCGCAAAGAAGTAGCCGAATACAGCATCCGACAGAATTGCACCGAACAGCCCCAAGGCAATCCCGCACACCAGGCACAACTTCCGTGAGCGCTCAATGGCCGGCGAGAGAGATCCGAGAATGGCGAGAGCGATCAGCGCGAGCGAGCACACGTAGCCGCCTCCCGAAATCTCGTGGACCGGCAGCAGTAAGAATTTCGGGGAAAGTTTGAAGGCGGGTAGGCTGTCGAGCAGCTTGTTCCAGTAGTGCGCGGAACTAACATACCAGGGCAGGAAAGAAAAGCAGGCGGCAGCAATCGCCGCGGCCGAATAGGCCGTCTCCCGGGCTCCCCTTCGGGATGCGATGAGTCCCGCGACATACCCAAATTGCAGGAAGAGCGTGTATGGGACGGTGTAGAGACCGAGAGCAATCACCACCGCATAGGCCAAGGCGCGCTGGAAACTTGGCCGTGAGAGCAGGTGAAGGAAGCACGCCGTTGCCAGGATCGCAAAGAAGAGGGCCTGTGAGTAAGGGCGTGCCTCCAGCGCATATCGTAGTTGTAACGGCAGGCATGCCCAAAGCAGGATCAGAAACGACCGGTTTCTCAGTCCGAGCTGGCGGCCCAGGACGCTGAGCGCGATGCAACTCAAAACGCTGCAGATCTCGGACGAGATTCGCGCGGACAACGATGAGAAACCGAGGCACGCGATAGTCCAGTGTTGGACAAGATAACCCAGTGGAGCCGTACCGGGAAAATCGCGGATGAAGCGGATAAGAGCGGTTCCCGAATAGTCCCTGGTACCGGCGAGCTGCATAACTTCGTCCAGCCAGAACGGATGAACTGCCGAAAGAGACACCAGCAAGACGGCGTAGAAGAAACCGAAAAGAAGAATTGGGATTCCTGGAGACCAGGAAGATGAGCCAGACCAGCGCGCTGCATACCAGCGCTTCAGGCTAGGAGAAGGCAACAACTCGGGCACGTTAGCAACCAGCGTACATCGGTTTTTGTGGCGTACGCGAGATACACTACGATCTCTATGTAATAGTGCTTGCGGCTTGCCATAATCAATGGCGCCTGCCATATTCAAGTGGTATGACACTGAAGATGGACAAAGCCGGGCGCGTCATCCTGCCGAAACCCGTCCGGGACCGGCTCGGGTTGCACGCGGGCAGCGATCTCGAAATCCAGGAAACCCCGGGAGGTGTGCTGCTCAAACCAGCCGACCGGAGGCCCTCCTTGGTCAAGAAGGGTAGCTTCTGGGTCCACACCGGTGAGATTCCTCCAGGCTACGACATCCTCAAAGCGATTGACGACGATCGCGAAGACCGGATGCGCAAAGCATGGGGCTTGTGAACTGGTATTTCGATACCTCGGTTCTGGTGGCGGCAGCAGTGACCCGGCACCCTCACAACGGCCCGGCTCTGACCGCCCCTCGAAGAGCTGCTCAGCCGGAAACATCACGGGTTTGTCAGCGCCCATAGCCTTACCGAAATTTACTCGGTGTTGACACGGACGCCGTTCAAGCCGCCGATTTATCCCAATGAGGCGTGGCAAATCGTCGAAGGCATGATTCTTCCTCGCCTGAAGTTGGTGACCCTCACACCCAAGGAATACCGCGAAGTCATTCGCCACTGCGCTAACAGCGGTTGGACGGGAGGCACGGTTCATGATGCAGCTCACCTACGCTGTGCACAAAAGTCCGCATGCGACCGCATCTACACTTTCAACGTTAGAGACTTTCGCGCTCTCGCCGAGGAGGCCTGCGAAGACAAGATTTGCGCCCCATAGGACACGCACCGTGGTGACATACCTTAAAGGGTCGCTGTACTGGTCAAATCAGATGCACCACGGTCTCTATGTGATATGTCTGGGGGAAGAGATCGACCAGTGTGACCTTCGCGGTGTGGTAGCCGCTTGCGAGCAGCGGCGCCAAGTCCCGCGCCAGCGTGGCGGGATCGCAGGACACGATGGTGAGGGCGGCGGCTCGTAACCGGATCAGCTCGCCGGTGATCATCTTGCCCAGACCGGCACGCGGCGGGTCAGCGACGATCAGGCCGGGCGCTTTGCCGAGCGATGGCAGGTACTCTTCCGCGGACTTGCGCTCCACCCTGGCGCGGCCGTTCATGTTCATTTCGAGATCGCGGAACGCACTGCCGCTGGATTCGACCGCAACGACACTCGCGAACCGCTGTGATAGCCGTGCCGTAAACAAACCAACGCCCGCGTACAGGTCGAGCGCGAAATCGCCCGGCGCATTCCCGATCACCTCGTTCACAAGCTGATCGATCAGGAAGCGGTTGACCTGAAAGAATGACCGCGGGCTCACACGGGATGGACCGTACGTGATCGCCTCCAGCGTTCCCAATTCCTGAAACAGCCTCAGCACCGATGCAGGCACGCGGTCGAGAAGATTCACTTGCAGGTCCGTCTCATTCGTGAACAACTCGACGCCCGCCCTGAACCCTCGATAGCGCGGCAACTCCCGCGCCAACTGAGCGATTGCCTGATTCAGCCTCGGCGAGGAGATCGGGCAATGATCGATCGCGCAGAGCTTGTGCGAACCGGCCTCGAAGTAGCCGATGGCTCCGTTCTCGATGTGCAGTTGCGAACGATTGCGATACTCCCAAGGCTCGCCAGCGATCACGCCGATCTCGCCCTGGTAGTCGATCTTGCCGACACGCCGCAATACCTCCCGCAGAATGAGCCTTTTCTGCTCTAGCTGATAATCGTACGAAGCGTGCTGATACTGGCAGCCTCCACATCGATAGAAGTACGGGCAAAGGGGCGCGACGCGCTGCGGCGACGCCTCGACAACACTTGTCAGCTTTCCGCGCAGCAAGTCGTTCTTCGCGCGTGAGACCTCGGCGTGCACGGCCTCGCCCGGCAGCACGAAAGGAGTGAGAACAACCCGGCCGTCGACGCGAGCTAATCCATCGCCGCCGTATACGAGCTTTTCGATATTCATAACCAACACAGGCGGGAATGCCTGTGCCACTTACTTAAGCGGAACGAAAACATTTTCGATAACTTACGTCTTTGCAAAAATGTGGAGCAGGCCTCCGACCGGCTCGCGTTCGAGTGGCGAATCCCTAAAACACCGCGTTCGGCGAGCAGGTCGGGGACCTGCTCCACGCTGGCAAACCGAACCTAAGCCGCTGGTAAATCGGGCCTTACCACAAAGTGCCTGTGCCACGTTACAAGCTACCATAGGATCAGTCCGCATGAAAGCACGCGTCTTCTCCGGCGTTCAGCCGTCGGGAAATCTGCACATTGGCAATTACCTGGGCGCCCTGAAGAGTTGGGTTGCGATCCAGTACGATTACGAAAGCATCTACTGCATCGTCGATCTACACGCGGTGACCAGCTACCAGCCGCCTGCCGAGCTACGCTCTAAGATCGAGGAAACCGCCGCGCTGTTTTTGGCTTGCGGAATCGACCCGTCGCATTCTTCGATTGTGGTGCAATCCTCCATTCACGCGCATGCCGAGCTGGCCTGGATGCTGACTTGCGTAACGCCTGTCGGCTGGCTGGAGCGCATGACGCAGTACAAGGCGAAAACGCAAGCGCAGGAGGCCATCGGCGGCGGTCTGCTGCAGTATCCGGTGTTGATGGCCGCCGATATCCTGCTGTATCAGGCTGCGATTGTGCCGGTGGGTGAAGATCAGGCCCAGCATCTGGAGCTAACGCGCGATATCGCCCAGCGATTCAATTCGCTCTACGGTGAGACGTTCATCGTACCGGCCACGCATCTCCCTGCTGTAGGCGCTCGCGTGATGGGCCTGGATGAGCCGGATAAGAAGATGAGCAAATCGGCGACGGGATCGGGCCATGCTGTCGCGCTACTCGATAAACCCGAACAGATCCGCAAGAAGATCATGCGCGCCACCACCGATTCGAATCCCGCTGTCGATTTCGAGCATATCGGCCCGGGCGTTGCGAATCTGCTCAATATTTTCCAGGCCTTCAGCGAGTGGCCCGAGGACCGCATTCGCAACCACTTTGCCGGACTGCGCTATGGGGATCTGAAGAAGCAGGTCGCCGAGCTGACGATCTCACATATCGAGCCGCTGCAGAAACGGTATAACGAGATCGTCTCCGAGCCCGGTTATCTGAGCAGCGTCCTGAAGAAGGGCGCCGAGCGGGTGTCGCCGATCGCGAACGCGACGGTAGAATTGGTGAAGCAGCGCATGGGGTTGTATACGTCTTAGAGCAAGCTAAAGCATGCTCCACCTCGTCCGGACCAATCGCAATTTCCGTCTCTTGTGGATGGCGCAGATTGTAAGCGAGTTGGGCGATTGGCTGTACACTGTCGCTGTTTATAGCCTTCTACTCGAGTACACCGGAAGCGCGAAAGCAGTGGGTCTCGCGTTTGTCCTGCAAGTGTTGCCGCAGTTCTTTGCCGCTCCGGCGTCGGGCGTGATCAACGACCGCTTGAGCCGCAAGCGCGTCATGATCTTCGCCGACTGGGTGCGCGCCGGGATCGTACTCTGCATGCTGCTGGTGCGCGGCCCGCAACTGGTCTGGCTGCTCTATGCATTGCTCTTCTCGGAGACGCTGATGTGGGCGCTGTTCGAGCCGGCGCACCAGGCGGTGATTCCGAACATCACGGGCGAGTCCGAGGTAGTGATCGCGAATACGCTCTCCTCCACAACCTGGTCGTTCAACTTTGCGATGGGCTTTGCGATCGGCGGCGTAATCGCCGCTTACTTCGGGCGAAACACGGTCTTCGTCCTGAACGCACTCTCGTTTGTGGCCTCCGCGCTGCTGATTCGCAGAATGCGTTTTACCGAGCCGCACGTGGCGAATCTAGCGCCAATGAAGCTGAAAGATCTGGCGGACTATTCGCCGATCCGCGAAGGCATGCATTATGTCTGGAAAGCGCCGCAGTTGCGCGCGGCCATTTTCGTCAAGGCGGGGTTGGGCTTGATGGGAGCGAACTGGGTGCTGCTGCCCATCCTCGGCGAGCAAGTGTACCCTGTGCATCGCGCCGGTTTCAGCGCGCGTGAAAGCGGCATGCTCGGCATGAGCCTGCTGATGGGATGCCGTGGACTCGGCGCAATCATCGGACCGCTCACGAGCGGCTACTGGGCGGGTGGCATCCGGTCGCGAATGCGGCTGGGCATCCTGATCGGCTTTCTCATAGCCGCTCTGGGTTATGTTGCATTGGGTGCCGCTCCTAATTTACCGCTGGCCTGCGCGGCGATTGTGTTTGCGCATGCGGGCGGGTCAACACTGTGGATTTTCTCGACGATTCTGTTGCAGCTCCAGACGGACGACCGCTTTCGGGGCCGCGTGTTCTCGGCCGAGTTCGCGTTCAGCGTTTTGACGATGTCGCTGTCCAGCTACTCGGCCGGAGCGCTGATCGACCATCACGTCCCGGTGGGTCAAGTGGCTACGCTGACCGGTTGTGTCGTGCTGGTTCCGGCGGCACTTTGGGCTTACGTGCTCAGAAACGCAGCGCCGGGAAACTCAAGGGACGCTGCTAGCATCCATTAGAGGGGGATCCTAATGCGAACCTGGACGATTGCCGCTGTTGCTTTGCTTGCGCTGGGGCTGGGAGCGTGCACCCGTCACGGCTCGGACAGGAACGCCGAACGGGCCAGGCAAACGGAAGTGGAGCGTGACACCGCCGCGCACAAGGCCGGCCGGGCCGCTTACGACATCGCGCAGGAAGCGGAAAAAGCGGCCAAGAAGGCTGGCCAAAAGCTGAAGGAAACCAGCCATGACATGCACGAAGGGTGGAAAGACGCGAAGCGCGATGCTAAGGAGAGCGGGAAGAAATGAGGACCAGGAGCACGAGAAGATGACAATATCCACCAAATACGAAAACGGTGTTTTCAAGCCGTTTGGCGAAGTAAGGCTTATTTGAAGGTACTGGAGTCGAGGTGCAGTGTTCCTTCGTACGATCGAAGCGCCGGAAAGAAGCGGCCATCAATCAGAGAATTCGCCTTCGCCGGCATGTGGGACCTCCAGGGCTTCCTGACTTCGTTCGAACTGGCTGAATCGCGCATCCATCCGGGCTTCCCTGGCTCGGCTAGGGATGCGCCGCGCTACCAATAGCGTGATGTCATCGGCCGGCGGAGCGCCCCCGGTGAACTCCGCGATCTGTTGGTTGATCGCCTCGATGATGGACTTCGCGGAATGACAGCTTTGTTCGGCCAGGATCTTGGCCAGGCGTTCTTCACCGAACTGCTCGTCGGTATCGAGGCGCGCGGCTTCAGTCACGCCATCGCTGAAGAGCACCACCACGTCACCGATTTCAAGCTTGCAGGTCCGCTGTTGATACTTGGAATCGCGCAGGATGCCGAGCAGTAGTCCGGTTCCTTCCAGCTCCTCCACTCCGCCTGCACAGTGCACCAGCAAGGGCGGATTGTGACCGGCATTTACATAGGTAATCTCGCCAGTGCTTGGGTCGAACACGCCGATAAAGAAACTGATGAACCGGTTGGCCGGACAATTGGTTGCGATGATCCGATTCAAGCGCGTGACCAGGGCGGCCAGATCCGTGGGATCGTCGAACAGCACCTGCACGCGAGCCTGCAGGCTCGACATCAAGAGCGCGGCCGGCATTCCCTTGCCGGACACATCGCCAACCAGAATCGCCACGCGGCCATCGGGGTAAGGCAGAAAATCGTAATAGTCGCCGCCCACCGTGTGGCAGGCGGCGTTGTAGCCGGCCAAGTCAACTCCTGGCAACTCAGGCGCGCTGGTTGGCAGCAGACCGCGCTGGATTTCCGCGGCCTGCTCCAATTCTTTCGAGAAAAGCCGTTCCGCCTGCTCCACTTCCGCAAGGCGGGCATGCTCGATTCGAATGGCAGCGACATTTGCCATTACGGTGAGCAAATTCAAATCGTCTTTGGTGAATTCATGAACGAAATGCGGTGAATCGAGATAAAGCAGACCGATCACCCGGTTCTCGGTCTGCAGCGGAACGGCCAGGATGCTGCGTACCTGCTGCTCGACGATGCTCATTCGCTCGGCCAGGGCGTGATCCAGCCGCGCGTCCCGCACTAGCAGCGAGCTCCGTTCTTTGATGACGCGGTCCCGCACAGTGGTGCTGATCCGGAAGCCCTCGCCCTTGGCCGCCCGCACCTCCAACTCCTCGCCCTCGATCGTCATCAACACTCCCCGGGACGCGCCTACCGCGTCGATCGAGAGATCCATGATCAGGGTGAACAGCTCGCCGAGCGGGCGATGGCCGGCCAATTCCCTGCCTGCGCGTATGAGCGCTCGCATCTGAGGACCGCCTTCCAGATCCTTCTCATCGCTGAGCACGCCTTCCAGACTGGTCGCCATCGTGCTTGAGAGTGATGGACCGGGTGTGCCCTCGACAAAAACGACGGTCTGCGCCGGGATCGCTTTGTTACCGGCAAACTCGATGGTTAGATGGCCCGCCGTGATGCGATCATTCGGCCCAATCTTGTGCACGCCGGTAATCCGCGTGCCGTTGACGAGCGTTCCGTTCTTGCTGCCCAGATCGCGAACGCTCCACTCATCGCCGGATCTCTCGATTACCAGGTGCTGGCGCGAGAGGCCGGCGTCCTCGGCAAAGCAAAGCTCGTTGGTACTCGAGCGGCCCAATGCGAAATGGTCGCCATTCAAAGGCAGCGACCGGCTGCGGCCATCCGGCGTATGGATCAGGAGCTCTGGCGGCGAGACCTTTGGAGCCGTGCCTAACATTAAAAACCAGCTTACTACTTCGTTAGAAACGGCCAGTGCGGAATCAACTTGAATCCGTAATGCAGAACAGCCAGGGCCAAGCCGCCGCCGGCCAACGCAAGCACGCCCGCGATGATGAGCACGATCCAGCCCCACGGCAGCGATCTGCCTTCGCGCCTGAGAACCATTACATAACCGGCGAAAACGCCTACGAAATAGAGCAGCGTCATTGGGACGGCGAACAACATCAGATTGAAGACATCGGGCGTGGGAGTAACGATCGCCGCGATGATTACAATCGCCAGAATGGCGTACCGTGAATGCTTGATCAGGAAACGAGGCGAGGCCAGCCGGAGCAATGTGAGCAGGAAGATCAGCACCGGCATCTCGAACACCAGCCCGACTCCGAGAGTCACATTCACGAATAAATCGAAGTATTCGGTAATGCTCACCACTGGCTGAACGTTGTTCATCATTCCGATGCCGAGCAGGAACTCCAGTCCGAACCGGAACGCCAGGAAGTAAGCAAAAACGCCGCCTCCGATGAATAGCCCGGCGGTGATGAGAATGAAGGGCGTTGCCCACTTACGCTCCCGCTTATACAGTCCCGGCGCGATAAAGGCCCACGCCTGATAAATGATCCACGGAGAGGCGAGAAAGATCGAGCAGAGCAGCGGCAGCTTTACCCAGATGATTGAGAACCCCTCCATCGGCTGGATCATGGCCAAGCGGGGCGGAACGACATGCAAGTGCGTCAGCGCGACCACGGCCGGCTCGCTGATGATGTCCCAGAGTTTTCCGGCGAATACAAGCGAGAACACAAAGGCAACCGCGAGACCCATCAGCATGCGAATGAGACGTGTCCGGAGCTCCTCCAGATGCTCCAGGAACGACATGCGCAGCATGCCTTCGTCGTCTCCATCATCGTCGTCAAAAAGCGCGGGGGGGGTGGGCGGCGGCGGTTTCGCTGGAATTCCCGGAGGAACTACGGCCACGGATGTTGAGCCATGGACGGACGAATCCTCATACTCGCCGTAGTGGTTCGCGTTATGAGAGTGCTTATCCGCCTCGAGCGGCGGCACTCCCTCGGAGGGAGTGCGCCCTCCCTGCTTCTCGTCGTCCATCTCGTCGTTTAGATCGGTTTGGCCCTAGCTGTTGACCGGATGCGATTCCGGAAGATTCTGCCTGCCCGCATGGTTTTCGGGCGCCCCCGCATGGTTTTCGGGCCCGCCCGGATGGTTTTCGGGTCCACCCGGATGTTCTTCGGACTTGGGTTGTTCAGACGCAAGCGTCGAATGCGGTGTTCGCGGAACAGTTCCGTTCGCAATGGTCTCGTGCGAGGCCGGGGTTTCGGCGCCCTGAGGTGCGGGTTCGCTTACTGTAGTTGAATTTGCTGCAGTGGATTGGTACGTATCGGCGCCGTAAGCGCCCGAATCGTAGTAAGGAGAATCGTAGTGCGATTCGATATGGTTGTTGATCTCACGGGTATAGCTTTGCGTGAGCTCCTTAACCGACTCGTTTTCCTTTTCCAGTTCTCGCATGTGGTGATCGAACGTAGCCTTGAGCTCGCTTTGAGCCCGGCGAAATTCGGTGATCGCTTTGCCAATCGTCTTGCCTAACTCCGGCAACTTCTTGGGGCCGAAGAGGACAAGGGCGACAAGGAAAATGACGACCATTTCTTGTACACCCACGGGACCCATTTAGAAATAAACCTCCAGACGATTACATAATAGCAGGTGCATGGATGAACAGCCTATGGGAACCGAGCCGATTCGCATCGCCATCACCGATGTGTTCGACCTGCATACGGTACCGCCGCGAGATGTTAAGCCGGTTGTGGAGGAATACCTCGCGGAAGCCCACCGGCTCGGCTTGCGCGCTTTGCGGATCGTGCATGGGCGAGGGATTGGCGTCCAAAGGGACATGGTCCGTTCCATTCTGGCCCGTACGCCGTTTGTAGAAAACTTTGGGGACGCGCCAGCCGAAGCCGGAGGCTGGGGCGCGACCGTGATCACGTTGCGGGATAGCATTTTCTCATCGAAGAATGAGCCTGGATAAGAGGCGGAGCGGTCCGGCGCTGGGACTCCTTTCTGATTTGGTGTTAGCGGGTAGAAACTGCTTCGTTTTTGCATCCTTGCGCGTCTCTTCGGTACCGACCAACGGGAGGCCGTCACAGCTTCAACCGTAGGAGGTTTTGTTTTTTCCTTTTCATAGAACGATTTTGACTTTGGTGTTGGTGTTGGTGTTGATTTTCCCTATGGGGAAACACCGATATTTCCCTCATGCGCTCCGCCGTTGCGGAAAGCTGGCGAACAGCTTCTGTTTGGCGGTCTGCATCTCCATCGCCGCTGCAGTGTCGGCCTTAACTCGCGCCGTGCGCTCCAGA
>JBPCOQ010000119.1:0-27189 GCA_051000095.1 Bryobacteraceae bacterium | reverse complement strand
CGATTCCGCAATGCGGCAACAATCCATCGTTGAGCCACCTGCACCGCGTTTTCGACCTTGGCCTTGTCGCGCGGTTTGTACGGACGCGCGGGCACGATGCCGAATCCGCAATGTACCGCGAAGTTGTTCTGGATGAGGGTATGGGTATCGTCGGCCATTAACGCACCTTGTCCGAATGATCTTTTTCGAATGCGTCGGCCTGCGACTGGCTCGGGAATGTCGCCGTCCGCCCATCGGACAGCGTGACCTGACGCCCCCCTGGAGCGCCGTCGGCGCCTGCCGAGTCAACCTCTGCCGCGCTGATACTGATCCTGTAGCGCTTTCACTTTCGAATCGGCCAGCAGTGCCGACACGCCGATGTTCTGTTTGATCTGATCGGGGCTGAGGTGCGACGAGAAATCTTCCTCATTGGTTGCCACGCTCCCCTACCGATCCGCCGCTCGCCAGATACGGTCCGAGCCGGTGCACGATGGTGTTGTAACTAGTGACCGGAGTTTGCCCGATCTGCGCGCCAATTGAGTTCGCGAGTTTGTCAAGCACCTGGACGTTAGTGTTGTTCAGCGCATCGGCCGCGGTGTTCAGTACCGAAAAGTACCCATCATGGTATTCAGCGCGTTCGCCGAGGTCGCGATCTTCCCGGTGGTCGCGTCGTTCTCCGTCTTTTGGTACGCCGGAAAGTTCTGCGTCCGATAATCCGGGTTGACGGCCATTACCTGCTTCATAAGCATCTGGCCCATGGGCTTGCCATGGCGCGGCCCGCGATCGGTGGGACCTGATAATTCGCGATCGCGGTAGCGAGCGGGTTCACGAGCGGCTTTCCGTCATCGCCAACTTCGGCTGGCCGTTCGCGTCGAGTCCGGAGCCGAGCGTTGCGAACGTTTTCTGCCGGATCGCTTGCGCGGCGCGTTCCACGTTGAGTCGTCCGCCACTGAGAGCTTAATCGTCTGGTGCCTCAATTTCAGAAGATGATTTTAAATCCCAATTGAACGTTGCGTGGTTCGCCGAAACCGATACCTGGAGCGTAACCACTGGCCTTGGTTCCAGTGAGCTGGCCGAAACTGGCGCTGACAAGCCGCGGAACCGGATTTGCCCAATTCGTGCGGTTCAGTAAATTGAAAATTTCCACTCTGAATTCTGTGTTAACCCTCTCGGTTATCGGAGTGCGCTTGAAAACTGAAAAATCGACGGAACCGAACCCGGGTCCATAAAACGCGTCTCGACCGAGATTGCCGAACGTGCCGGTCGCAGGCCGGGCGAAGGCGCTTGGATTGAAGTACTGTACAGCCTGCGTACCGGTCAGCACTGGCACATTTGCAAAGGGATCCCCGACCAAGTTCGGCCTGTCCTTATTTTCTCCACTTCCACTCACATTTGTGCCCGCTAAAACATTGATCGGCGAACCGGAGGTGTAAGTGACCAGTGCATTAAACTGCCATCCTCCAGTCAAACGTGGCGCAAAGTTCTCCAATCGAGGCGCTTCATAGCTGATAAAGCCAGTCTCAATATGCCGTGTGTCGAAGGAGCTGGAGCCGCGATCCTGATTCAGGTTGTAACTGTTCTCGGGCGTTGTTGCACCGGAGGCGTTATCGATCGCATGGCTCCAGGTATAGTTCAAGTTTGCCGTGAGCCCTTTCCAAAGCCGCTGCCGGAGGGACGTCTGCAGTGAGTTATAGCTGGAGTTAGCTATGGAATTCAATTGGTCGATTGCCCCCAGCAGCGGATACTGGCCGGCATAAGGACGAATCCCATGGATCGCCTGGTTGATATCCAAAACTGCCAGTAAATGGCGGCCTACGTCGCCGACATATCCCACCTGAAACAACGTTGTTCTAGTAAGTTGCGTCTGAACGTCGAGGTGATAGTTCTGCGCATACGGCAGCCGGAAGTCTTGACTGACGGAGAATGCTCCGAAGGGTGGAATAGGCGCAACCCCTCCGAAGACGGGTACACCGGGTTGGAACACTACGTTTGTGGCGGAAAGCGTGTAAACGGGATTTGGCCCACCTGGATTGAAGGATATTCCCAGAGCCGCCCCATTCGGCGCGGGCACAACATCGAATGCATTTACAATTGGCACATCATAGTAGATCCCGTACCCACCGCGGATCGCAATTTTGCCGGCCCATTTCGGCGAATACGCGAAGCCGAAACGCGGGGCAAAATCCAGCTTATTCTTTGGATACAACTGTCCAGTCACGAAGCCTTTGCCTGGAAGGAAATTCGCGAGATCGTTCGCCTTGTCGTGCAGTACGCCGTAATAGTCGTATCGCACGCCAAAATTTACATTCAGCTGCGGGCTCACCTGGAAGTTATCGTGCACCCACCAGTCACCGGAATTGATCTGAAATATCGGCTCCGGCTCGCCGCGGGCAATGACGGCGCCGTTGGAATTGCTGGGATAACCTGCAAGGAAGTCGGCCAGAGCCTTGAGAGTCCCGGAGAGAGCCGGGTCGGAAGCCCAAGGACCGCGCGTTCCATCGAAAGTGAAAACGCCGCGAACTTTGGCAAAATAGGCAACGTCCAGGACGGCCCGCCGGTATTCACCTCCGAACTTGAACTGATGGCGGCCAGCGCTATAGGAGAGGTTCTCGGTTATGTGGCCAGTCGTATCTATACGGCCCGTTGGCTGTGACACGCCCACGGAGTCGAACCCTCCGATGTTAATGGTGGGCGAGCCAATCTGATTTCCTTGAGTGATCCCGGTGTTGAGCCCAAGCGCGAGTGGATTGAAACCGATGTTGAAGTCATTGAATGTTTGCAAGAAGTAGTTGACGCCGAGTGTGAGTTGGCTGACGAGCCTCGGCGAAAGGATGGCCGTTTCCACAAGAGAGAAGTTGTGCACGTGTATCGGCGCGACCTGGAAGAAATCGACGAAATGGGAGCCGACGTCGCCGACCTGCGTTCCCGTCCCACCGAGATATCGGAGGGAAAGCGAATGTTTATCATTGAAGCGATGGTCGACTTTGACTATACCGTTGTAGCTATTAAAAGTGTTCAGGCCGTTGGCCAGGTAGTTATTCGGCGTGGCAGGTCCGGTACGGCTGTTGGCAGGGAAAATAGTCAGTAAATTGAGCGAGACTGGATTTACTGGGACATGACTGTTCGCGAGAACACCTTGAGCCTTTGTCACCCAGGCAGCAGACGGCGATGTATCGATAATCGAATCGGCGACGACTCCAATCTGGGCCTCGCCGGTCAGAAAGAAGAATGTCTTGTTCTTGAAAATGGGTCCGCCGATCGAAAACCCGAACTGGTTGTTGCGGATTTCCTGTGGCGAACTTCCGGGAGGCTGTGTCGGGGAAGGGGACGCCAGCGCCTCGTTGCGATCGAAGAAGTACAGGGTGCCGTGCAGGCTGTTAGTACCGGATTTGACGACCAGGTTGATATTCGATCCGGCGTTACGGCCTACATCGGCGGCGGCGTTCGTCTGCACCGAGAACTGATCGATGGCGTCGATGGGCAACAGAGCTCCGGCGATCCCGCCGACTCCCGGTTGGTTGACCGCCTCGATATTCTGCATCACGTCATTGTTGTCGGCGCCATCAATTTGGAAGTTATTACCAGATGGACGCATTCCGTTGATGGACGAGACTAGCCCCGTGGTGACGCCCGGCGAGAGCTTAATCATCTGTGTGAAGTCGCGGCCGTTGATCGGTAAATCCTGGACCGTTTTATCGTTCACCACTGAAACCAACTCGCTCGACGTAGTCTCCAGATTAACGGCCGCGGCGGAGACTTCAACCATTTGTTGTTGTGTAGCCACGCCCAACTGAATACTAATGTTAGTCGTCTTCGAAACGGCAATCTCTATGTTAGAAATCTTTTTGGTTTCGAATCCCGAGTGACTCACCGTGATCGCGTACACGCCGAGTGGCAGATCGGGGAAGTTATATTCGCCACCTCCCGTGGTGGTGCTAGTGCGAGTAAGTCCGGTTTCGGGATTGATCAATTGGACCACAGCCTGCGGAAGCGCAGCGCCAGACGAATCGGTCACAGCGCCCGTGAGATTGCCGCGGAAGGTTTGCGCCCATGCGGGAACTCCCAGCAAGGCGATTAGGACTAAGCGACGAATTGACATAGTTGTCTCCTTAGTAACTGCCGTTCATTTGGATAAGCGGGCCACGGCCACTGCTTGGGGCTTAAGTTCAATCGCGTCCTCGGCCAGTTCCGCGGACGCTGGATGCTCAAATCCCGTGGACTGGTCCACGTAGTGTACTTGAGCCCCAGTAATCCCTCGAATGGAAATGCGGATCTTACGATCGCGCTCGTTCACGAGCAGGATCTTACGGTCTCCCGCGGGTGAGATGAAGCCACGGACCAGGGCGTACTGGGCGCCCCCGGGACCGGCAGGATCCATTTGCCCCCGCCCCATCTCCGTATTGACCAATTTGTCTCCCGGTCCGAAGTTGTCACGCAGCAGCTTGAGAACCCAATAGCGGGCATTCGGCTTTCCGGTTCTCCAATCGACCAGCGTTGCTCCCACTGGTTGGCCCGGATAGTCGATAAGCTCGGAACCGGCCACGAGATCTACCCCGATCTCGGCAAAGTGGGCAAAAAGGTACGCGAACATCGAGCCACTCAGTGTCCAGTAAGAGAGCGGGATATCCAGATTCATTCTGTCCGCCGTGAACGATCCCACCTCGTTCAGGTAGATCAAGGTGTGGGGCGACAGACGGTTTCGGATCGCCTGAATATACCGGACGGCGATCAAAAATTTGTCCGCCATATAGAAGAAGCTGCGTTGTTGGACCTCGTTTGTCTCATCCCTAGCTGGAGTCGCGTAGAAATGATAGGAAATCATGTCCAGCGGAATGCCGGGCTTGTGGTTTCTCGGGTTTAGGAAATATTCGAAGTAGTCAGGTTGTTCGGTAGTCCGACCCGCCAGGGCCAGCCCACTGAACTTCATCTCTGGATCCAATTTTCGTAATTCCGACACTACGGCATCGTAGATATCCGTATACTGCTTGGGGCTTAATCCGTGCTCTGATGGGAAGTCAACCTCGTTCAGAACTTCAAAGTAGGCGACCTTGTAATGGTGCCCCGACTCATGCCATTTTCCGTACTCGTCATTGAAACCACCCTTGGTGTACCATCCCACCAGCCGTTTGAAATAACCGGCCACTTCGGCCAAAGTTGGGTCTCGCAGTGTGTTGCCAAAACTGTAATGCCGCGCGATCTCGTCCGGGTCCGCCGGGTAGGAAACCGGCTTGTCCGTTTTGAACATCCACTCCGGGATGGTGCTTAAATTTAGCATCACGGGTCGCCCTTCGGATGCTTCAAAAAAGTCGGCCACAAGAGGATCCATCAGCGAAAAATCCCAAGACGTCTTGCCGTCTTTGGGAGGGTCGAGTTCCGCAACAGCCAATTTGGGATAAGGATGCCAGGTCTGGAACCGGGCGTAATCGGCCTTCATGTCGCGCAGAGCTTTGAATAATTGATCGTGGATGGGCGAACCTCGCCGCATGGGGGGCTCGACGCAATTATGAATCGAGACGGTTGTTTTTGAAACGCCAGTCACTTGGTCCCAGTGGACCGTAACGGTGGCGCCGCCGTCTTGGGCAATTCCCTTCACGGTCAGGGAAAGAGCCGCGATCGTGACAAGCTTGGATCCCATGTTCAAAAAGCGACCTTCACAGCGACTTGCATTATCCGCGGATCTCCATCGGTTGTGAGTATCTGGCCAAACTTCGGGTTGCCGATAGACGCATTCGGAAGTCCGAGGTTGGTTCTGTTGAGAACGTTGAAAGATTCAAAGCGGAGTTGTCCGGAGCCTGCTTCTCCGAGAAACGGGAGGTGAAAGGCCTTTACCAGCGAGGCATCCACATTCGCGAAGCCGGGCCCGATAAGCACGTTTCTACCCAGCGTTCCGTACGTGTTTGGCAGCGGATTGCTAAAACGGCTCCTATCAAAATAAGCGGCTACTTTTTGTCCCTTGCTTCGTCCGGCATCAAGGACGGGGTTGCCAAGACCCATGAGATCAACGAAAGCGCTCCCGGCCCCGGCCGTCGGATTGTTGCTGGCGAATATTGAGAACGGTCTGCCGGCCCTTACGCTGGCGATGCTACTTAACTTCCACCCCTCGGCCACAGCCTTGAACAATCGCGGCGCTGCCGCGCTAATCCCGGAGGGAACGTCCCACACCACCGATGCGGTAAACACATGTGGCCGATTCTGATCCGACAGTCCGCGCGCTGAGAAGAAATTGAATGGGTTATTCACACCATTAAAGTCGGAAAACGAGTTTTGGGAAACATAATCGAGCGTCTTCGACCAGGTGTACGAGGCCATTGCGGTGAAGCCATGGCTGTAACGTTTGTCTGCGGACACCTGCAGGGCGTTATAGCTGGAATTAAGGCCAAAGAAAAATCGTGCGATGGATTGATAACCATGGACCGGGCGGCGTGGATCAATGGTGGCCCGATTCTGCGCAAGTGTGAGTTGGGGATTGTAAATAGGGGCATTCTGGTCGTAAAACGATTTGAGCTGCCGCCCCCCTGTGCCGACATACGCAACCCGCAGCCGAAGATCTTTGGCGACCTCACGTTCAACGGTGAGGTTCCAGTTCTCGCTGTAGGCGGTCACATATTTGCGATCGACGACGATCGTACTCAGCGGGTCGGGGAAAGGGGCATCCGAGTTGAACGCCGTGATCGGAAAGCGGTTCAGACTCTGGCGCCCACGGTATGGGTCATCGAGCAGCCCGTCAGTGAACTGCACATCGTAGCTGAAAGGAGCCACGTCGTTGGCATCATTCTGTGAGATCAGGGCAGGTGTGTCGTAATAAATGCCAAAACCGCTGCGAACGCTCGTCTTGCCATCTCCAAAAGGGTCCCAGGCGAAGCCAAACCGCGGGGCTAGATTATTGTTGTCCGGCTCCATTACGCTCTTTCCGATGGTGCCGCCCCCCGGCTTTGCGTCCCCCGTATAGAGCAGTCCCGGCGGAGCATTCAGGAAAATTTTCGACTTGATGCCTCTTTGGTAATTCCCGAGATCGAAGGTCTGATTTCGGTTCATGGTATCCGTGAAAAAGCTGTAGGGCTCGTACCGCAGGCCGAAGTTCACGGTCAGTCGCGGTGTTAACCGCCAGACATCTCCGAAATAGAATCCCTTCGTGAACGAGCGCCGGTTCTCGAGCTCCCCATTGTCCTGGTCGAACGCGGAGAAGAGGCCGAGCATGAAATCGGCCCGGTCATATCCGGCACTGCCCGGGCCAGCGGTGGCGTGACCGTCAAAGGCGAAAAATCCGCTCATATGGTAGTTGTTGATTTCGTTGTATTGCCTCAAATCCAACTGAACACCCCAAGTGAATGTGTGGGCGCCCTTGGTCCAGGTCCAGTCATGAATCAATTGCTCAGTCGCGCGCTGGAAGGCGAATCCCCCACCGGTCCGCATAGGACTGGCGCTGTTCTGGAACGAGATAAAGATATCGTTGGACGGGGCGTAATCATTGACGCCAAAATCTCGAATCGTCTTGTTGAAGCTACTTTGCGCACGGTTGACAACATGGACCCCGGTCAGTTGCGTATGGGCGATCATCGAAGGACTAAGTATCAAGTTGTGAGAAATAGTGGCACTCTCAGAGTCCGCGTACTGAGCCGATCTTGTGTTGTAAATATTGTCTTGCGAAGCGTTGAAAGGAAGCGCCTGGTTATTTTGCAGAACGCGAAACATGAGGTTCTGTTTCTCGCTGATCGCGTAATCCACCCGGCCGATGTACTCTTTGATGTTTTGGTTCATTACAGAAGTGAAATTGGCAAAACCATCGGGGCCGGGCAGCGGCGACACCATATTCAGCGCGACTGCCGCCGGGGACAAACGGTTTTGCGGAATGATGTTTTTAGGGAAAGGATTGCCAGACAAAGGATCGTAAATGACACTGGGATAGGAAGAAAAGTCACCGCGCCGTTCGGCTGCGGTTAGTGTTTGCACCCGGGTGTTGCCGGGGACCTGCCGGATCCATGTCTGCTGATAGCCGCCGAAAGCGAACAGCTTGTTCTTCACGATCGGGCCGCCAAGCGTGAATCCGGCCTGATTGCGTTTCAATTGATCCTGTTGATGCGAAAAGAAATTCGTGGCGTTCAGAGCCGTGTTACGCAAAAACCAGAAGCCGCTCCCGTGGATCTGGTTGGTGCCGGATTTTGTCACTACATTCATCGATCCGCCCAGACTATTGCCGTGTTCCACCCCAAGATTGGCAGTTTGAATGGAAAACTCCTGCACTGCATCCGGGAATGGATAGGGGACGTTATAGTTGTACAGTGGATCGACATGCTCTGCGCCATCGAGCGTGAAAGCAAGATTGTTGTTACGTGAGCCGTTGACCGTGAGCGAGACCACGCCGACGTTGCTCGCGACGCCGATGGGGCCGGGAAGGTTCACAACCCCTGGAATAAGCAGCGCGAGATCAGCCGGATTACGTCCATTTAAAGGCAACTCCAGGACTCGCGCTCGGTCAATGGTTTCTTTCAGCGTCGAAGAGCGTGCTTCAACCTGGGGGGCGTCGGCTTCGACTACAACCGAGGTCTTCACGTCTCCCACTGGAAGAACCACATCAACCTTGACATTGTCGTTGGCCTGGAGGACGAGTCCGGTACGTTCATACTTTCGAAACCCCGCTTGCTCGACCGCCAGGCTGTACGATCCAACTGGAAGTAAACTCAGCAGATAGCTCCCAACAGTATTGGTCGTCACAAGGCGTGTTTGGGCCGTAGTCGTGCTAGTCAGCCTGACAGCGGCACCGGATAGCGCGAATCCCTGGGAATCCGTTACAGTGCCGAACACAGCCGCAGTATCGCCCGTTTGGGCGAGAACGACCACCAGAAGCGCTGGGACGAGACCCACGACTTTGTAAAGAGACATCAAGGAGGACCGCCCCCGGTCAGACAACTGATGAATGATAAACGATTGACGCCGATGTGTCAACAGTTTTGTCATTCTCGTTATACCGGGAACGATTCCCGGCCGCCGCGTTGCCGATTCAATTCGCGGCGCAGGGACGAATTTGGGAATCCCGACACTCGGGTTGAGAGAAGGGACGTAGGTCGCTAAATGAGAGCTGGATTACCCCTGGAATGTTAGGCGCAGCCTTCAGGCTTGGTTACCCTTGCTCGATAAGAAATCCATTTGCCACTTAAGCCATTTGGTTATATTTCGCTTGGTAACTTCAACAGCGGCCTCGGGACCCTCGAGTAAAGCATCGATCACTTGTCCGTGTTCTTCGGCTATACCCGGGTAGTCACGGGGGGTCGGTCCTGGAAAGTCACACAGCAAATACGCAAACGGAGCGGCAGCAATCGCACGGCAGGCTTGCTCCATAAAAGGATTGTGGGCCAGACGATACATTTGCTGATGAAAGTTATAATCTGCAAGGTAGAACTTGGCAAGTTCCCCGGTGTGAACCGCCCGCAACATCTCCTCGAAATGATGGCGCAATTGCTCGATTGCCTTCGCGGTTATGTTCCCGGAAGCCATCCTAGCTACTTCGGGCTCCAGCACGGCGCGCACTACGAACAGCATCTTTAACTGATCTCGCCCGAAGCGGCTTACCTTGGTTTCCCTATTCAGGGACTTGTCCACAACTCCTTGCGAGTGCAACTGGTGCAAAGCCTGATTTACGGTGGCCTGCGCTACGCCCAGTTGCTCCGCCAGATTGGCCTCTACGAGACGATCCCCAGGCCGGAATGTTCCGGAAAGGATTTCTTGCAGGATTGCCTCTCGAACATGGACAACTTTGGTTGTCCGGGGGATGCTGAGAAGCGCCATCTGTGGAACCTTTCCGATGATAATCGATGACTAATTGAAAGTCAAAAATGGCTAATACATGCACTACATGCCGTGTTAAGCACTCGGAAACGTCAGGCGGGAACGGAAGCTGGCCCGGCCCTGAATACCCTCGAGCCGGAAACCAAACAGCGGGCCCCCAGGGAATCTGGATTTGTCATATTCAGGAGGCAGGAACGCGTCCGAGGATTCGACCGAGGCGCTGGTGATAAACGCATCGCCCAAGTCAGATCCACCGAAGGCGATCGCCGTGATTTGACCCGCGGGCACGAAAATTTCGCGATCTACGCTGCCGTCTGGCGCAAGACGCGTAATGCGGCCGCCACCCCAGATGCACGTCCAGACGAATCCATTCGCGTCTACAGTCATCCCATCCGGCACACCATGCTCTCGCGGAATCTCGGCAAAAATTCGGCGGTTCCCAATGTTTCCAGACTCCCGATCATAGTCAAACAGGTAAATTCGCCGCCGCATTGAATCGGTGAAGTACATTTGTTTGCAGTCCGGAGTGAACCCCATCCCATTTGGGATCTCGACATCATCGAAGAGCTCTGTGACGCTGCCGTCGAGGTCAAAGCGCAATAAGCGGCCGTTGCCGCCCATCGCTCCGGCGTACACTCGGCCTTCCGGGTCGGCGATCACGTCGTTGAATCGTTCATTCAGCGGGCAAACGTCCGTTGCTACCACCCGCTGCACGCCATCCGGGCCGAGTACCGAAATTCGTCCGTCCTGGAACAGCAGCAGGCTGCCGTCTTCCTGAAGCGTCATTCCGCCCGTCACTGGGCCCCGGCTAAATTCGCGGTAGTCGCCTGTCCGTGGGTCAAATTGGTGCACAATCCCGGCGGGGATGTCGAGAAAAAACAGCATGCCAACGCCGGGATGCCACAGCGGGTTTTCGCCGACCTTGCAGTTAGTGGGGGCGATGAGCTGAGCCTTCGTGATGGGCGCCTGAAGTGGAGGCATAGATCAGGAGCGGCTACTTGTAAACTTCCTCCAGTTCATCGCGGAGCATCAATGCCGGCTTACGAATGCGCAAATATGCTGTGTAAACGGTTGAAATCGCCAGTATGAAGG
The DNA here is from genome assembly GCA_051000095.1 of Bryobacteraceae bacterium. GTDB lineage: Bacteria > Acidobacteriota > Terriglobia > Bryobacterales > Bryobacteraceae > JBBSHP01. Next base: position 16,335 of record JBPCOQ010000119.1, on the reverse strand, counting down.
CGCAAAAAGCAACGATACTGACGCCTTTCTTCCATCCGGCGTGCCACAGATCTGGTCCGAAGCAATAGTAGAGAGGTAGCAGGCTGGCGCCTACGCCCGCGATGGGAATGGCTCCGTGCCAGAACCAGCTTAGCTCCGTTCGCCTGAACCGGTAAAAAAACAACGCCGATGCGGCGCTCACAAACACATTCGACACCATGGAAAAGAACACAACCACGCTACCCCACCAATCGTACGCTGAGTAAGGGTCCAGCCATTTTCCCCAAAGCGCGGCGCCAAGCGGAGCCACGATAAAGACCAGGTGTTGCGCGTTCCAAGGCACTTGGCGCTTAGGGTGAAGTTTTGCCAGTGCTCCAAAGAGGAGGCCATCCCGAGCCACGGCGTAGGTGACGCGTGCATATCCGACCACCGACGCCAAGTATACGCCCAGGACCGCGCTCAAAGCTGTCAAAATGACCAACAGCGAACCGCCACCCCAACTCCGCCGGGCAATGGCTGCGATCGGATTCGCATTTTTCGCGAGATCTGCCGACCACTCCTCAGGTGGGAGGACCAGGCAAAAGCTCAGCGAAGTCGCGGCCCAAAACAGTCCCAGGATGGCGCAGGCCAGCACCATCGCGCGAGGGATGACCGTTCTCGGCGCGTGCGTCTCCTCAGCGGCCGTGGCGATCACTCCAAAGCCCACAAAACTCAAGAGAGCGAACACCAGGCCGTGAAAGAAACCAGCCCTCCCGTGAAGCGAGGTCATCGGGTTAAAAGGCGCCCAACTTACCTGCCCGTTCGAAAACAACGATGCCAGGACGGTAACGGACAGAGCCAGCACAACCACCGCCTCAACGATCGTAAGAATCACCGATCCTCTCGCTGAAAACTCGATTCCTGGATACGCCAAGGCTGCTACCAACCCGGTCGAGAGCAGAACCCCTAACAGCCAGGTCCCGTAACCTGTCGGGATCGAGAACGAAGCCAACAGCTCGTTGAAGAAAAGGCCGAAAAGAACAGGCTGCAAAACGACGCAGAATAGGTACGTCGCCAGCAATAGCAGCCCGACCCAGGTGCCAATGACCGGGCTAGCCGCCACCGAGAGCCATTTGTAAGCCCCACCCGCGGACGGAATCTCCCGCGCGATCAGCGCATAACTCATCGCGACGGGCAGGGTGAGGAGGAGCGCCACCAGAAAAACAGCGGGCCCGGCTTTCCCAGCCTCGGCTGATATGAGCGGGAGATTCGCATAGATCCCCAAAGCGGGCGCCATCATGACGGACCCAATAGCTGCCACGCCTATCGCGCTCAGAGCGCCCGTTTTCAGGCGTTGTTCAACTTTAGCCACGTTTGTGTGTGTCCTGGATCAGGAGCATCGAATCAGTAACATTTGACGGTAAGGCCCCCGTCCACGACGATGGTGCTTCCGGTTATGAACGAGGACGCCGCTGATGCGAGAAACAGCGCCGCCTCCGCTACTTCCTCCGGGCTCGCGATGCGTCTCAGGGCGTACTTGGAGGACACTTCCGCCCGCAACCGGGCCGGGTCTGGATCCTTGCTGAAGTAGTGCTGCACCAAGGGGGTATCGACGTCGCCGGGACAGATGGAGTTGACGCGAATTCCTTGAGGCCCGTACGTGAGCGCAGCGGCCTTAGTCAGCGCAAGTACCCCACCCTTTGCCGCGCAATAAGCCGCCAAATCGGGATCGCCGACGAAGCCCAGCACAGAAGACAGGTTGACGATCGAGCCGCCTCCTTTTTTAATCATCTCCGGGATGACATACTTACAGCCGAGAAACACGCCCTTAAGATTGACGGAGTGGATTCGGTCCCAGTCCTCTTCCGTAGTCTCCACGAGTTGGGCCAGAACCTGGACCGCCGCGTTATTTACCAGGATGTCAATTCCGCCGTATCTCTCTTTCGCTATCGCGACAAATCTTTGGACATCGGCCGGCCTAGAGACGTCCGCTTCACAGAACAGCGCTTCACCGCCCGTTTCCAGAATAGCCTCAGCGCTCGCGGTGCCGGCCTCCCGGTTCCAATCGATGATTACAACTGCTGCGCCTTCTTGTGCAAAGAGTCGCGCTGTCGCTTTCCCTATTCCGGATCCGGAGCCTGTGACGATTGCGGTTTTGCCGCTCAATCTCATGAAATCAGCTCCTTTTCAGGAGAACTCGCCATCGCTGGCCGAGCGGTCGCGTTTTGCTTTGCCGGCGGTTTTGGCCAGCGTGAGAAGGTCTCGCGAACAGCTTCGAGGGTGGCAGATACGTCGGCGTCCGTGTGGGCGGTGGAAACATACCATCGGCCATCCGGTAATAGAAAGATCCCGGCCTCAAACATGGACTCGATGAACCAATCCCGCGCGCCCAGGTCGCAGTCAAACGCGTCACGATAATTGCGCATTTTGGATCGCGAGGTAAATGAAACATGGAACGCCGAGCCCACCCCGTTTACCAGCAGCGGCAGATCTGCATCTCTCGCTAAGCGGGCGATGCCTTCCATAAGAGTCTCACCGTGGTCCCGTACCGAATTTAGAGGCTGATCCCCCTGATTCAGCGCCTGGAGTGTGGCTTGGGCGGCCGCCAACGAGATCGGATTGCCGTTGAACGTTCCCATGTGAACAACGCGGCCCTGCTCGATCAGCTCCAGAATGTCCCGTCTACCCGCGACAACACTAAGCGGAAACCCTCCCGCGACCGCTTTTCCGAATATTGCGAGGTCTGGCGTGATATTGAATAAGCTTTGCGCTCCACCCCGCGCGACGCGGAACCCGGTGATAACCTCATCAAAGATCAGCATGGCGGAATAACGGCTCGCCAACTCCCGCAAGCCTTCCAGGTAACCTGGCGCGGGCATCAGACAGCTACAGTTACAGACAATCGGTTCCGTGATAATCGCCGCGATCTCGTCGCCATGCCGCTCCAGGATCGACCTCACGCCGTCCAAATCGTTCCAAGGCAAAAGGTAAACCTCATCCAGCGCTTCGGATCGGAAACCCTCAGTGGGCGCTTTGGGTGAAATCCGGCCATCCGGGCCGATTGTGGGCCTGTACCCGGACAGCATATTGTCCATCCAGCCATGAAAGTGGCCTTCGAAGCGAATTACCTTGGTCCGGGTTGTAAATGCGCGCGCCAACCGGATAGCGATCTGCACTGCCTCGGTTCCCGAATTGCTGAAAGCCACGAGTTCCGCACAGGGCACCATTCCGCAGATCATCTGCGCGACGGATGCTTCCAGATCGGCCTGAGCGCCGAGAAGGTCAAACCGCTCGAGTTGGCGTTTCACCGCGTCAATGATCAGAGGGTTGCAGTGGCCGAGAATCAATGGCCCCCACGCTAGCGTGTAGTCGATATAGCGGTTCCCGTCCACATCCACCAATTGCGAGCCGGATGCGGAATCGAAGAATATGGGGATCGGTTTTTGGTGGGCACGCACTTGGCTGCTGACCCCTCCCGCAAGGTGCCGGCGCGCCACCCTAAGCATCTCTCGCGATCGACTAAGTCTCATTTTTGATGTTTCCCTATTGAAAGGGCTCAATGATGTCATATGGTTGGTGGGCGCGTCCGGCTCATCTCGCTAGAATTTTAAGTACCAAGCTTGAGTCCAAGTGATGAATGATAATCGATTATACACGCTCTTTACGTCATATGGACGGGATTTTTCATGTTGGCGGCAGAAAGGAAAAAGCCCGCACCGGGCGCGGGCGGTTCAAGATTACACCTAGCCATTGACGGCCTCTTGGGTTTCAATCACATTCTCACTTGCGGGCGCCTGCGGAGGCGGGATGCAGTTGGCGAGCCCGATTGCCTGTATTACCTGCTCGTAGGCGCGTCTTACCGGCACCTGTTGCGTGAGCAACTTGTTGCCCTGAATGATATTGCCCTCCCACATTGCGGCGCCGCGCTTCCAGTCGATAGTCTGCGGGTCGCCAATCTTGCCCGCGTACTGCTTCCAGTTCTTCTCCAACTCGGCATTCGTGAACAGCTTGTGGCCGACGCGGCCGATGATGTTTAGGCCCGTTGCCGTCAGGCAAATCCAGCCTTCCTCGCGCTTCACGGGGACCTGGCTGATTTCGAGGGTGCCCACCGGGAGTTTGGCGATCTCATGCCACACGGGGATGGCAGGTATCGAGGGGTCGGGCTTCCACCGGGGGCCGTCTTCGCCTGCGGCGGCATCCTTGGTGTAGCCGGTCAGGTAATTGATATACTCCACGAATTTGTGGACGGCCGCGTTGTACTGTTCCTCCTGGCCGAGAAGCTCAACCGCCCGTTTTTCGAAATCCGCGTCCGCGAGGGCGTAGGTGCCGGCGAGAAGTTCCTTGACAAGCTGCCGGAGCTGGTTGGCCAGAAACAGGAACGTCGATTTCTTGCTAAGGGTCTTGCTGGTGGGGTCGATCCGCCCCTTGAACAGCGGGCACAAGCGTTCGAGGTCGCTGACCAGCCTGTTCGCCGGGTTTCTGCGATCATACATCGCGAGCAAACTCGGGGGGAGCGATTTCGTTTTGCTGCAATCGGCGAAGTCTTGGTGAATCTGGTTGAGGTCTGTTTCGCAGGTGATCATGATGGCGACGGCATCGCTGGCGAACTTCGCCCCGGTCGCTTCGTCCATCTGATCCATCGCTTGGACGATGGCGGTTCTCCTGTGCTGGCCGTCGGTGATGGCGAGCGTCGCCGAACCGGGAATCACCAGATACCCCGGAATGAAGTCCGACGGATAGTCCGGTATGTAGAGGTGTACGTGGTGCTGGATATTCAACGACAGGGGCGGGATGATGTAGGCCTTCTCGTAATTGTCCAGGATGTACTTGGTGATCGACTGGGAGTGTTCCGGGATCTCCGGCCGGTTCCACGCTGCCTCTGCGTCGCGCATGGAGCCGCCCTTCTTGGCCGACTTCGCGGAACGGGTTTCCAGCCGGTTTCGCACCCAGCTCATCGGCAGGGCGCCGGTGGCCACGGTTCGTTTTCCTTGCCGGAAGGCAACGACCGGGATGGAGAGGGCGCCGGTATTTCCTGCTTCCATTCCGGCCGCCCGGTTCGCTTCTTCAAGCGTTGGAAATTTCTTCAAGGTCACGAGGTCACTGGTTGCTTCGATCATGTTTTCTCCTTTTTCCGCTGACAATTGGTACAGGCTCTTGTGTTGGGAACCGCCAGCAATCGCTGTTGGGATATGGGGCGATTGCAACGGGCGCAACAGACGGCGCCGATGGAACACGGCGGCAAAGTGTGGAAGGTGCGTTCAACGGCGAGCGCGACCCAGTAGGAGTCATCATCTTCGGACTCCGGAAGTAGGCCCGCAGCTGCCACGGGCGTCTGCAGCACGAGATAACCGATTTCGCCCCCGGTCTCGGGGTGAAGACTGCTCTCCGTCAGATGCAGATTGCCGATCGACCTGGCCTGCAAGTAGGCGGGGAATTCAGAAGGGTGCTCGAAAACGAGAGCGGTTGATGGGATCAAGCCTGTGAGGATGACGCAGTTTGGCTCGACCCTGATTGATTTGACGCGGAGTATGATGCCCCCGGTGTCCGCCGCCTCGCGTGAAGCCTGCTGTTCAGCCGTTGACAGGGAAGCGCAGAATTTGTGAAGCAGCGGCGCGTCCAGCAAGGTATCAAAACCCACAAATAAATACGAAGTGAGCGTAGTACGTTATGTAAATAGAGTAGTACGTAACTATTTGTACGTACTACGCTCCATTTACACAATGTTCCGCGTTGACCTTCCGCTGCCCGCGATCATAGAGCCGCGTGGTGCGCGGATCGGAATGGCGCGGCCAGGTGCTGCACCTCTTCGAGGGACACGCCTTGCTCGAGCAGGTCGGTGATGACGGCGACGCGGAACGAGTGCGGCTAAAGCCGCGAGGGCAGGGAAGCGTCCTTCAGGCGGCGCTTCATCATGCGGCAGATGTCGTTCATTCACATGGATGGCGCTGTCCGCCAGTTTCCCGGTCTTGCCGAGCGCTGTGCGGAATAGCGGCGCGTCCTTCGGCGCCTGCTGCAGGTCGGCCGCCTCGATGTACTCAACGCCGCGTTCTCGCCGGGAATGTAGGCCACGCTCCCAGCAGGCTGCTGTTTGGCGGATTCGATCTGGCTCTCATCATGGAACTCATACAAGAATTCCGGGCGGCGGCCGAAGAAGGGAGTTCATGTCCCAACAGGGACGCCAATCCCCCGTCGGCGCGCAACTGCTCGAAATCGTCCAGCCACTCTCCTCCCACGCCATTCAAAAGTACGAAACTTTCCACGAACGTGGCTTCGTCGTAGCCGCGCTGCCGCTGTTTGATGTGGATGTGGCGCGCGACGCTTTGCGGCACGCCCAGGGATCGCAGGGTACGGATAAGCTCCGCCGTAAGAAGTCAGCCGTTCCGGGGCGGGCTCGGGATCGATTTCAAAGAGGAACTCGCTCTCGGCGGGGGAGCTCACACTCGCTTCATGCCTCGACTGGTGTGGCCGTCGTTCATATGTGGTCGCTGCCTATTCCGGAATCATTTTTCTTTACCGACGGATTAGGGACCGGATTTCTCATGTTCGCCGCAGAGAGGAAAAAGCCTGCGGCGGGCGCGAGCGGTTCCAGATTAAGCGCACGCAGCATTGAACGGGCCGTGCATATTGCTGCTGAAGTAACCGGAAGCCCCAGCTTGTCCTCCGCGCGTGAAATCGCGGCAAGGGACGGCATCTGTACACAGGCCGACAGCACCACAGCTTGCGCACCGCGGGTATCCAAGCTGTCGAGGTCGCTTAGCAACGTGAGCGGATCGCGCCGGCCGACCGCGAGATTATCCGGAATACAGAGTGCGATCGCATCAATCACCTCGATCCCTTCGTGCCGGATGTAATCGACAACCAGATCCGTGAGCGATTGCACATACGGTGTCACAAGCGAGACCGCCCGAATGCCTGCGAGCTTCAGCTCATCGATGAGCGCACCTGCTGAAGTGATTACAGGCGTTGCCGATCCTTCCGCCCGAATCTTCTGCCCGAGCCTGGTCTCGGACTCGCGATGGTAGCCGTGACCCATTGACATGACTGCGACGAGGCAGGCGTAGCCGACAAGATCAACTGCTGCATCCGCGAGCTCCTCGGCGCACCGCAAGCTGTCGCGATCCATGGCTTCCAGCTCAGACTTAACTACTTTCTTCATTCGCATGCGGCTTGAATGAAAGGTAAAGTGGCCATCCTCCGGCCGTACGCGCTCACGAGCCGAAAAAATTGCTGGAATCTCGGTTTCCATTGTGGTATTCGAGCTCGGCACGATCTGGCCAATTCGAATCGATCGTTTCACAGCAAGAGGGTTGGGTGTAAGTTCAATTGGCATGCCGTTCACCTTACGAGGCCGGCAAAATTTCTTCCCGCCAGAACCCGAGCAGCTTTTGTACAGGCCGGTCCGAAAAGCTGAACAACACCGCATCGGCATCAGCTTGGTGTGCCACCGGGTACCAGGACGGAACGACAAATACGTCGTGTTCCCGCCAGTCGAAAGAACTGGTGCCGACCCGGCTCTTCCCGCGGCCTTCGACGACGCAATAGATCGTTGCATCGGTCGAGCGATAGAGGCCTCCCGCGAATCCGCCGGGCACGAATTGCAAGAAAGCCGCAATCGTCGGTATCGGGTATCCTCCTGTTGCCGGATTGATGTACTGCATCTTGACGCCATGGCAGGGATGCACGGGGCCATTGCGATATAGCTGCTCTAATGCGCCGCGGCTGCGTGTGTAAGGGTAGTTAAACACCGGCGCACTGAGGCGTTTGGGAACATAGTCAATCGGAAGGAGGTTGGCCCCGTAACGCGCGAGCGCGTCACCCTCGTTTCGGGTGGCCGGCTGCGTTTCCTCAGGGTAGTGCTCGGCAAAACTGGCGTCGAACAGGTTCACCATCGGAATATCCAGGCCGTCCAACCAGACGATTGGCGCGTCGCTCGGATTGCCATGATCGTGAAAGGTCCAGGAAGGCGTTAAGATGAAGTCTCCCGCATGCATGGTAGTCCGTTCTCCATCGACGGCGGTGTAGGCGCCTCCTCCTTCGATCACGAACCGCAACGCAGAAGCGGTATGGCGGTGGCTGGGCGCGATCTCTCCCGGAAGAACCAGTTGCAGGCCTGCGTATAAAGTTTGAGTGATGCGGGAAGCGCCGCGGACACCGGGGTTTTCAAGAACCACGACGCGACGCTCTGCTTCTTTCGCTGTAATTACCTCTCCGGCTTCCTTCAGCAGCGGACGCATCTCAGCGTAGTGCCAAATGGCCGGAATACAGGTGGGGCGTGGTTCGGGCGTCACTAAATGACCTAACACTTGCCAAAGCGGGGCTGCGTTTTTCTGGTCCAGCCTTTGATAAAAGTCTTCCCGCTCAGTGGATGTGGACGGTGGGCTGAAAAGCGGCTCGGTACTCATGTAAGACCTCTTTTTAACAACGCTTTCATACAGACGCCTTCACAGCTCCGTCCGCCTCCGCGGCACGAACCTGCAATTCCATCGTGCCGATCTGCGCGATCGTAGCAAACACAATATCCCCCGGCACGATCGGGCTGACCCCCTCGGGTGTCCCGGTGATCACGATGTCTCCTGGATACAGAGTGTAGAAAGACGACGCGAGCTCGACCAGTTCGGCTACGCCCAGAATCATGTACTTAGTATTGGATTGTTGCCGAACTTCACCATTCACCGCGATCCCGAGGTCTAGTTCGCCAGGGTTCGGGATTTCGTCTTTTGTGACAAGCCAAGGGCCAAGCACAGTGTAGCTGTCGGGCGATTTGCGCAGGCTCCGCTCTTCCGTGCCTCGAATTGTGATATCCAGACCAATGCTGTATCCAGCTACATAGTCGAGAGCTTCTGCACGTGAAACATTACGAGCCTCTTTTCCAATTACTAAAGCGAGTTCGACTTCATGATCATTTCGGCGATCCAACTTACGGAGAGCGATGCCTTCTCCTGGACCCACCAGGGAACTGGTGGCTTTCAAGAAGACGCCGGCCTTGTGGATATCGGCCATCGGGTTGTTGTGGTGAATCTGGACGTCCTCTCGCGCCTCATCGAGGTGCTTCTTGTAATTCACGGGAGCTCCGATGATTTTGCCGGGGTTGGCCACAGGGCTGAGTAGCTTTATGCTCGTCACTGCAACGGCGGGTGCCTCCGCCGCAAGCGCTCGAACCTGCTCCAAAACCCGGTCGAGATTGGCGATTAGAACGTCGTAGGAAGGCAGCGGATAACGATAGCTGGGTAAGACATCCAGCGCCGCAGTGACATCTCTGACCGTTGAGCCCTCGACCAGGCCCAGACGGTTATCTCCGTACCGGCAAAGCCGCATACTGATCTCCTCTCGTGACGGTACTTAACATAACTGTTCTTATCTCACCTTGGCCTGTGGTTCCATTGCCCAATGGAGCGAAAGCATGACCACGGCTGAAATCAGAGCTGGTACCGCAGCGGCAAGGAACAGTCTCTGGGTAGGCCAGTGGTAGCGCATAGCTTCGCCTCCCAGCACCGGCCCTACGATCGCCCCAATGCGCCCAACACCTAATCCCGAGCCGATGCCCGTGGAACGCAGTTCTGTCGGGTAGTAGGTTCCGGCAAGTGCGTTCACAGCGGACTGGCCACCAACGATGCACAGGCCTGCAATGAACACCGCTACAAACAACAGCGTGAGCGGCAGCGCCCGGTCTCCAATCAGCGCGATACTGATGCCGGCGAGTGTGAAGCACGCGGTAAGAATTGAAACAAAGCCGAGCCGGCCAATGAGCCATCCGAGGCCGAGCGCCCCGATTGTCCCACCCACCTGCAGTGTTGTACCAACCAATACACCGGCCGAATTCGTGTAACCGCTGTCCTTTACAACGGTTGGCAACCAGTTGGAAAGGAAATAGAGGTTTAGCAAATTCATAAAGTTAACGATCCAAAGAAGGCTGGTAACAGTCGCGCGTCCGTGACTAAACAACTGTAGTATCGGAAGACCCTCCCGGCGTTTCGCCGGCAGCAACTTGCCACGCAGCACTCGGAACTCAGGAGATTCGGGCAGTAAGAAAACCATCAAGACGGCGATAATGACTGGCACCGTGCCCCCGAAGTAGAAGACTGAGCGCCAGCCATAGTGCGGAATCAACAAGGCCGAGACGAAACCGCCGAGCGCGGCGCCCGCCGTGAACCCATTTGAGACAATCATCATCATCGTGATCCGCAGCGCGCGCGAGGTGTACTCTCCCACCAGCGCCACTGCATTGGGCATGATGCCGCCCAATCCCACTCCGGCAATGAACCGAATCGCGAGCAGTTGGTTCAAAGAACCCGCGCGCGCCGTTAGGATGGTGGCGGCGGAGAAGTAGAGGCTGGCCCCGATTAACACCGGGCGGCGGCCGATTCTATCTGCCAACATGCTGAACAGCAAGGAGCCGGCCAGCACCCCGACAAGCCCCGCGCTGAAGATTGGTCCAAGGTCCGCTCTAGCTATATGCCAATCATCGATGATTGCCGGAGCGACGTATCCCATGGCTTGCACGTCGAATCCGTCCATGATGAGGCAGAGACTGCACAGAATAAAGACGCCGATCTGAACGCTGCCCCACTTGTTGTTGTCAGTTAGATCGGGGATATCGAGTTCGCGCGAGGCCTGCACTCGCGCCATTAGCGCTCTAGTAAAAAAACGCAATCTTCAAAGCGGCTCTGGCCGCCGTCGTTGACGCAGAAACGCCGATTGGGGTGCGGGGTTTTCCATAGGCAGACGCCCGCGTATGCTCCGTCATTGCGGAGAACATAGTAGTTCATGTCAGCCTTGGCTAACCATTCCTTGTCGTTGTTGAAGTTGCGGGCAATTCGCTTCAGTGCGTCCAGTCCGGCTTCCTTTGGAGACATCCCGCGCCGCATATTCTCGACAATGGTGTGCGCACCCGCGACGCGGATGTTTTCCTCACCACGGCCGGTCGCACCGGCCGCGCCGACCTCTTGATCGACATACAGGCCCGCGCCTATGATCGGCGAATCCCCGGCCCGGCCCGGTATTTTCCACGCCAGGCCGCTGGTCGTCGTTACGCCGGACATCTCACCTTTTTCATTGAGGGCGAGACAGTTTATGGTCCCCGTGGGCGGGTGAACCGCCATATCCGCCGCCCAGGCGAGCATCTGTTCGTCCGCGCGCGGGAACATTTCTTTCAGCTCAGCCTTGCGTGCTGCCTTGGGAGGTGTGTCCAGACCGGGTCCCCAGTTGCTATGGCCCGTTTTGTCGCGAAGCGACTGTTTCCACACTAGCCATGCGAGGCGAGATCTTTCGGTCAATAACTCTTCGGTTGGAAAGCCGCACTCGCGCGCGAACCGGTCTGCGCCCTGGCCGACCAACATGATGTGATCGGTCTGCTCCATGACCAGCTTGGCGATTTTCGACGGCGTTGCGCACCCGCGGATGCCCGCGACGGCTCCGCACCGGCGGGTGGGTCCATGCATGCAACTGGCGTCCAGTTCCACCACGCCCTCTTCGTTCGGGAGCCCGCCGCGACCGATAGTCCAATCCTCCGGGTCTTCTTCATTAATATTCACCCCAGCGATGACGGCATCCAGGGTGTCGGTCCCCTGCTTGAGCATGTCCATGGCTTTCTGCGTGGCACGCGTGCCATTAAAGCTGGAAATGCACATCAATTTTCCCGCTGCTGCCCGGGCCTGTCCGGCGTATGCAGCCAAAGCTGCGCCGGTAACAAACAAATCACGTCGGTTGATCATAATGCGAGAATCCTTTCGTGAACGCGCTAACCTGTATAGAACAATTTCGCGGACAGCATGTCTAAGGTTCGATTTTTATGTCTGACGCTAGCCCTGCCTTAATGAAATTCTCTCCGTAGACCTGGCTAAGGATATAAAAGGCCACCATTCCGGTGCAATGCGCGGGCGCCACCTGTCGAACACCAAGCTGGTCCTTCAACGTGTGCGCGAACTGCGTGATTTCAGGCGCGGTGCTCTGCAGCAGGTGGAAACCTCCAGTTACAAGTTGCACATTTTTCGGTATCACTTGCTTGGTTTCCCGGACAATGTTCTCGACACCGGAATGCGAGCAGCCCGTGACCAGCACCGTGCCTTTTGAAGTGACTAACGCCAACGATAATTCTGGCAGGCCGGCAAGATGCGGCGGGTCTTGCGGATGAACTCGATTGAAGTCGCCCCACAGTTCCGATTTCGTCACAATCAGAAATGCGCCTGGCGCGATCTCCTTGCTGGTTGGCACGTTCTCCAGATGCGCGTTCCAGAATCGCGAACCCCACGGTCCGGTGGTCGTCCGGTTTTCACCAGGGAAATAACGGAGGTCTCGAGGAAGCGCATTGGTAATCTCGGGCGGCGCGCCGGGAATGCGCAATCCTTGCGTACCTGCGAAAGCGAGGTCCTCGGGAACGTAGATTTTGAGCGCGGGGTTGACCTTTAGCACATAGTCGAAACCCGAGTAATGGTCGCCATGTCTGTGCGAGATGACCGCATAATCGATGGCTTTCAAATTCACGCCAAGCGCCTTCGCGTTTCGACCGAATATGTCCGCATTGGCGCCCGCGTCGAATAAAATCGTCTGGCCCCGAAAATGGATGAGTGCCGAGTAGCCCCAATCGAGCTGCGCTCCGTGCACCGGTGTCCCGAACGCATCGTACAGATTTTTGATATCGACCTCTTGACCGGCAGCGGTTGGCAGGCCAGCCACTCCAAGCGATACAGTCAAGATCAAGACGATTTTCCTCATAGAGTGGTCAGTCGATTCATTGCCGGCATTAAGTTGAGAGCACCTTATCGATTTTCGGCTTCAGCTCTTCGTAGGTCATGCGGCCGGGATGGTACATGCGTACAACGCCGCTCCGATCGATGAGAACCAGTGTCGGCGTCGTGCTCGCGCCGTAGGTCTTGAAGGCGTCTTCGCTCACAGGGACAGGCATGCCGGCGATGTGACCGTAGTATTTTAGACGGACTGCGTCGATGTACTTCAATTCCTCTGCAGGAGTGGCTTCATCACCGTTGGCCCCGTAGCCATATCGCTGCGTCGGACCGATCAGCATCAGCCTGGAACCGTAGTCCGCGTTGACTCGCTCCAGCACGGATGCTTCGGCTTTGCAATCGGCGCACCAGTGCGCCCAGAAGAATAACAAAACCACCTTCCCACCAAGTGATGCCAGGGGAGGGGGCTTGGGACCAAGGTACTCGGCAGTGTCGAAAGCAGGTGCTGCATTACCCTCGAGCGCCACTAAATTAATGTTCTTCTGAATCCGTGCACGGAGGGAAGTGTCGTAATACGTCTTCAGCTCGCGCCTTAGAAAAGCTTCAGCTTCGCTGCGTTCGCCTTGCGCGGCGAGAACCTGCGCTTGTACCTCGATCGCAGCACCCAACGCAATCGGGAGGTGGCCCTCCGCGTCGAGCCGCCGCTTCTGGAGTTGTTCAATCGCGAGCTTTTGGACAAGCTGAGCATACGACGCGGCTTGGGAGTAATTCCTGGCGGCCAACGCTCCACGCCCCATCCATGAGAGCGCTTCGAGTACTTCCGGGGTGAGGCCATTCTGCGAACGATATGCTTGGATTTCAGAGTCGGCCAGCGCAAAGTCCTGATGCGCAATGGCTCGCCGGACGTCGGTAATGATGGCGGCAGAGCCAATTGAATGTGAGGATTTCGAAACTCCCTTAAGTTCGTCAAAACCGTACGAGAAGGTGCGGTGGCCGTCTTGAGCGATTCCAGTCGCCGCCAGGAAGACTGTGATCATCAGGTAAAGCTGGCCAGAATTGTGAATGCGCATTTCTCTTCAAACCACTCTCAATCGGGATAGCCCTTCGTATCCACTGATGAATGATAATCGATTGTTGGTGAAGGTGTCAATCTGTACCTGCTAGGCTGTACGTGCTAGCCTCTACGAAGAAATCCATCCACGAGCGGAAATGGCCGCTCCTGGACATCTCAAGAATGTTCAGGACCAACTGCGCGAACAAAGCAAAGCGGAGCTGCTCCATCTGAGCGCTGGGGCGCTTACGGGAGTGAACGGGATTCCGGTAGTAGAAAGTGGAGGCATCGCCCAATGCATCGCGGGCCGGCAGCGTCGGGGCAGAGTCGACAGCACACAATATTGTGGATCTCTGGCGAGGTGCTCGACTACCGATCTGGCTCTGTCGATGGAGCGACCGTCCATCTGACACGGGCGGTTCGATCCAACAAGAACGAACTCAGCCATTTTCTGTCCGATACAGCCCAAGAACAGATCATGAAATCGGTAGCAGACCGCGGGACCAGTTGGGATCTTCACGTTAAGACTGGGACCGTTCCGCATGTGGGGTGCGGCGCTGCTCTGCAACACCAAGCGGATCTCGTCACTATGGGGCGCGGTCGGCTATCTGAACGGCTCGGCGACTTGAGGGCCCCGGTCTCCGCTCTAGGCCCAAAACGCGCCAAAAGGCGGCGCAGGGCTCCGCTCCGGCCGGGCCACGGAAAGCGGGTACTGAGGGTTCTGGGATGGAGCATTTTTTCGACCGGCGAAATGGGGAAATTTCAACCGTTGACAACCAGTGAGCTCTCCATAAGCCCGAACCTGCTGCCCGATCTGGTCGCGACTGATTGGGAACCGGGCATAGAAATCGAAGACCTAAGCTACGGGCCAATTACCGTTGTGCCAAAATCTGGAGGATCGCCCGCCATACGATCGCATGGTGTTTCTTTCCGCCGTGCAGCGGGACCGGGTCCCCGGCGATTTCTACCGTTGCGCATGGCGCGCGCGGTTGCCTGCTGAAGGCGAAATCCAGGCACGCATTGGCGAGGCGGTGACCGGCGTCATCAGCATCGAGAAAAGCAGTGCGTGCGGAGGCCCATGGCAGAGCCTGTTCCCGAACGGCATGATGACGCGTTCGAAAAGCTTGTCGCGCGCGCCGAAGAGCTAACGCGCCACTTTGAGCAGCACCCAAACGCCGCCGTTCGCGAGGACGTCTTGGAGCTTCTTCAGACTATCGATGAAATTCATAGACACGCAATTCTGAGCCTGGTGGAACTGATGATTCGGAGCGGGAATCATGAGTTGATTCATTCGGCCGCGGAGCACGCAGAGCTGAGCGCGCTCTTCCAGCTTCATGGCGTGCTGCCGCTGCCCGAGTTAGCGCGGTGGCAGGAAGCACTCCATACCGTCCGGCCCATTGTCAAGGAACAGAACGCCGATGCCGAGTTGCTTCGGATCGCGGATGGCATGCCGTTCCTGAGGCTCAAAGGCGCTTTTTCCAAAGAAGAATCAAGCTTGCGCCAGAGCGTTCAGGACTCGATCGCGGCAATCTTCAGTTCGTATCAGAGCGTGAAATGGGAACCGCGTGAAAGGCCGCCCGCCGTCGCGCCTTGTGCCGGTGACTCAGATCAAGCGAGCCGAACGGCAGCAGTGGGTGGATATTCCGGGTGGAGAGGACATGCCCGTGAATAGCGTGCGCAATTTGGCAGTCCGCAAAATGGACGTCCTGGTGTCCCGGTCCGATTCGGGCTGGCATGTCTTTCCGAACGCCTGTCCGGGCACGGCATTGCCACTGCATATGGGCCGTATCTCGGGTGAAACGCTGTTCTGCCCCTGGCGGACCTGCGCGTTCGATGTTCGGACCGGCAAGCGAACGGCAGGGTCAGGCCAGGACTCGAAGCCGCTCACGTTGCGAAGGAACGAGGGCCGAATCCAGTTAGGAATTTGGGAATAAGGGAACAACTTCCGGGCAATTCATCAGCCAACGAGTTCCTGGGCGGGACTATTCCGGCGCAGCAAGGTAATTGAGACTACCAGAACCAGGATGATCCCTCCCAGCAGGGCAAGCTCGATCATGGACGCATGAAAGATTCGCTCCCCATCGGAGGACCATCGGCCCGGCTTAGTAAGATCCGCTGCTTCCAGAGTAATCACCAGCATCCGGCGGATGGAGGCGATCAACCCCACCACCAGAAATGGTTTAGTAATCAGTGTGTGGGATCGGATGGAAATTCGGACCGTATGCAGTACTCCACGATCATGAGCACAAGCAGCAGTTGATCCAATATGCGGAAGGTGCCGCTGGCCGTTGACCAGTTGCTTAGAACATCCCACAGCAATTTGGCAGCGCCTGCAAGCGCCAGAAATCCGGTTGCTGAAAGCAAGAAAGCGAGGATGGAATAGATGGCTACTTCGATCATCATGAGGTAGTCACCAGTGTGCAAACGGAGCTTGTTTTCAACAGGCAATCTTTTAGATGGTACACCGATGTGGGTGATTTCCGGATGGAGCCGGGGTTTCAGGTATCATACAATTTCTCATGTGCCTCGCGATTCCAGGTAAAGTGACCGAGCTGCACGAAGCGAATGGACTCCGAATGGGCAGGATCGATTTCGGAGGAATCAGCCGTGAAGCTTGTCTCGAATACCTACCGGAAGCTGGTCTGG
>JBPCOQ010000049.1:0-5106 GCA_051000095.1 Bryobacteraceae bacterium | reverse complement strand
TTGGCGAGGATTCCATCATCACGCTACGCTCTGCACTGCCTCTTACGGGTTCCTGGTGATAGAGCGAACCCGTTTTTCCCCCTCTGCCCGCGCGGGCCGACTGGAGCTACGCGCCGCGAGGATTCCGCCCCAGTTCCAGCCCCGCGGCTCGCCGCACGCGCGCCGAACGGCATAATCCGCAATCCGTCGCCACGCTCCGCATCAAAATTGCCCGCGCCCTGCTTCAACAGCTACCGTGCTGC
Source organism: Bryobacteraceae bacterium (assembly GCA_051000095.1). Taxonomy (GTDB): domain Bacteria; phylum Acidobacteriota; class Terriglobia; order Bryobacterales; family Bryobacteraceae; genus JBBSHP01. Next base: position 4,864 of record JBPCOQ010000049.1, on the reverse strand, counting down.
CCCTTTTGTTGCTCCCGCCGTTTATAACACAGTAGTACTAGTGTAGTGTCTCATAATTAGCTGGACTTTCGTTTACGGGACTTCGGGAGGGTGCAACCGGGCTGAATTTGTTCCAGAGTCTGACGGCAGCGGGCGAGTTTGGCGACGATGGATTCGACCGTGGCGGTCCAGACGAAAGGCTTGGGTTTCTCATTCCAGACGGCCAGGAATTCTTCAATCGCCGCCACCAGATCCTCCACGCTGCGGAACGAATCGCGGCGGATGCGCTTGTTGGTCAGCTCCGCAAACCAACGCTCAATCAGGTTGAGCCAACTGCAACTCGTGGGCACATAGTGGATGACGAAACGAGGACGCTTCTTCAGCCATGCCTTGACCTCGGCGTGTCCGTGAGTGCCGTAGTTGTCGATCACCAGATGCAAAGTTTTGTCGGCGAACTCGCGATCAATGCGCCGGAGAAACTTTAGGTATTCCTGATGCCTGTGGCGCTTGTGAAAGTCGCCAATAACTTTGCCCTGCGCTACATCCAGCGCGGCAAACAGAGTGGTGGTCCCGTAGCGTTTGTAGTCATGAGTCATGGTTCCACAGCGGCCCTTCTTCAAAGGAAGCCCTGGCTGGGTACGGTCTAACGCCTGAATCTGGCTCTTCTCGTCCACACACAGAACGATTGCCTGATCGGGGGGATTTAAGTACAGTCCGACCACATCGGTGAGTTTTTCCAGGAATCCGGGATCCCGCGACAGCTTGAATTTCTTGATTGCGATGGGGTTTGAGATTGTGGCTCCGCCAAAACCTGCTCACCGTCGCCTTGCTGAGGCCCTGGTTCTCCGCCATGAGCCGGCAACTCCAATGCGTGATGCCTTTCGGTTTCGACTGCAAGGTGGCGTCAATTACGGCTTTGACACGATCTGGACCGTAGGTGGCCTTGCGTCCGCGACCCGGCGCGATATCCCACAGGCCCTGTAACCCTTGGGCGGCAAAATGATCACGCCAGAGCCGAACTGTCTTGCGGTTCACCTGCAGCGCCGCAGCGATGGCGGCCTCCGATTCCCCGCCGCCCGCCGCTGCCACAATTTGGCACCGCAGCGCCACTTGCTGCGGTGTTCCCAGGGCTGCCAGCCATTGTTCGATCTGCTTGCTTTGATCCTCAGACAGCAGCAGCGGGACTGTAGGGCGGGGCATGATTCAGTATGCATCTGCCATTTTTAAATGTCCAGCTATTTGTGAGACACAACACTAGCTCCAGCCTTGGCCTTTCGACGCAACGTGCCGCGCTTTGTTGCCCTCGACGGGCTATGCTGACGTGCAGCCGCCCAAACTATTTCCCAAGCGTGCGTTTCAAACAGAAAGCTGCTAAACGCAGGAACGCCGCCCGAGGGTACCCGAGGCGGCGTGTTGGGCGGGAAGGAAGGACTCCCGTTTACTTGGTGATCTTGTACGTGCGCTCCCCAGCGGCGTTCTTCGAGGACTCGACACTCTGGCCGCCCTTGCTGCCCAGGATGCTCACAAAGCCTCGCACGGTGTGCTTCTGCCAGCCCGTGATGTCCATGATCTCGGCCAGCGTCGCACCCTTTGCCCGCTTCATCATGGCGATAACCTCGGCCTTCTTGTTGGGGCGGTCCGCAGCCGGTTCCTCCGCCGGCTTGGAGCGGGCCGCCTGCGTCTCCCGGCCTACCTTCTTGGCGGGTTTCGCGGCATGCTTTGTCCCGTTCCATGTGTCGGAGGGTTCTAAAGGAACCGATTCTGCGAGCAGCAGATTCATAACTCTGTTGGAGGTTAAGCGTCGGAGCACAAGGCGATTCGTTTCGTTTATGAGGTGCGAGGGGACTGCGGGCCGTACCAGCGGTCCTCACGTTGAGCAGCACGGTCGTGACCATCAATCTCACGAACGCGGTTGGAGGGTCGCCAGCGTAGCGCGGAAGCGAGTGCCTTCACAAGAAAAGCGATGAGTCCAACAGAGGTCAACAGGGTGGGGTAGACTTCCATGCCGGAGTAGTGGAGAAAGTCCGAACAATATCTCGGGATGCGTGAGAACTTTCCGCCTGCGCCGCACTACCATACCGATCCGTTCTGCTATCCGCAGCCGCCTGGTGGAATGTTAGGAGATGTCATACCGGGAGGGCATTTTCGTTTTCGGGCGAGCGCGTCTGCTCAGCTAGACCGCCAGAAGAACCGTTCGTCTGGTGTATTATGTAGCTGAATGACATCTAGGGGACCTGGTTTTTCCGCCCAAGTCGCCACGCTCCGGTTACTGTTGCCAGAACGTCAGCCCCACAACATTGGCGTCTTGTTACTGGACTTAACAAGAAATGCGCTGTATTGGCGATTGGTTCGGGATTGGCGTAAATACGCGGATGAGGATGACGTCGAAGTCCTCCAGGCATTGGACGAGACCTTGCGGTTGCAAGTTGCCGAAATAGGCGGATCGAAATTCTTCAAGTGGATCGAGAATACTTGGTCTAATGCTCTGATGTTAGCTGACCAGCAAGAAATCGAAGTCCGAGATTGCAAGGCAGAGCTCGATCGGTTGTTCGAAGAGAGGGTAGGACCAGACTAGCAGCGTGCGGGGCGAACGGTGTCAGGGAACCACTTTGGGTGTGCCTCAATAGCTGCTTCGACCAACTCGAGGACCCGACCTTTCCGTCGTATTAATCGCTCAATTAAGATTTGAAGCGACCATTCATCGCCACGCAGCCATTCTGAGGGCATCTCCTCAACCCAAACGGTGAAATGTTGTTGTGTAATCGTGTTCAGCCGTTCGAACCACGGTTCAATCTCTCTTGCACCCGAAAAGGTCCGATACACAGCGACTTGAAAATAAATGCCGGTCAGAGGGGAATCACGAAGTTGCCACGACGGTCCGCCCAAACAGAAGCCATGATCAATCGCCACGGCACGAAAACCGGCACGAAAACCGCGACGCGAGTTGACATCCGACGTTTGATCACGAAAGAAAACACACTGTCTGGCATCCTGATTGCTGAGCCACTGATCGGCTACCAAGGCGCCCCAGAAATGACTTGAATTGGCGATTTTAGGCAGCAGAGGTTCCGGCAACATGTCATAGATCGCGACCTTCTCGGGAGAGACTCCATATCGAGATGCGAGAAAGACACCGGAGCGGAGGGAGACTCGTTCCCTATGGAATTGAAGTCCAAAGTCAGGGTTGCCATCCAGGAACGACTGAGGAACGTGAAGTGGCGTGATTTTGGCGGCCGCGATGCCCATGTGCTCGAACACTCTTGCTCCCAAGTATTCGTTAACGAGCACGCGTTTGGATTGCGGATTATCGGGGCTTTTGATGGCGTAAAAATAATCGTCATCAGCTTGAACAAGGTGGGCCTGCGAGCCGCCCCGGAGTTTGCGCAGGAGCCGGACTGCTGTTGGATACTTAATCACCAATTGGAGGTTGCCCCATGTACTTAGAACCGCCGTTCCAGCGAATTAGCAGACTGCACTTTTTAGTCAGTATTCTTACCAGGAATTCTCTAGGAAAATCGCTGTATCTCTCTTATTATTAAGATGATAGACCTTGCCCCAGCCGGGCTAATCCAACGACACAAAACATAGACCGTGATGAATACCGCAGGTCGGCATCCCAAGATATTCTCGGCTTTAATTTGGTCCTTTAATTCGGCATTCAAAATGCTCGCGCCCGACCGAGCGTGATTGCTCGTAAAGTCTCCCAGTGCTCGAAAACCAACGCGGCGCTGTGGCTTTCGCGGCCTTCGGCGCTCGCGAGAAGTGACCCACCTCTGCTTTCCAAAACTGACCCAGGCAGGCTGTAACTGCAATCGGTGCAGATGGTCTGCGGCCGGTGCCACACCAGTGCGGTCTTCCTGAACAAGCCCCGATCCTGGGATCGTTGGAACGACGTGGAGGAGAAGCCCTCCGCGACTGGCTCCAGGAATTGCTGATGAACTGCCTGGGCTATTACACGTTCTCGTTCGGCAAGCTCAAGATCGGCGTGCGCGAGAACTCTTCGACATCCAGACATGAAAGGCACTGGGAAGTTTTGTCGGGTTATAAAAAGGGTTGAACGCGCCAGATTTAGTTATTCGTAGTCGCGATTGGGAGAGCAAGGCGAGCTTTGCAATCGCGGAAATGTGGCGCTCCGCTTAGGTTGTTCCGGCTGTCCTAAGAGTTGTAAAATCAGGCACTTTCATCAAGAGCGCGAGGAGGCATGCACGCCACGATTCCACCGCAGCAGGCTCCTTCACGCGGGCGTTGGATGCCCTCGAAGGTACGCTGCGAAAGCCTCGATTTTGAGCGTGAAAAACGACAAAAATCGGGTTTTGGACGGGTTTTCGCGGCAATTTCGTCCATTTCGGCAAACTCGGCCGTCCATCGCCCTACGGTGCGAAGAGCCGGAACCTTCGATCAGAGTTAACTCCAAATACTTCTTGGTGGGGTTGGCATTCTTGGCGGGCTTCCCGGCTTTCCGCAGGGGTTCGGCGAACGACGGGAATCTGGCGCTCCGGCCCCTTTTTATATCCCGACAAAACTCGCGGTCGCAGGACCTCGAGGAAGCAGAAGGGTTTTCGTTCCGGGTCCTTCGAACACCATCACATTGAGGCGAGCGCATCCGTGTCTGCGTAAGCCGCCCCCTCGCCGATTCTCCCCTACAGAGCGCCTTTGCCAGGCACGACCCTCTCTCTAACCGGGCGATGTTGCGTGCGGCTTGTTCGGCTACCCGAAGCGGAGATGGAATATGTCTTCCCGGATCTCGCGAGTCGCCGCTTTTGAATACGCAAAGTCGCGCGTGACCGCTTGGGCTAGAATTGATTGTGGATAGCCGGGTTGCTCTTGCCTTCAAAAGCGCTTTTCTTCTGGCTTTGGTTTTCGCCAGTGCGTGCAGTCGCAAGGT
>JBPCOQ010000135.1:0-12932 GCA_051000095.1 Bryobacteraceae bacterium | reverse complement strand
AAGCGAAAGTCACTATGAGAAAATCCTACGGGTTCCGAACCTTCAGAGTCACCGAACTGGCCCTATATCATTCACTTGGCAAGTTGCCTGAGCCGGAACTCACCCACAGATTCTTCTGACGAATCTTTATTCTAAACGAGGACAATGTGACAGGCCTACAGGGCTACGGCAAGCTGCTGGGAATGGGTAGACCGATTTAGCAATTACTCTTTCTTCTCAAGAGCTAGGACGTCCGTTAGATCCTTCAGACGGCCAGCCGCACGTTTATTTGTGATCAGGGCCGAACGGCTAAGGAAAAACACCGGCTCGCCTGCATATGTTCCGGCCTGACGTGAGGTCCACGCTTCTTCCCACGTGAGGCCCGAGATAGTAGTCATCACGTGAACCTGGATGGGAACTCGCCCAAGCTGCAGAATTTTCTTTTGATCGAGCAAGTAATCCGGGTTGAGTACCTTCGGTCGGAAAGCCAAAATCCCGAAGCGCTCCGAGCATTCGAACTACTTGCTCATGCTCGGGCATACAAAGATGTCCAGATCACCGGTAAATCTTGGAGCACCGTGAAACGCCACCGCATAGCCGCCGACGATCAGGAAATCAACCGCTCTCACGTTCAACAAGGAGCAAAGATCGCGAAAGTCTTTGTGGAAATCCATTTGGGTCCACTCCGCTCAGGTTGAGCACGTATTCGCGTCGCAACCTTTCAACTTCGGCAATGCGCTCTTCCGGCGGACGGCTGAGCCAGTATCGGAGTGCAGGGTTCTGCAGCCTGTCTTCTTCAAACGTGGAGAGAGTGATCACTCGATCCATTGCTCTGACGTTAACATACCGGATCGGGAAGCGATGTCTCAGAATTGTCCAATACAAGCCGAGGACCGATGGGGTTCGGTCACGCCAGGAAGGAACAGGGCGGCAGGTTGCGAGATTCGTTACGATTTAGAAGAGATTCGCCGCTGGTGGACGCAAATGGGCCAGTCGCTTTACCCAAAGGCTACGCGGCTGATGATCACCGCCGACTGTGGCGGAAGCAACGGCAACCGTGTACGTCTATGGTGCCTGGTGGCAGGTGGCAGACCTCGATCCGCAGTCCTGTGAGTTCTGTCGGGCCGAGGTTGAACGGCTGAGTGCAGCTGTTCGAGTGCTCCGAACGGTGCGATTTTGGGAGCTGAACTCGATTCCCTCGCTGCCCTTCAGAAACTCGGCGATCTGTTCTCTGGTAAGGCAACTAGCAATAATAACGTCGGTGGACGCCGCCGGCTACATTTTTATCGGCACGGTCAATGGTGTTGAGTGTCGCGGGAACACCACTGGCAACCTCGTTTGGTCCTATTCAATATAAACGACCCAATCACAACGCAGCCAGTGATCGGTCCGGGTGTACTCTACGTTGGATCTCAGGGCGGCAAGATCTACGCGTTCTGAGGGGCGGCGAGGTCTTTAAATTGCGATCCGCACGATCCCGTCCAAGCTGAGGCTCATCGCGGGTACGAATCGCGCGAAAGGTGTGGCAGCAATTCGGCGTCACGCGGACACCCCTCACGCCGGACATTTAGCATTAGTGGGCTATGTTCGGCGCGGAACCCCTCTTCAGACATGTACATTAGACATGTACATTGCCGAAATAACAACATCATGATTTAAGCAGATATCGAATTTGAGCTGATTCGCTTGTCGCGTTCACGATCGCGGCGAGGTGGCCCGTTCAGAACCACGATGAGATCGATATCCGACTCCGGGTCGGCATCCCCACGGGCCTGCGATCCGAACAGGACCAAATCCACAAGCCTCGGGCCGTAGATCCGCTCGTAACCCGTGCGCAACTCTGCCAGAATTTCGGCGAGGCGCTTGGGTTCCATGCTGCTTTTATTGTAGGCGGGGACAAGCTGAAGCATCTCCTACGTAGTATCCTGAGGTTAGAAATTTCTGTTGGAGGAATCCGCCATGTTCGCTAAGGTTCGCGCAGTAGGACTGCTATTGTGTGGCTCGGTTCTGTTTACGGGAGCTGCCTGGGCTCAGATTTCCGCGGTCGAAGGGGATGTGAAAGGGCCTGACGGCGCCGTGGTCAAGGGTGCTGAGATCCTCATTGAACGCAAGGACATGAAGGGCACCTACAAAGGCGCCAAGACCGACAAGAAGGGCCATTACATCTACAATGGCCTGCCTCTGGGGACCTATAAGATCAGTGTCCTTATGAACGGCAAGGTTGCCGACTCTGTCGACAACGTCCGCACTAAATTAGGCGACCCAACCGCCATCAACTTCGACTTGAAGGCGAACGCCGAGCAGCAGCAGGCGCTAGCGAAAGCCGCCGAGACTGGCACCCTCACCAAGGAACAGGAACGAGGGCTATCCAAGGAACAAAAGGACGCGATTGAAAAGCGCGCTAAAGAGAACGCCGAGATGGTGAAGAAGGGCAAGGAGTTGAATGACGCCTTCAACGGCGGCATGCAGGCGCTGGAGGCCAAGAACTACGATCAGGCGATTGATTCCTTCACCAAGGCGTCCGTGTCCGATCCAAAACAGGAAGCGGTCTGGGCGAATCTGGCTCGCGCCTACAACGATCGCGCCGACACCAAAAAGAAGGCGGATCAGACCGCCGACCGTCAGGCCGACCTGGATAAAGCTATCGAGTCCTACAACAAAGCCCTGGAGCTCAAGCCGGACCAGGCCAGTTTGCACCTGAACCTGGCTCTCGCGCTCGCCAATGAGAAGAAGATTCCGGAGGCCAAGACTGAGCTTGAGAAAGCGGCTCAGTTGGATCCCACGCAGGCTGGCAAAGCCTACTATAACCTCGGGGCCATTCTGATCAATTCCGGCCAGACCGACGCCGCGAGCGACGCGTTCAAGAAAGCCATGGAGCTAGATCCGAACTACGCTGACGCCTACTATCAATACGGTGTGGTGTTGATGGCCAAAATGCAGGTTGCCGCGGATGGGAAGGTGACCTACGCTCCCGGAACCAAGGAAGCTTTCGAAAAATATCTCTCGATGAAACCGGACGGCGCTTATGCGGATGCGGCTAAAGGGTTCCTAACGTCCATGGGCGAAACGATCCAGACGAAATACGTCAACCCGAGTGCACCGAAGAAACCGGCCACGAAGAAAAAATAATTAGGAACCAACCGGGAAGACGTTGCGTACGTCTTAATAACAAAGCAGTAGGTCTCCGTGCGGTGACCCTTTCCCCAACAAACCAACCCCGCACGGAGACACCACAGTATAGCCTACTGTCCGGTTCTGGACAAGCGTCTCATTTTCGATCACTTTTGGATCTTCATTCGGCTGGCAGCGTAAATTTAAAGACAGAGCCGGCTCCGGGTTTGGACTCGACCCAGATCTTCCCGGCGTGTTTCTGGAGAATACGCTGGCAAATGGCTAACCCGATTCCGGTGCCAGGAATCTCGCGTCCGTGTAAGCGCTTGAACACTCCGAAGATACGGTCGTGATATTGTGGGTCGATGCCGATACCATTGTCCCGGATTGAGACGATCCAATCGCGATCTACGCGAGCGGCCGAGATATGGACCAGAGGCGGACTCTGTGAACGGTATTTCAGGGCGTTACTGATCAGGTTCTGGAAAAGCTGAACCATCAGCACTTGATCCGCATTTACGGTCGGCAGCGGATCGTGTGTGACCTCTGCCTTGGACTCCTCGATAATGATCTGCAGATTCATGCAAGCCCACTGCACAGCCCCGTCCAGAGCGACAGGGACAAAGGGCGAGGTTTCAACATTGACGACTCTCGCGAAGGTGAGCAGAGCGTCTATGAGATCCTTCATCCGCTGTACGCCACCAACCATGAATCCAATGAATTCGTCGGCATCCGTACCAAGCTGACTCTCGTACCGCCGGCGCAACAATTGGGCGTAAGATGCGATGGTCCGAAGCGGCTCCTGCAGATCGTGGCTGGTCACATACGCAAATTGTTGCAAGTCGGCGTTGGAACGAACCAGCTCCTGAGCCTGTCGCGCGAGTTCCTCTTCCGCTCTCTTCCGGTCTGTAATGTTTGTCAAAGTGACCACGCATCCCAGCAGCTCGCGTGTGCCGCTCCATAACGGTCCTGCGCTTAGCAGCACCGTCGAGGGCTTACCTTCCGGGCACTCCAGACTGAGTTCCATGCCGCGTAGCACTTCACCGGACCTTGCCGCGGCCAGAACCCGCCGGGTGTCCATGCGGCGGAATGTTTCAACGCTGGCCGAAGCTTGTAACAAAGGGAACGCTGTGTCAAAGTCCTGAAGAAGAACATTGCGTCCAGCCAGTTGGTGAGCGGCATCGCTGCTCCGCAGAATCTTTCCATTCGAGTCCACTACCACGACGGCTTCCGCTGCTTGCTCGAGGATCGACCGTGAAAGCTGTTCGGCTTCAACCATCGCCTTGCTCCGCCGTTGTTCCGTCAAATCGGTAACGACAACGCACAGGTTTTCAAGCGCGCCGGACCCTAGCTTGTTGAAAGATATGTAGGCGGGAACACGCGTTCCATCGCTAGCCAGCAGCGTCACCTCTCCCCGGCTCCGATCCCGCGATCCCGCGGCGAGCAGGGCGTCGAACATGCTCCGCTCCTCTGGCGGTAGGAAGCGGCCCATGCGCGATCCAATCACAGTTTCCACCGGCTGACGGACAATCGCGGCAAACTGTGGATTCGAATATAGAATCAAACCATCCGGGTGAAGAGTGATGGTTCCCTCATGCATCTCCTGAACCAGCACGCGGTACGGATGGTCTTCGCCCTCCACAGTGAAAACGCGCTCCCCTTCAGGACCGGCCACAATCAAGGCATCCACGTCGCCGCCGCGAATTGCCCGCAGGGTTTCGTGCGCCTCCTCAAGGCGAAGCTCAAGCCCGGCAATCCGAGCGAGCAGATCCTCGGTAGTTTCAGTAGGCATCAATGTTCGCTCGTACCCTTGGCCGGTGGCAACCCGAGACCCTTTCGGACCTGCTCTTCACGAGATAGGTCACCCACCAATTTGCGCCGGGGCAACGGCAACTCTTTCACTAACGTGGGAAGCGCGACGATTTGATCCTCAGACGCTCGGGCGGGCTGCTGGTAAACGTCAATGATATCGAGATTATAGCGGCCTGGCATTTCCGCTTCGCACAGGCGAGTGATGTTCTGAACCGCACGCATAGAACGTGGCGTCGTGCCCGCCACGTAGAGCCGGAGATCATAGTGGTCGCTCCGACCTTCACTCAGCCGTCGCTCAAAAGCCGCGACAGCGTCGCCCCGCCCTTCCGACTTCACCTGTGGCACCGGAACGATCGTGCGCAAGCGCATTCTTGCCTGTTTTTAGGGGCGCTGGATCGCCCACCAAAGGCGATGAAAAGCAGTGAGTGGAGCAGGCGGTTTCGCCTGCCCGGCAGGTCAACGGCCTGCTCCACTCTACCGCCCACCACAGGAGGGTTTTCGAGAGTGTGTGGGTTTAAATCGCGCGTGTCGCGGACGCGTCGAACCAATGCCAACCTCGAGCGGGACTTCCGGAGCAGGCGCGATTGTAGATCTTCGCGCGCATGACCAACCCGAAGGGCCAGGCTGAATGCGCTTGCGCGCTGTCGTGCCTGTCCCACCAAGGCTTGCAAGCGTTTGGCTGAGGCCATGTCTTACCTTTTCGCCCGGCGGGCCGCTCCCTTATCGGGAGCCTGCCTGCTCGCCGCCAAGGTTTGCCGTTGGCCGGCTGTGACTTTCCGCTCAAGCTCGGCTTCGGATTCAAGCCCCTCAAACTCCTGCTCTGCCGCTTCCTTTTCGGTCTGTAGCGCTACGATGCGGGCATCCAAGGATCGATGCCGGCCAGTCAACAGCTTTCTTTTACGGCGGACCTCGTTGCGTTGCCTCAACTCCGTTTCCAAATCCCGGTTTTCTTGCGCCAGCCGCGCGGAACCGGTCAATACGCCACCCGGTCCAACATAAACATCGCGCAACATTACACCATTATCGGTCATTAAAAACTCGCGAACCTGGTTGGAACTGGCCATGCCACGGGTCTTGTAAATGTACAGCAAACGGTTGCGCTCAGCGTTTGTTTCCACATTGCGGAGCAGCAACCAGCTATCGATCAGCGATGAGATTTCCAGTTCCGTCTCGGTAGCGTTCCGCTCACTGGTAAGAGCGGTGAAGAAGCCGCTGATCCCAGTCAGCTTTAGGTGGTCGATCATTCGAAGCAGCACGATTGTTACTTCGCGTCCAGATCCGCCCGCGATCAAACTCGAGATCGGATCAATAACCACAACGCGAGGCTTATATTTTTCGATCAGTTTGTGCAGCATCACCAGATGCCGTTCCAGCCCGTACATGGTGGGACGGGTGGCGTGAAGCCTGAGCAAGCCTTTCTTGCTCCAACGCTCCAGGTCGATACCAATCGAACGCATGTTCCGCGTCAACTGCTGAGGCGATTCCTCATGCGACAGGAACAAGCAGATTTCGCCACGCTTGCAGGCGGCATCCGCGAAATGCGCGGCGAGGCTTGTCTTTCCCGTACCGGCAGCGCCGCTGGCCAGTATGCTGCTGCCCCGGTAAAAACCGCCGCCCAGCATCTCATTTAGCCCGGGCACGCCTGTGGAGATCCGCTCGTCCGAAGCAGGGTGGTTTAACCCGATAGAAGTGACCGGCAGCACGGATATTCCGTCTTCGTCGATTAGGAATGGATATTCGTCTGTTCCGTGCACGGAACCGCGGTACTTTACTATACGCAGCCGCCGGGTGACGACGGAATCCTGCACGCGATGATCGAGCGCAATCACACAGTCGGAAATGTACTCTTCGAGTCCGTGCCGGGTGAGTGTACCGCGGCCTTGCTCCCCTGTGACAATGGCGGTTAAACCCTTATCCTTGAGCCAACGAAACAGTCTTTGGAGCTCCGAGCGCAATAAACCTGTATCGGTAAGGCCTGCGAAGAGAGCTTCGGGCGTATCGATAAGCACGCGCTTGGCCCCAATAGCATCGATCGCGCTTCCGATCCGAATGAACAGTGCCTCCAGATCGTAATCGCCGGTTTCCGAAATCTGGCTCTTATCCAGATGAATGTAGTCGAAGAGAAGACTGCCGGACTTGATCAGATCGTCGATGGCAAACCCAAGCGACACGGCATTCTGCGCAATATCTTCGGCGGTTTCGTCAAAGGAGATACCGACGCCGGATTCGCCATATTTTTGAGCGCCGCGGACTAAAAATTCCACACCGAACAGAGTCTTCCCGCTACCCGCCCCGCCGCATATCAAAGTGGTGCGTCCGCTCGGCAGCCCTCCCAGTGTAATTTCGTCAAGACCGCGAATGCCTGTCGGGCACTTCTGTAGTTGTCGCGGCGCTTTCGCGATAGATTTGCTTTTGCGCAAAATCCATTCTCCTATAGAATTGAGCTCATCAGAAATAATCGGCGGGTGAATAGGGTGAAGCTTTGCGAGGCCGCATTGGAGTATTGAGATATTCGAGTAACGGAGAGGCTGCCCGGAATCTGGTCACGATTTCGTCGAATAGCCGGGGGGAAGTGGCCAGTTCCGGATCGAGCGAAACGAACAAGATCCAGTCCTTCTTCCGGATCAGATCGGCCGCGGCGTGGCTGGGGTCGAAGCCTTTCGGAACCCGGGATAGCTCACTGCCGCGCAGCTCACCGAGGACTTGGCGCAACTTGCGGTTGGAAAGAATGCGCCGGAATCGCTCATGCGTCTCGGCGATGTGCGTCCGTACCGCCAGCATAGTCTCCGGTGGCGGGTGATAGATGCCGCCTGCGATCTCGATCTCTTTATGGTTCACGCTGAAATAGAAGCCCCCGGCGCCGGTTTTCTCGAGGCCCCTACGGCTGAAGGACGCCGCGATATGGTCTTTATACGGCGTCTTGTCGGCGCTAAAACGTGTATCCCGATAAATCCGGAAGATCGCTTTTTTGGGGTCGGAAACATACTCCGGCGCGAACTTCGCCAGCTCGCTATTGAGGGCGGTGACGAGATTCACCATCGGCTCTTTGATGTGCGTCTCGAACCGCTCCTTTCGCGGTTGAAACCAGTCGCGGTTGTTGTTGCGAGCCAGCCCGCGGAAGAACTGAATCGCTTCGGGCGGGAATCCAGGAAAATTGGGTTTCAGATTTACTCCTCTATAATTTGAACAGTGTCCGCACAGGAAGAGACGCTGCGCCATCTCGCCCAAATTCCCAATTTACAGGTATTAGAGCACGTTCCGCTGAGCCGGTACACGCGTTTCGGAATTGGAGGCCCGGCGGATGTCTATGCGCAAACGGAAGATGAAGCCACTTTTATCCACGCGTTACGGCTGGTCCGTTCGAGCGGATTGCGATACGTAGTGATCGGCGGCGGCACGAATCTGGTGGTATCGGACGCCGGCTTTTCAGGTGTTGTGCTGCGCTTTAAGGCTCATCGGATCTGGACCGAGGGTAACTCTGTCCACGCGGATGCCGGGGCGGAATTGCAGGACCTGGTGGATTTCGCGGTCGAGCGCGGATTAAAGGGCGTGGAGACGATGACAGGGATTCCGGGCTCGGTAGGAGCTGCGATTTATGGCAATGCAGGGGCTTACGGCCATTCGATCATGGAGCGCGTTCACAGCGTCCGCTTCTTTGATGGCGCCACCGTGCGGGTATTTGGGAATGCCCAATGTGAGTTTCACTATCGCGAGAGCGTGTTCAAGCGGTACAAGGATTGGATCGTCTTCTCGACGGAGCTGCGGATGGACGCGGCGCAACCCGAGGAATTGCGGCAGGTAGCGGGCGGTATCCTCAATACGCGCAATCGGAAGTATCCGCCCTCGATGAAATGCGCGGGCAGTATCTTCAAGAACCTGATTGTGGCGGAATTGCCTGACAGAGTCCAGGAGATGATCCCCCTGAACGTAATCCGGGAAGGCAAGGCGCCTTCGGCCTACTTCCTCGAACAGGTGGGCGCCAAAGGCCTTCAGAACGGGGACATTCATGTCGCCGATTACCACGCCAATCTCATTTATAACGCGGGTCGTGGAACCGCCCGGGAGTTGCGCGAAGTCATTGAAGACCTGAAACGCCGCGTGCAGGGCCACTTCGGATTGCAGCTCGAAGAGGAAGTGCAGTACGTTGGATTCGGACCAGATGATACCCGAGCAGCTTGAACTCACCTCGGTAATTCTGTCGAGTATGCTAACCTGACTGACCGACGAGCAGATGGAGTGGAAGCCCGATCCCGAGCGCTTCTCGATCGCTGAGGTGCTCGCGCACCTCGCTCATGCGGAACAGTACACCTATCGCGTCAAATACAAGAACTTCGCACGCCAGGAATCTAAAGTCATCGGACAATGACCGTTGGACGATCCGCACCGCATCCCTGAAATCGCTCTCACACCCTTTGGGTGCATGTTCGACCTTGGCTTGCGCCAGATGCAATCGGAAATGCGGCTCCAGGGCGATCCACGGAACCCGGTTGCAGCCAAGCCACCAGATTCTGCAGTTCCCGCGTGGTGGTGCCGAACTTGCGCCGTAGCCATTGTTCTTCGGCTTGGCCGCTTCGGCCTACCACTACCGCCAGCATCGCCTTATGTACACGCTTGCGTGCAGGCTGTCGATGCGCGGCCATGTTGTAAGCTGATTCCATATTCGCTCCTTCGGCGCGGGAGCGCGGAACGCACGCTCTTTGAACACGCCTTGCGGCGCGTTAACACGCACTCTCACGCGCTACCGGCGCTCCCCAGGGCGGGTAACTCCAGCGCACACTGATTGGTTCATCCAACGCGCCCCAAGCCAAACAGGCAAACGTCTAAACCCCGCTATGACGCAAGCTCGCTTTTTCATCGCCTTTGGTGGGCGATCCCGCGCCCATAAAAACAGGCAAAGAATGCGCTTGCGCACGATCGTGCCTGTGCCACTCACCACTTCGCGACCCAACCCTCTTTGATAACCTGCCGTCCACGGCCGATCGCTAGCGCGTGGTCCGGCACGGGTTGGGTTATCACAGACCCTGCCCCAATGTAACTGCCTTCCCCGACTTCAACCGGAGCTACCAGCGTGGAGTTACTCCCCACAAAGGCGCCTTTCCCGATTTTGGTTTGGTGCTTCCGGACGCCATCATAGTTGCACGTGATTGTACCCGCTCCAATGTTGGCTTTGGCCCCGATCTCGGAATCTCCAAGATACGCGAGGTGGCTGGCCTTCGCGCCCGCACCCAGATGGGTTTTCTTGAGCTCCACGAAATTCCCGATGTGGGCGCCTGCATCCACGCGATTTTCGGTTCGCAATCGGGCGAAAGGCCCGACCTGCGCGCCACTGCCGATTTGAGAGTCGTGGATGATGGTGAGCGGAAGCACGGCAACACGGTCGGCAATCCGGGAGTTGTGCACGATAGCGCCCGCCCCGATGCTGCAATCCTCGCCGATCACCGTGCGGCCCAGAATGTGCGCAAACGGCCCGATCACGGTATCCATCCCAATGCGCACGTCGGAATCGATGGTAACGGTCTCGGGCTTTTCAATCGTCACGCCCTCCAGCATCAGCTCGCGCGTTTTGCGTTGGCGAAAAATCCGATCCACTTCGGCGAGCTCGACGCGGTTATTGATGCCCAGGGTTTCAAGCGGATCGTCCACTATCATCGGCGTCACTGCATAGCCGGCGCGTGTCAAAATCTCCGCCATGTCGGTGAGATAGAATTCACGCGCCGGGTTGTTGGGTACGATCTCGTCAATGTGCTTCCATAGCAGCTCGCTCCTGAAGCAATAGATTCCGGAATTGATCAGCTTAATGTCCAACTGTTCCGGCGTGGCGGCCTTCTGCTCGACGATCGACAGCACATTGCCCTGCTGATCGAGAAGTACCCGGCCATAACCGGTTGGCTCGGCCAGAGTGGCGGCGATCAGCGTGGCGGCGGAGCCTCCGCCCACTTGCAGATCGATCAAGCGCCGGATCGTCGACGCGGAAAGCATCGGGCAGTCTCCATACAGCACCACCACCCACCCGTCCTGGCGCGCCAGCGCAGCCCGGCACATCTTCACGGCATGTCCGGTGCCCTTCTGCTCGGCTTGCTCGACGAATTGAACACCGGTGGCTGCCACGGTTGCGCGCACCTGTTCCGCCTGATGCCCGACCACCACGCCAATGCGATCCGGCGTTGTGATCGCCAGGGCCATTTTGACCACGTGCTCAATCAGGCTCAACCCGCCCGCATGATGCAAGACCTTCGGCTTCTTCGATCTCATCCGCGTGCCCAGTCCCGCCGCAAGGATTACGATACTGATGTTCTCGTTCATCAGACTCCAGTTTGGCAAAAGCCCGGATGAGCTATGCGAGGGCAGCGACCCGGGCCCGCCGAGCGAGCTCGACAGCCACCGCCGCCGTAGCTTCGGGATTATGGCGGACCGTTGGACCTTCACCCAGCAGATCGGCGCAAACCACTTCCAGGCCGGCCTGCTTGAGCCGGTCGACGTCATTCACCACCGGCCGGGCCTTTTGCAGAGCATACTTGCGCCGCCGCGAAGGCGGGATCAGGCTTTCATTCACAATCACGAGGTCGAGCAATCGCATTCCGGCATGGCGGTGGATCGCTTCGACGTGATCGGACGCGGTAAACCCCGTCGTCTCTCCCGGTTGCCACATGAGGTTCGCGAAGTATGCTTTGGTCGCCGGGGATCGTTGGATAGCTGAAGGAATTTCATGGACGAGCAGATTCGGGACCACGCTGGTGAAGAGGGACCCTGGACCAAGCGTAATCAGATCCGCTTCGGCAATCGCGGCGAGAGTCTCGGGCAACGGCTTGCAAGTAGCCGGCAAGAGCCGGATGCTCCGGATACGCGATTGGCTCTTGCTAATCCTGGTTTCTCCCGCTATTACGTCGCCGTTTTCGAGAACGGCCTCGAGCACGACGTTGTCGGCTGTGGCAGGATAAATCCGCCCGACGCTCGCCAGAATCTCGGACGACACCTTCACCGCCTGCGCGAAATCACCGGTGATGTGGGCTAGGGCGGCGACGAACAAATTCCCGAAACTATGGCCTTTTAGCCCTCTTCCTTCGGCAAACCGGTATTGGAACAGCTTGGACAGCAGCGCTTCGTCTTCGGAAAGCGCCACCATGCAGTTGCGAATATCGCCCGGCGGAAGCACATCGAAATCACGCCGCAAGCGCCCGGAGCTGCCTCCATCGTCTGTTACCGTGACCACGGCCGTGATCTCAATCTCGCGCGGTTCCCGAGCGTAGCGCTTCAGTCCGTGCAGTAGTGTCGAGAGGCCGGTTCCACCGCCTATCGCCACAATTCGTAGCGGTCCCATGGGGTTTGTGGGGGAGTGATCTGTAGGTCTAGTTAAGCGGCGGGTTGATCGTCTTCATCGTAGACCGGCACGGCTTCCAGGTCATCCGCCTCGAAAACCTGGTCGCATTCCAGACAACGGAGATAATCAACGCCGTCGCGCCTGGCTAGCATTTCAGTGCGCGTGTGCTCGCAGAGTGGCATAAAAAAGCAGAATATCCCTATTCTAAGCGTCCGGATTCGCTTGTCAAGCCCCTGGGACTGTCCTAAATGTGCGGTCGGTCACGTGAGATCTTCTCACCCATCGCCACACGTCTTATCAAGTGACAGATCTAGAGAGCGTCCAATTTCGAGAACGTCGTTGGCTGCGAGAACTGACAATGCAACCGTATAAGCCGCGTTCGTAGCTTCCTTCGGACGACAGGCTAGTGGGCGATTCGATAAAGCTCCTTGCAAGCACAAGGGCGGATTTGTTCTTGATGTATAAATCGGCGTTGACGGGCCGCGATATTCGCCCTTGATGCTCGAAAGCCTCAGTGGTCACCTCAAAACCGGCCATACAGGGTCACTTCAAAACCGGCCAACGGACCGCAGTCCAGGACATGAATTTTGTTGCCTCGTCCGAGGAATCTGTGGGTAACATTTCCAGGAGAGCGTTCCCTGGATGCTGGCAAGGCCCCATAAACACGGGGTTCGGTGATGTTGAGAGCACCGTGAGACGCGTCTCTTTTTTG
>JBPCOQ010000124.1:0-47561 GCA_051000095.1 Bryobacteraceae bacterium | reverse complement strand
CGTCCTCCGAGCACCCGAACCGCTCAAAAACCCGCCTTCCGAATCTCCTCAACTCATCGCTCCTACCGCTTTGAGCCTACTCTCGGCTCCGTCCCGTCAATTCCTCTTGGTTATGCGAAGTTCCTGGGATCATTCCGGAATAGCTGGCGATTTGTCCAGGGATGTGCTAGACTTGTTCTAGGAATTCGCTAGAAGTTAACTAGTAGATCGCTATGCAAACTCTTTACGTTGAGAATGTCCCTGAAACCATTTACGAGGCTGTGAAAACCCGTGCCCGGGAACATCGGCGTTCTCTCTCGGCGGAGGTGATCGTTTTGCTCGAGGAGAATGTTCCCACGTCCGACGAACTTCGCCGCCGCAAAGAACTATTCAACACGAATGGTTGCTGGAAGTTTTCGGAAAGGGGTTCGTGAATTCCAATGCGCCGATCAATGTCGCGCCCGAGGATAATCCAACCAACGAACCCGAACCGGATTTGATCGTCCTAAACCGGCACCTATCGCATTTCACTTCCAGCAATCCACGCCCCGAAGATCTGCATCTGGTGGTGGAAGTCGCCGATGCCACACTCAGTTTCGACCTGACCACGAAAGCAGCGCTCTACGCCCGCGCCGGCATTGTCGAGTATTGGGCGCTTGACGTGCGAGCGCGCCGCTTGATCGTTCATCGAAATCCCAGAATGGGCAGCTACACAACGATTCTTGTGTATGCCGAACACGAGGGCGTCGCGCCTCTGGCCGCGCCCGACTCGGAATTCCGGGTCGGGCAAGCATTTCCGGAATATCAATAGCCGGCGGCTGTACCGTCAAAGTACGTCAGCGCTTTCGCCCAGGCTTGGGCGCCGACCAACCGGCCCAGAGCGCGGCTGTGCAGGTCCGCATCGACGAAGTGAATGCCGCCATACCGGCGAGAGATTCCAGCCTCATCCGCCGCGTCGGAGAAAGTCGCCCACGCTAGTGTCAAGTCGGAGGCCGGGACCACACCGGTTTCAAATCGAGAGGAGCCTGCCTTGAATGTTACCGATGCGCCAAACAGATCGCTTCCCGTAAACGACTTCAGCACCTCGGCGCCGGCCGCGCTGAAAATGCTGTGCCCCGAAATGTATTCGGGGAAGGGCGGGGTAACGATGGTGTCTGCCTGATAGGGCGTCCAGTCCTCGCCATTGATCAGTTGCG
This sequence comes from Bryobacteraceae bacterium, assembly GCA_051000095.1. Taxonomy (GTDB): domain Bacteria; phylum Acidobacteriota; class Terriglobia; order Bryobacterales; family Bryobacteraceae; genus JBBSHP01. Next base: position 46,386 of record JBPCOQ010000124.1, on the reverse strand, counting down.
CACCCTTGAAAGGGCCAGCCCACGCCAGTACCTTCTGGCCGTTCTTCAGATAGCGAATCGCCGTCACCGGACGCACCGAATCGTACTCTCGCTTGGCATCCCACGCACAGATACTGGCGTCCAGAATGGCATTCGTGACAGCAAAGAACATTTTGGCGTCCTGGTCCACGGTGTGCTTGTCGCGCCGGGACACGAATTGGGAGAACAAGGCCCAGTGACCCGGAGGCAACTCAGAAGCAGGAATCGGCCCAGTATTCCGCAATCATCTTTTGCGCATCCGTGAGCAACGCGCTATACATCAGCATCAGGTCTACCTGATGAGCATACTCGGCCGAGCCGGCCACCGGAAGAACCGTGGTGGGCCGAAACTGGCTCCCGGAGCTCATCGCAAAGGGAATCACATAGCCCCACTGCGGCGCGATGTAGGATTGAACAACCGTGCCCCCGTGACCGTCAGAAACTCGTAACGGCTGAAAGTGGTTCGGATCCGTGATGCTGTCGGGGCCGTTGCGGGGAACATACCCGGTGTAATCGGCGTACTTGGCGAGCTGGTTCGAGCCATCGTTGTGGCGAAACGCGAGCAGGGCCTGAGCCGTCAGATTGCCAATGCCGGATGGAGAGGTGGCTTCGGTGGACGTATCGGCCGGATCATACCCGAGCGTCTGTAGCAAGTCTTTGAAAATGTTTGTATCCGCCGGAAAGATATCGATCAAGGTGTCGTAAGCCGCATAGCTCATCGCCTTGCTTTTGTTCGCATCGGTCGCTTCGGATGCGGGCTGGCGGAGCGCGCCGCCGAACCGCGTACCGACGGCGGTTGCATCGTATGCGGCCCATGCGTCATACATGGCGGTATGGAGCATGGCGAGCGCGCGAGCCACCTGTGGCGGTCCAGGATGTGTGTCTCGAACCGCTTGCAGCGCGATGTTATCCCATTGAACAACTACGTTGTCTGCTACTTGAGCGGGCAGCGGTCGAATTGCCGCCAGGCTCAACAGTACGATCGGAAGACCCAGGAACGGGCGAGTGCGGAGGTCTTGTTTCATAACCTAGCGTGATTAGAGGTTCCGCAACGTTACAACTTTCCACGCCCCGGTGATTCAAAGTAATCGCAGTTACGGCCGTGCCTTTACCATCAGCTTGTCCTGATAAACTAATACGGGCTGATCGCTTTGATTGAGGACTGTCGTTTGAAAGGTGACGATGCCTCGTCCGGGCGGTTTCTCCTCGCGAGCAATCACCTTCTTCATCACATGGATCGTGTCGCCGATGAACACGGGCCTGGTGAATCGCAATCTGTCCAGTCCGTAAAATGCGACCACCGTATCTTGAACCTGATCCATCTGAACCATCAGCCCGGTCGAAATGCTGAATACCAGCGCTCCGTGCGCGATTCGCCGGCCGAACGGGCCTGCCTTCGCGAACTCTTCGTTCATATGAAGTTCGACGAAATCGCCCGATAGCCCGGCAAAGTTCACAATGTCGGTTTCCGTAACGGTTCGGCCGCGCGAGCTACTGCTGCCGCCGAGAATAAAATCTTCGAAATAGAGACCCAAGAGTACCGCCTTTCTTGAAATTGGCTTGACACTTCCAAATCGCTGTCCTACCTTGGAAATTCTATGCGAAAAAAAGTGACCGTTGTGGGAGCCGGTAACGTAGGCGCCAATTGTGCCCTGCGGATCGCCGGGAAACAACTGGCCGATGTGGTCCTGGTAGACGTGGTGGAAGGTGTTCCGCAAGGCAAAGGACTGGACCTGCTCGAGTCCGGCCCGGTGGAAGGTTATGACGTGAACATCACCGGCGCTAACGATTACGAGCCGACCGCGAACTCCGATATCGTGGTGATCACGGCTGGATTCCCGCGCAAGCCGGGAATGAGCCGGGACGATCTTCTGATCGCCAACTACGAAGTGGTCAAGACAGCCACTGAGCAAGCCATCCGGAATTCACCCGATTGCGTGCTGGTTCTAGTAACCAATCCGCTGGATGCGATGTGCTGGACGGCGTTCCACGTTTCGAGATTTCCGAAGCATCGCGTAATCGGCATGGCGGGTGTTCTGGATACCGCGCGGTTCCGAACCTTTATCGCGCAAGAGCTGAATGTCTCGATGGCGAACGTGGTTGCGATGGTGCTGGGCGGCCATGGCGATACCATGGTTCCTCTGGTCCGGCTCACCAGCGTCTCGGGAATTCCGTTGACAGAGTTGCTCGATCAAGCAACCATCGACCGCCTGGTACAGCGTGCCCGAGATGGCGGCGCGGAAATCGTGAAATATCTAAAGACCGGAAGCGCCTATTATGCGCCATCGGCGGCGACCGTCGAGATGGTGGAATCGATCTTGCTCGATAAAAAGAAAGTGATGCCCTGCTCCGCCTATCTGGAAGGTGAATATGGCATTCGCGGCCTGTGTGTCGGAGTGCCCGTGAAACTGGGCTCGGGAGGCATCGAAAAGGTGTACGAGATTCAACTCCAGCCGGAAGAGCAGGCGGCGCTTGACAAGAGCGCGGGCTCGGTAAAAGAACTGATCGATGTGATCCAGCAAAAGATAGGATAGCGGGAGAAAAATGAGCCAGACAACGGTCCAGATTATTGCAGGAGTGCTTTGCGTGCTCCTGATTGTGGTGATCATTATGCGCCGCAAGAGCAAAAAGAAAGTGGACGACGATTTCTAATAAGCTCGCCGCCGTACCCGCGATCGACCCCCGGCACGCTTCCTTCCGCTTGCGAGTCGCCCAGTCGAAGATACACCGATGGGGTGTCTACGCGGACGAGAGCATACCGCCCCGGCGCAAGGTGATTGAGTATACGGGCGAGCGCATCAGCCGCAAAGAGACCAAGATCCGGGCTAGCCGGCCGCTGAACTACGTTTTCACGCTGGACAAATATTGGTCGCTGGATGGCTCGGTGGGCGGAAGCGGCGCCGAATTCATCAACCATTCGTGCCAGCCCAATATTGTGGCGCGGGTCATTCAAGGCCACATCCTGTATTTCAGCGCGCAACCGATTCGCAAAGGCGAGGAACTCACGGTAGATTACCACTTCGGCAAGGACGTCGAAACAGTCCCGTGTGCGTGTGGCGCGGAAACGTGCCGGGGCACGATCAATCTGAAGTAGCGCGGGCCTCCGGCCGGCGCGCGTGACGTCATTTCTCGGAGTACTTAGCCGTACCCTCTAAAGGGCAGAGTGGAACAGGCGCTTTCGCCTGTTCTAAAAAAACACGGACAGGCGAACCGCCTCTTCCACTCAGCGCGAATTCGTGTCGGGAAAGGGCCACTTTAGCGAATCCGCAGAATCCCGTAGCCGATCTGGCCATGAATTTCCTGATCCGGCCGCGGCGCGTCGCCACCACCGTACCAGACGCGGATATTGTTCCCTTCCACCAACACAGTGGGGTCGCAGATTACCTTTGCGTCCCAGGGCTCCGATCCAGAGAGAACCTGCGGTAATTTCTCCCAATGGACGCCGTCCAGTGATCGCGCCAGTCCCAGACGGCGGTTCTCGGCGCGGTCGCGGCCCGTGTACAGCATCCAATACGACCCCGTCGAGATCCAAACGGCAGGCTCGCCGAGTCCGCTCTCGTCGAATGCGCCAAACGAACCCAATTCGAGCACTGGATTCGAGCGGAGTTTGGTCCAGGCAAGGCCATCGGACGACTCGGCCACACCGAGGCGTTGACGGCGGGCGCGATCCATGCCGAGGTAGAACATGTATCGGTTGCCCCGCACTTCAATGACGTACGGGTCCGCGACACCGCGCTCGTCCCAGCTTCCGTATGGCCCAAGCTCGAGCACCGGGCGAGGCTGCTTCGCCCAGGCCGGGCCGGAGCGCGCCAGACCTATGCGAGGCGGCTTACCGGCCTGGTAATAGTATGCGAGACCATCCTGCTCGATCACCGAGCCGTTGGCGGCGATGTAGCCCCCCTCCCAGGTTGCGGGATCGGGCGTAAGGATTTGGGTTTGTTTTGTCCACGTCAGCCCGTCGGGAGAGGTGGAAACGCCGGTTCTCCAGACCCTGCCATCGTAGCCAGAGTACAGGTTGGTATAGCCGGTGGCAGTTTTGATGACAGAAGGATTTAGGACGTCGTCTGAATCCCAGGAGTTGGCGGGACCGCGGGTCAGTACGGGCGCGGATTGCGGATGCCATTCGATGGTCAGCTTTTGGGGATGACCGGGCTGCGGCGGAAGGGTGAAGTCACGGTAGGGGCTGCAACTGAGAAGTAGCAGAGGCATTCCTGCCTGTGTGGCTCTGAGAAAGAGACGTGCTTTCAGTGCAACACAGGCAAGAATGCCTGTGCTACTCACAACCGGATACAGAGACCCGCCCCTTTGCCGGGCTTTGAATCCAGCATCAATTCGGCGCCGAGAGTGCGCACCCGCCGCTTAATACTATTGGGCCCGAGCCGCAGCACTTCCAGCTCTTCGAGGGAGTAGCGCCCGCTAAACGGAAAGCCGCGGCCATTGTCCTCGATCAGAAGCTCGAATGAATCGTCAAAGCGCTGGATCGTGACGCCGACGCGGGTGGCGGCGGCGTGCTTCTGGATGTTGTACAACGCCTCTCGAACAATTTGCAGGACTTCCACCGAAACCTCTGGCTCGGTAGGATCAAGTAGCTCGGCGCTGACGAAGGACGCCGGTATTCCGCTGTCTTTTTGAAACTGCTCCACCACACGGCGGATCGCGGCGTTCAAGCTGCCTTCCACCTCGATCGGACGCATGCTCCGGACAAAGGTTCGCAGCTCATTCACCTGCGTTTTCGAGAGTTGCCGCAGTTGCTCCAGCTCCTCAACCGCGCGGGCCGGATCGCGCGCGAGCAGCTTTCGGATCACCTCCAGTCTCATCTGGAATGCGATAAAGCTCTGGAGCGGTCCATCATGGAAATCGGCCGCAATCCTTTGCCGCTCCGATTCGCGCGCTCTCTCCGAATCGTAGCGATGGAGGACGCTTTGGCGCGACGCGCTGGACGCCCGGTCCTGCAGGAAACGATGCTCAAACCCGAGCACCGAGCCCAAAATGCCGGCCGAGAACACGCCAGGCAATAATACCGCCATATGCGCAGGCTGCACGAAGTTCAGAAAAGCAATCGATGCCGCGGTAACGATAAGAGCTTTCCACCAATCGTGCAGCACTACGGAGACCAGCAGTAAATAAGTGTAGAACACGGCGCTGATCCAATAGCCGTGAGGCGCGGAGCTGGTCAGCGACAAGAAGAAGAACAGCATATCCAAAGCGAGTGCCAGCAAAAGATAGCCGGTGTCTTCGAGCCCTTTCCAGCAGAGCGAAACCAGCGCGTAGACGGTGAAGGCAGCGAAAAATACTTCGTTCCAGGTGAACGCGAAGTGAGAGTTGACGAGTTCTGTTAAAAGGCAACTAGCTCCCAGTGCTGTCCTAACTGCCCGAAACAAGCGTTGCCACAGGTGGGGCAGCATCAAGAATCATAGTACTAGTTGGCCGAGTTTACTATCCCATAATTTTACGTTTTACTAAACGGAACTCAGGGTTCCACAGATAGTCGCACTCGATTACTGACTTGACCGCCAGCTTCGACATACAACTCGGCGGGGCCGGCATTGACGATTTGGGGCAGAACGGCTTCAATCAAATAGGAGCCGATATAGCCAGGGGCCAGGATCGCTTGTTTTACCTCGAGCGGTAAGCCGTCGAGGAACACGTTCACCACGGCGGCAACGCGGGGTGGATTGCCCAATGGCGCTGCCACGCCTGTTGGCCAGTCGGGCGTCACGCGGCCGAGTCCTGTCGCGAGGATCTGGATGTGCGTTTTGGCGTGAGCGGGTTTCGATCCATCCAGCAAAATGCCGGAGTCTGCGTCCAGAATGAGCGGCGTGCCATCGGGATCGACGAATATTGCGGGAGCGACCTGCAGTAAGGGTAGGCCTATCGTGAGATGACCGGCTGCCGCTTCGAGCGCAAGCGAGACAGCATTGCCCTGAGCGGAAAAGGGCACTTGAATCTGCGAAGCGGTGTCGGAGGCGTCCAGCACGGGCACGGGCGCGCCATCCGTCTGGGCCGAGAGTACACGCGTTCCAAGCACGCTCAGCACGCCCCCGGGCGACGCGGGGCGGGCGCTGTAGTCGGCGGCGTTGACCACGTGGACATCGCGCAACCGATGGGGCGCGATCGCAGCGTAAACGCCGTATCCGTCCAGAGCGACGAACACCTGATTGGCTCCGGCATCCAGTCTGACGTCCATGGCGGCAGAGGCCGGCAGATTTCCGCCGATGCCGGCCCAAGGCGTCGCACGTCCAGCACTGCCTAGGTCGGTGATCGTGAAGAAGACCCCGGCATCGGTAGCGACGTAAACCGCTCCGCTCGCCCGGTCGGCGGCGATACCGTGCGCGGCGCCTTCTGGCAGATTGGCTGAGATGTCATCCCAGAAGACTCCGCCATTCATGGTCCGAAGCACTCGAGTTGATTTGCGGTTGTTCAGGGCGGCGAGCGCGATTCGCGAGTCCTTGGGGTCGACGTAAATCGATTCTACCTGGCCGCCCGGATGATCGAGCGAGGTGTTCCAGGTGGATGCTCTGTCGGAGGATGACCAAAGTTGTCCGTCGGCTGAGCCGGCGTAAATATTGTTGCCGGCGAAACCGGCTGCTGTGATATTGGCGCCCAGAGCTTGTGAAAGGCTCTGCTTCTGGGCGGTTTCCCGCTGGGCATCGGGATTGCCATTCGGTTTCCAGGCATGCTTCTCGCCAGGCACCCACTCGATCTCACTGGTGTCGTGGGGGGTGCCGGGCGACCGTAACGATAGGCGGACACCTTGAGTACCGCTAGGAGTTGAGTACAAGCGGCGAACAGGCAGGTTGGGAAGAGACTGGTTAAGGCCGGTCCAGGACAGTCCTCCATCCACCGAACGCCACACCCCAGTGGAAGCGGCGGCGGCCAACTCGTCCGAATCGCGGGGCGAGATAGCCAAGTCCGACAAACCAGATCCTAAAATCGAAGCGCCTTTATACCCGGTCAGGTTGGACCAGGTCTGTCCAGCATCTTCAGAGCGGTAGGCGTAGGCGCCAAATCCATACACGCGGCGTCCATCGGAACTTGCCCGCAGCTTAGCTGCACGTTCCGGCAAAGTGGGTGCATTGGCGTCATTCGTGGCAACCGGGGGAATGACAGTCTGGTCGCTCGCGACGCGCCACTGTTCCAGGTCCAGAGTCTCGAAGACGCGGCCCGATGCAGTCCGGGCAAATAGGGTTGTGCCATCCGGCGAATACCAGACGCGGTCCACCGGGCCGGTAGCGACAGATGGCAGCGCGAGCTCCAGCGCGGAATTGCCGATACGACGCCAGTCCGGGGCGGCAGTCTGTGCTCTTCCAGACGGTACCCACACCAGGAGGGCGGCCAGGGAGGTGAAGCCCCAAGTTGCGGACCTACGACACATGCGACGAGTCCATTGTATCCTTTTCGACGATATTGGCCACGACTAAAGCCTGAGCGCTCAATAATTTTTGCTCCAGAAGCGCGGAAAGAAGGTTGCTCTGCATTTTTGATGTTAAACTGAAGTTCTGCTACACACGGAAACGTCTCAAGTTATCCTGAGAGCAGCATCGGGTCCGGGCGTCTATAACTTTATGATTGACCAGCTCTGGAAGAGATTCCGGACCGCGTCGAGTACGGCTGCCTTCCTGGCTGTGGCAGCCGGAGTGTGCCTGGCCCAAATTCCCGCATCCCAACCAGAGACTGCGGCCAAGGTTATGTCGCTGGCAGGGCAGGTCTCCGTCCTCCACGATTCCGATCCGTGGGCGCTCAATGTCGGCGATCAAGTTCAGGCCAGGCAGGTCATTATTTCTGGACCGGACGGCTACGCTCTATTCCAGGTTTCCGACGGGAGCACCTTCGAGGTTTACCCGAATTCCAACGTCGTCTTCCGCGGGAATCCTCCGAACTGGCGCGACCTGCTGGACCTGTTGGTCGGACGCGTGAAGGTGCATATTCAAAAGTGGGGCAACCAGCCCAATCCCAACCGGATTCACACGCCCAGCGCCGTTATCTCTGTGCGGGGCACTACATTTGACGTGAGTGTGAGTGGGGAAGATGAGTCCACGCTGATTGCCGTGGAAGAAGGCCAGGTGGATGTCCGGCACGCACTCAAGGGCGACACCAAAACGGTGAATGCGGGCGAGTCTCTTCAGGTCTATAAGAACCAACCACTCGCGTATCGCACGATCGATAAAGGTGCGGTCGCGCAACGAGTACTGCGTGCCTTGACGGATGCGTTGTACACGATGTCCGCGCCGGGCCGTACCACCAGTAGTGTTCCTCGTGGGAACGGGAATGATGTCCCGATCCAGCCACCGCCACCACCACCTCCGCCTTCTCCTCCTCATTAAGTGGCACAGGCACGGCACGTGCGCAACCGCATTCTTGCCTGTGTTGCACTTTGACGTTCAAAGATCCACACAGGCTAGAAAGCCTTTGCTACATGAAGTTAAAGCAATTTGGCCTAATGGGTGCTATGTATTGAGCGGAGGTTATAATCACAATGCTTCGATATATAGGCACTTTTATGCTGGGCGCGGCGCTTCTGGCCCCAATGGCGGCTGTGGCCGCGGACGACCATGATGACCGTCGTGACGTGAGACGATATTACGATCGCGATCACCGTGATTACCACCAGTGGAACGACGACGAAAATCAAGCTTACCGCCGGTACTTACAGGAACAGCGCCAAGACTACCGGGAATTCAACAGAATGAATCGCCGGCAGCAAGCCGCGTATTGGCAGTGGCGGCATGAACATCAAGAGCACGAGCACGATCGCCGGTAGTCTTTACCGGTTACTTTGCTACTTCGATCGTCACCAGATGCTGTCCGCGCGGCAGCATCATCGCAAAGTTGTGGCCGCTCTCCAGTAACTCTGGATGCGCGGCCGCACCATCAATGTCAACCTTTAGAGGACGTGTGTCCAAAAGTGCGAGCGCTTTCGAATCGCATCGATATGCCAGTTCGATTCCTTTAGCCGACGCGCTGGCTGAGAGTAGTGTGCCGTTGAAATCGATCACGTGCGCTTTGGTGTCCTTCAACGCTGGCTCGATAATCTGTGGGCCCCCCGGTAGCCATAGAATCGACTGATCACGAATAGGCCAAGCTCGCCCATTCACAGTCGCGGGACCTTGCCACGGAATGCCCACTCCATAGCGTGATCCGATCACCAGCCTATTGCCGTCCTGTTCCACTTTGTCCACGCTCGCCGCGGCCGCGGATAACAGCGGCAAGTCGGGTCCTAAGATCGAATTCTCGAAATACAGCGCCACGCGGGAAAACGATTGTGCGGCCAGGTGCACCAACTCGAACAACTCCGTGCCGGTCTGCAGTTTCGTAGGGTAAACGTCCTGGTAGCGCTCGACGATGTTGATATCGATTGCGAGCTTGCCGGTGTGCTTGGTCAGCGGCTGGTAGCGCGTCGCGATCTCCGGATAACGCTTCGGTCCCAGATTCCAGATTGTGGCCGGATCCTCAATCAGAAACGTAAAATCGTGCTGATCGAGCATCGGCAAAACACCGGTAACATCCGCGCCGATCAGGTCCCGCATGCCCGTGTCGAAGCGATCGTCCACATGGGTGAGAACCAAATCGAGGTCCGGCTTGGCCACGCGCAGATCTTCGATGTAAGTGATCCATTCGGTTTGCTGGCGGCGCGATAAGCCGGCGCGGTAATCCAAAAAGGTTCGTAGCTTGCCCGCATCGGCATTGGGGCGCTGAAATAGCTCGATTGGATCGAAGCCGTTGGTCTTCTCAAACTCGTGCCGGATATTCTGGTTCATCGGCGTAAAGCGTGCCGGGTTCGCCGCACCCTCCAGCGATTCAAAGTACAGCTCCGCCAGGTTTACACCATCCCACTTGAAACGCTCGATCAGGCTGGTAGTGCCCTTGCGGACGGCCGCAAGGGCGTCGGGGTTCGCCAGATTCATCAGCTTGCGCCAGTCGAGCTGCGCGTCCTGCAGCAATGCGGTCTTCTCCCGCCAATCCGGATGATCGGCCCAGAATTTTTCGCTGACGTGCGGCAGCTCGAGCCAGATGTATACCAGAATGCCGTTGCGGTGGCAGGCTTCGATCAACTTCCGGAGATAGATGTCGGCTTCGGTGTTGGGCTCCCAGTAATGCCAGCCGGCTACCTGCAAAGCGCCGATTCCGGCCTTGCGCCATCGGGCGGCAAAATAATCCAGGTCAACGCGGCTCCGGTAAGCGGAATCGAAAAAAGCCCACAACCGTTCCGAGCGGAAGGGCGGATCGAGCCCAAGATCGCTCAGGGCCTGCAGCAAGTAAGGATAGCGCTCGTAGCCTTGGGCCCCGGGGGAAGACGCGATCCACAGCGCTGCGCCGGAGCCACGGCGAATCGCGGCCATCAAAGGCGCGCCTTCCCAGCGTTCGCGCGCGAATACGGTTGCTTCCTTGGGGACTTCGAAGATCGGCAGATCGAGCGCCTTCTCCCAGACGATCGAGAGTTTCGGAGCGTGCTGGTCGGTGATGCTGCGGACGACCACGCGCTTCGCGGTCGCGCGAAATCCAAGCGCCGCGGCTAATTCCGATTCGCCCTCGAGCACGATCAACGAACCGCGCTCTATGCTCTCGATCCATTGCTTGGCCGAAGCCGGGGCGCCACTGCGAACCACCAGCAAGTTCGTCGGGCCGCCGTTACCCGGAGTGAATCCGACTGAGGAGAGAATTTGGGGCCAGGATCCTTCGTCATCGCCCGCGATGTGATACGTGAAGGATGGCCCGGCGGCATGCAGGCTCAGTGCACAAAAAAGAGAGGTGACCGTCACGAGCTGTGGAATATTTAAGTGCCACACAGACAAGAATGCTCTTGCGCACGATCGTGTCTGTGTCACCTTACCGCGTAAATGCATACCAGAAACCTGCTCTCAGATCAAAGTAGTTGGGCTTGCGCGGATTCCCCTCATTGATGGTGTACGCTCCGCGCAGGAAATTGACCGAGAACACCATGGATTTGGGCATGGACTGAACCCGGAATCGCACGCCCGGTCCCGTCTCGACGAAGTTTGCCCAGTATTGGCCCGCGCGATCCGCTGTCAGGCCATAATTCCAGTACACCTGCGACTGAAAAGTCTCCGCCGGCGCGAACGTGTATCCGGTTCGGTTTTGCGAGTACAGCAGCATATCGTTCCCGAAGCGGCTGACGAAGATGCCGTCTTCATTGGTTTCGGCAAACAGGCCGTGACTCCCGTTCAGCAGATGCCCAAAGCCTTTCCCAAACGAGACGCCGCCCCGGTAATCGGGAATCATTGCGCCTACGTCCTTGCGGCTGCTCAGGTATTTGACAGCTTCTCCCGCTTCCCCCCAGCCGGTGAAACCGTGCCAGGTGTTGGTCGCGATGCCGACGCCGAAAATGAATGAGCTTTCGGAAAGATACTGCGGTTGGGGATTGCCGAGCGTCGATCCGATGGTCCCCTTTGCGTCTCCGATCATTCGCATCGAAACGTATGGCCGAATCGGCAAGCTACCGAGCTTGAATTCGGTCTTGACCTGCGCGTAACCAAAGGCATCATGCCAGCGGCTTGAATAAAACGGAAACATCCACGCAGTGGTGCGGAAACGGGCCAAGCCTGGACGGAGATTGTTGTAGGCTCGGTCGGCCTCCTCCGCGATCTTGGGGTCGGGGCTCTTGCGCGCGAGATTGAACCATTGCACCGCATCGGAATCCTGGTGCAGGATGTTGTACGCCCATCCCAGCTTGAGCATCACCCAGAAATCGACCGGATCGGACTCTTGCGCGATCCGCAGATACTTGAGCGCGTCCTTCATGTAACCGGCGCTCAAACTTTTCTCCGCGAGTGTTCTGGCCTCAATTGAAACGCGATTGCGCGGAGTATCCGTAGGACGGCGCAGAGCGCGCGGCAGGCCTAAGGCGGCACGTACGCGATCGGACAACTCTCCGTCGTCTTCTTTCAAGACCTGGTCCAGCAGCGGCCTCGCGCCCTCGGTGTCGTGGCGGCTCAAGCGCAGGAATCCAAGCTGCGCGGCAGACAAAAGATCGCCCGGCGTGGCCTGATTGATGATCTTGAACTGCTGCTCGGCCTCGGCCTTTTTGCCCATTTCGAGCAGCAGGTAGGCCATCTCACGGCGCAAATTGAGGTTGTCCGGATCGAGTTGGAGCGCCCCCTCGAACTCGTATACATATGGATAGCGCCCAGGTAACAGCTCACGGGCCCTCTCAGCGACCCGCGGTTGGGCTCCACGAGAGGCCGCGAGCAGCACCGAATTCGCCTGCTCCTGGCGGCCAAGAGCTTTCCACACCCGGCCGAGGTCCAACAACAGCGAGCGCTCAGCGGGACGGAGGCGCCAGGCTTTTTCGTAATGATCGGCCGCGAGCGCCAACTCATCGCGCTGTTCGGCCAATTGGGCCAGCTCCTGATGCGCGCTGAAGTTATCCGGCGAAAGCTCCAGCGCTTTTGACCAGCGTTCGATGCCTTCGGCCAGCGGCTTGTCAATGTTTTGGAAAGCCTGTTCGGCCGTTGCGTCGCCCGTCTTGCGAATTCGATCGAACACCTGGCGCGCGATGGCTTGCTGCTTCGTCTCGTAGCAAAGAAAGGCGTATTCGAGAGCTACATGCCGGTCGGCGGGATCGAGCCGCATGGCCTCGGCGAACTGGTCGCGCGCGGCTTCGTTCTCGCCGATCTTCAGCAGCGTGTAGGCGAGATCTTTACGAATCGCGGCGCGGTTGGGAGCGAGAGCGATCGCTCGTTGAAACGCGTTGATGGCGTCATCATATTGTTTGGCGCGAAGCGCGTCGTAGGCCTTTTGCAACGGGCCGTATGCTGGATCGGGATCTTGAGCGTTGGCCCATGGAAGGGCCAGCGCCGTGAGGAGGAGGATTCGTAACACCTGAATTACCCTCGCGGGATATAGGTTAGTGTGGGGCTGAGGCGCGAGTTCTCAGGTTGAATAGGAAACTTCAGCGAGCTTCGACAGGCTTCTTCTCCATCCAGCTCATCCAATAATCCTCCCACTCAACGCTCTGGCCTGCCGGAAGTACGTTTATCGGATTCAGACCGTCCAGCATGACGGCGGATTCATCGGTGTGCGTTTTCTTCTTCTGATTCGCCAGCGCCTTGGGGTGCGGCCCGTGATGAATGCCCCGTGGGTGCAGCGTCGCCATGCCGGGCTTGATGTTGTCTTTGCTGAAGAAATCGCCATCGTGATAAAACAGGAATTCATCGTAATCCGTGTTCCGGTGGAAGAACGGGACGCGCAGCGCCTCTTCATCCTGCTCGAGTGGCCTAGGGAGAAAGCTGCAAACTACGGCGCCCTCGGTTACAAACGTCGTATGCGCGCTGGGCGGCAAGTGCGCGCGGTGGCTCATGATCGGACGAATGTCGCGCATATTGATCTTCCAAACCGTGAGATCGCCCTTCCAGCCAACCACATCCATTGGGTTGAAGGGATACACCACTTTCGAGATCTCGTCGTCTACTTTGATCCGTACCTCCCATTCCTGGTTGTCATCGAGGTTGGGCGCAGGCTCCGGAGTGGTAATCACGGCCGGGTCGTAAAGCGCATGTTGGCCGATCAGTCCTTTTTCAGGCTGATCGAATTCCGTCTTGGACTGGATAATCAGGAAGAAGTTATCGTGGCTCTCGGGAATGATGCGATAGGTGACGGCACGCGGGATGTTGAGATAGTCGCCCTTTTCGAACTGGAGCGGGCCAAAGTCCGTTTCAATGATCCCGTTCCCGCGATGCACGAACATGAGCTCATCGCCATCCGCGTTGCGGTAATAGAACGGCATCGGCTCAGAGCGGCGCGACACGAAGAGGCGCACTTCGGCATTTCCAAGAAAGGGAACGGGCATACCTTGGGCGTCGTGCAGGTCTGAAGGCTTAAGCTGGTTTAGATCGAAGCAGTGGGGCCGCAGCTTGCCCTCAAAGCGAATCCATCCGGTGGGCGGATGCGCGTGATAAAGATGGGCGGATTTTCCATAGAAGCCTTTGCGCCCGTGCTCCTCCTCAAACGTTCCATTGGGCAGGCCAACATGGGCCTGGTTGGCAGTCTGACCTTTCTTGAGCGGATACATGCGGAGTCTCCTGATTCCAGGATAGAACGTAGGACAGACAGGATCATGATGGGCGCGCGATCACCCACCAAAGGCGATGAAAAGTAGTGAGTGGAGCAGGCGGTTTCGCCTGCTCGGCAGGCCAACGGCCTACTCCATAGGAGACAAACTTGCTTCCCGGCAGATTGATTAGGTCATCAAAAGCGGCGCGGACACCTGCCATGCCGTCGCGCGAGTTCATCAGCATCGTGGCCCCGCATCTTATCAGGTGAAGGGCTGTACGGGCATTCCCGATATGTTGTGATTTACGACGAAGTGCGCGTGAACAACGAGAGCAGGCCCGCGAACGAGGTGCTTTTGCGCGCCGATTCCTCCCGCCCCGCCATCCGGTCCGCGAGCTTGGCCAGGCTCTTGCCGAGGTTGCTCGAAGGCGGAATGGATTTTCCCTCCATAAGCGCTTTCTGGACACCTTCGTAATCGCTCGGCAGGAAGTGGTATATGTCGGTGTTGAGCGCCGTTCCGATCACTTCTTCGCTCAACCCTACGTCCCGCTGATACCGGTTCACGATCACGCGCACTTTCCAACGGCCCACTCCGTTGTTCTCCAGGTAAGCCAAAGCGCGCTGGACGGCTTGCAAGGAGCTCAACTCATTCGTGGTGATGAGTAGAACCTCGTCGCTCAAGGTGGCTTGTGTCAGGTTCCAGGGTCCGTAGACTCCATCGGCGTCGAGGACGACCAGATCGTAATTGTAGCGCGCATATTCGATGATCGAACTGGCATCTGTGAGATCGTCCGCGCCTTCAATCGTGCTTTCGGGCGAGAGCAAAACATCCACGCCGTGGTGTTTGGTTACCATCGCATTCCACAGGTCCGCATCGATATCGCTGGAACGGTGCAGCACGTCCATAAAGCTGTATTGCGACTTGATCTTCAACACAAAGGAGAGGGTTCCGGCGAGCGGATCCAGATCCGCGAGCAGAATCCGCTTCGAGCCGTGGCGTTTCCATTGATACGCCAGGTTAGATGCGATCGTAGTTGCGCCACAAGCCCCTTTGGCCGGCACGACGCAGTAAACGGAAGCGGGCTTCTTCAAAATTTTGTCAGCCGGTAAAAACCTTGAGACTTTCTGGATTGTGGCGTCCACGTGTTCCGTGGAAAAGGGGCTTAAGAGGAAGTCGCTCGCGCCTTGGCGGAGGCAGCGCAGCACCAGACTGGGGTCGCTGGCGGACAGCAAAGCAATAATAACCAGCCGGGGACTCAGCTTGAGAAGTTCTAGTACTAATGAGAGTTGCCCCTCGCTGTCCTTTGCAAAATCGACGAAGCACAAATCGGGCGATTCCGCCCGGAGAGCCGCCGCAACTTCCTGGGAACTCCGGGGCAGCGGAATTTCCGAGCAGAATAACTGGGGGATGCTGCGGGCCAAAAGCGGGGTTAATTCCCGCTTAATCATTGTATTAGACGTGATGAAAAGGGCTCGACAAGGATTGCTGACACGCGTGGAGGGGGAATGGGGCATACGCTCGGAACCACCATCCGGTTGGCGGCTACATCATCCAAATCGGCGAGATAACCAATACTGTGAGAAGCTTTTGTCCTTTCCTCAACTATAGACGTGAACCCCGTAGCCGATATGGTTCATATGAGTCGGCCTAGATCTATTAAGTAAGGGCCGGTCTATATCGAGAATGAGCGCCTCCATGATAGAAACTACTGTAAAGAAGACGGTCGCGATCTGCGACACCCAACCCATCACGGCCGAGGGATTAAGAATCCTGATCGGCACCTCCTCAGACCTGGAATTCGCAGAGACGCTGGATTCTCTCGAGTTGGCGACGGCGCTGATGCGGCGCAAATCGCCGGAGATCATGATCGTCGACAAGGGCCTGGGTATGCATTCCGTGCTCGATTGGCTCCACGACATGAAGCTAATGGACGCGACGCCCGCGATCGTAATCTGGGGTGTATCCATGACCGAGGCCGAAGCGCTCCGGTTCCTGCAGTCTGGGGCGCGTGGCATCATCCGCAAAACGGCGGACCTCACTTCCTTGCTCTCCTGCCTGCGCACCGTAGCGACCGGGCGAAGCTGGATGGAAGATTCGGTATTTCGTGATTCGATACGGGCGGAGCGCTATCCACGGTCCGAATTAACGGCACGGGAACAGCAGGTGCTCGAACTGGTGGAGCAGGGTTTCAAAAACAAAGAGATCGCGCTCGAACTGGGCATCCGTCCCGGAACGGTGAAAATCCACCTGAAGCATATATTCGAGAAGACCGGTGTACGCGGACGCTACGGCCTCGCGATCACAGGCCTGAAAGAAAGAGGCATGGTCTCACTGGCCAACTGAGCAGTTCTATCCGGGCTTCAACGTCTCGATTTCAGTGTCATTGATCGGTTGGGCCACGACTCTCGACGTGAGGCCAATGTCGACGAGATCATGATTGAGTCTGTTTAGGATCTCCTTCGAGCCATCAGCCTGCCAATGCGAAATAACGCTGGCAGCGTAGTGATCAAAAGTGCCTTGAAACCTCGGACCTGTAGTAGTAATGGGATATGTCCGTTGCAGACTTCCCCGCTGCCCTGGAATATGGATAATACTGGCAAGACCTTGCCCGAAAAGCAATCGTCTAAACGAGGCCGTAACGCCCTCTGCCGTTACGGAACGTACCCGGTCCGAATCCAACAGTTGAGACTTATCCCTGGTTGGAAAAAACCTCTTTCTCACTCGAAGCTTGGAGTTTGGGTGCTTCTCGAAAACAATACCGATTTGATCTGAGCCTGCTTCAACCTCAATGGTCAGTTCCCTCGCCCCATCCGCGCGAGGAACTCCGGACAGGAACTGATCCGCCGAAGTGAATTTCAAATTCGGTCCCGAGAGCAATAAGGCGCCGGCGTTATAAGGCGATTCAAGCGTCTGCTTCAAGAGCAGCAACGGCTGGATCATGCTGATTTGCCGGAGTTGTTTGCTCCCGCCAGAATCGTCAGCGGGGCAATCTCAATCTCCGCCTATGGATAATCGACTTAAAGCCTTCAATCGCGAGTCGCGTAATCCAATTGGGCATCCCCTACACTACCTCGCGCAACGCCGTTTCCAACTCCGCCAGCGTCATTCTGCCAGGATGGTAAAGCCGCACGATCCCGTGCCGGTCAATCAGCACAATCGTCGGGGTTGTGCTTGCGCCGTATGCTTTGAGATTGTCTTCGCCGACTGGCACAGGCATGTCAATCAAATCCAGGTAGTATTTGCGCCGGACGTCGTCAATGTATTTCAGTTCTTGTTCGGGCGCCGCGTCTTCGCCACCCGCCACATATCCGTACCGCTGCGTTGGACCGATCAGCACGAGTCCTTTCGGCGCGTATTCCTTGTTGATCTGCGATAGTTCGCGCCTCTGCCCCTTGCAGTCGCCGCACCAGTGTGCCCAGAAAAACAACAACACGGGTTTCCCTTGGAGGGAAGCAAGCGCCGGGGGCTTGGGGCCCAGGAACACGCGCTCATCCAGCGCGGGGGCCGGTTTGCCGACCAGGTCAATCAAGTTGATGTTCTTCTGGATACGCGCGCGAATCGACGTGTTCTTATATGCCAACAGCTCCTTGCGCAGGAACACGAGAGCGTCACCACGCTCGCCGCGCTGGCTCATCGCCTGCGCCTTGACTTCGATGGCCGCTCCGAGCGCGATCGGCAAATGCGCTTCAGCATCCAGCTTGCGGGATTTCAGTTGCGCCGCGACCAACTCCTCCGTCTGCTGTGCATACGCCTCGGCCTTGGTCAGTTGCTTCGCCTCCAGCGCGCCCCGGGCCGCCCACGATAGCGCCTCCAGCCACTCAGGCGTGACGCCGTGGCCGCTCCGGTACTTCTGAATAACCGAGTCCGCCACAGCGAAATTATTCTGCGCGGCCGCCTGGCGCACGTCCACGATCACATCCGCTTTGGACACCCCCGCCAGCATAATGATTAAGATAAGTCTCCGCATTCTACATCGAAGCCAGAGTACGCCCGCCGTCCACCACGATGGTTTGCCCCGTCAGATAGGAGCCCCCATCGCTGGCCAGCAGCAGCGCGACTTCCGCGATCTCGTGCGGCTGCCCGAGATGCTTGATCGGCTGGATTTTCATCGTCCGCGCCCACTTGTCTTCGTCCTTCCAGTAATATTCGCTCAACACAGTCTGAATCAGTCCCGGCGCAATCGCATTCACTCGGACGCCCTTGGGCCCCAGCTCCAATGCATAAGACTGGGTCATCATGATCAGCGCCGCCTTGGTCATGCTATACAGCATTCCGTGAAACTGCGGCCGCATGCCCGCAATCGACGCTATATTGATGATCGACCCCGAGCCGCGGTCGCACATTCCCGGCGCCACCAGCCGCATCAGCCGGAAGGTGCTCTTCAAATTGATCTCGACCATCTTATCGAACTGGCCCTCATCGAATTCAATCGCGGGTCCGTGCGCGATGTTCGTCGCGGCGTTATTCACCAGGATGTCGATCTTGCCGAACTCACGTGTGGTGGTCTCGACAAGCTGCGCGATGTCTTCCTGTTTGCCTACGTGACAGACCCTGGGCACGACGCGGCCGGTATGCCCCTTCCCCGAAAATTCCTGGGCAACCGGATCGAGGCGCTCCTGCTTGCGTCCGCAGATCACCGTCGTCGCGCCCTCACGGACAAACGATTCGGCGATGGCTTTGCCAATACCGCGGCTTGCGCCGGTTACGATTGCGACTTTATCTTTGAGTTGGCTCATGGTCCAGGTTTTTAGTTTAGCTTTCCAGGACGAGCTAAAGTATGTCGCGCAGCACGTGCGTGCGGTCACCTTTTGGGTTGCCGATTCTGTAGCTCACCTTTCCGATGTCGGTTTACCGGTCTCTCCGTCCCACAGAGAGCGGGTTTTGCCGCAAACTGTGGGGCAGGCGGTCGGGGTTGGCCGCCTGCCGGGCGACCCGGTGTTTGGGTCGCCCGGCAACGGCCTGGAAAGTACCGCGTACATTAGACCTTCAGTTGCTTGAGATACTCGCGAAAATCGGTTCCGAGATCGAAGCGCTGCAACGCAAACTCTACGGTCGCCTTCAGGAATCCGAGCTTGTCGCCCGCATCGTACCTTTTGCCTTCGAACCGGTATCCATAGATTGGCCGGCTGCGCAGCAAGTGCTTGAGAGCGTCGGTCAATTGTATTTCACCCCCGCTTCCGGGTTCTATAGTTTCGATGGATTGAAAAATCTCCGGGGTCAAAACATACCGCCCGATAATCGCCAGATTCGACGGTGCCTCCGATGCCTTCGGTTTCTCCACCATGTTTCGGATACGGAATAGCCGGCCTTTGCCGCCGTTGTGAGAAACGGGCTCGGCGTCCACGGCCCCGTACGAGGAGATCGCATCGCCTTCCACTTCCATTAGCGCGACTACGGAGGCGCCATAAAACTCGTATACATCGAGCAACTGCCGGACCGCTGGTATTTCGGAATGGATCACATCGTCAGACAGCACCACGGCGAACGGCTCCGGTCCCACCAGTTCTTTCGCGCGCAACACCGCATGTCCCAGTCCCAAAGCCTCCTTCTGGCGAACGTAGGCGACGTCAATCATGTCCGACACGTTGCGTACGATGGCCAACAGATCCTTCTTCCCCTTCGCTTCGAGGGCCTGCTCCAACTCGAAACTGACATCGAAGTGATCTTCAATCGCGGTCTTGCCTCGCCCGGTCACAATGATGATGTTCTGAATGCCGGAGTGCATGGCTTCTTCGACCCCGTATTGGATGAGGGGCTTATCCACCAGCGGCAGCATCTCTTTGGGCTGAGCTTTGGTGGCGGGCAAAAAGCGCGTACCCAGGCCAGCGGCCGGAAACACGGCCTTCCTCACTTTTGGGATCATCAGAACTATTGTAAGCGGAGGCGCAAAGCAGCCGCTATATTTGCCATTTGATGGCTTTCCATGGCCTTTCGATGAGTTTTCGAGACGTCGGCCGGATGCGGCAAGGTATAATGTCAATTACCTCATTCGAAGGTCATGGCTTACGTAATCGCAGAACCCTGTATTGGAACAAAAGACACGGCATGCATCGACGCCTGCCCGGTGGATTGCATCCATCCTAAAAAGGATGAGGCCCCTTACGCCGAACACGACATGATATACATCGACCCTGTTGAATGTATCGACTGCGGGGCCTGCGTGCCGGTCTGCCCGGTCTCGGCGATCTTCGCCCTGGACGACCTGCCGGACAAGTGGGCCAGCTTCGCCCAAAGGAATACAGACTATTTTAAGCGGTAGGCGGATTGCAGGCTACGCGAGACGCCGCCGTCTGGTGAGTTCGGAAATTGGTGAGGTTCGGGAGAGGAATGCACGTCAAAAACAGGCCGCGTCAAGGCTGTACGCGGCCTGCTCAGGCTGGAACTAATCTGTCGAGTGTTTCACTTTGTTCCCGGCTTCCTTCAATTTATCGCCGGTTTTTTGAGCGGCCTTTTTAGCGGAATCGGCAACTTTATCCGTTGCATCCTTCGCTTTTTCCGCTCCTTTATCGATCTTATCTTTCACGGTGTCTCTGTTCGAATCCATGATCGTCTCCAATTAGTAATTCGTGCGGCCGGTCGTACCGCGCGCTGTGGTTGTTGCGTCAGTGTCGACGCCATGCGTGCTCACGGCCTTCTCGCCGGCGGAAGCAATGTCCTGCGCTCCAGCCTGCTTAAGAAGATCCTTGGCTCTCGATACCTCTTCCGAGGTGTCGCAGTGGACCGACAACAGCACGCCGCCGTCTTTTACGCGGCCTTCGTAGCGCTTGGCTTCGTACTCCGGAATGCCCATTCCGACCAAGGCGCCTACTAAGCCACCTACGGCCCCGCCCACACCCAAACCAGCCAGAGCGCCCATGATTGGGCCGGCCGCGATCAGCGGACCCACACCGGGTATTGCGAGTGCGCCAATCCCGGCCAATAATCCTAACGTGCCGCCCAGCGCTCCGCCGGACACAACGCCGGTGGTTGCACCTTCCGGCGCTTTCGTATTCTTTTCGTGCGCAAACTCCTTGGAGCTTTGCGTGTCAGGCAATAAAACAGAGATGTCCCCGTTGGAAAATCCTGCTTGCACAAATAAATCGACAGCGCGCTCAGCTTCCGCTCGATTGTCGAAAATGCCAAACGCTGCTGTGTTTTTTCCCGCCATAGTTGTCTCCAGTCTCTCTAACGATTACGTGCTAGTTTTCTTACTCTTCTTGGCGCTGTCGCCCTTCACCGTGAGCTCATTACTGATCTTGGCGCCGCCAGCAACCTCCGCCGCTTTTGCCTCAACGGCCTTCTTCTCGTCATCGGTGTGGACCGGCCCTTTGAGAGTTACAGCGCCGCCCTGGACGATCACCTTTACGTTGTGAGCATAGGTCGATAGTGATTTGTCCTTGACAAGTGCCCGCCGGATGTTCGCGGCCAACTGCCTGTCGGACGTATTCTCTTTTTGTTGATCGGCGGTCGGCTCCCCCTTATTGCGGTCTCTCTTGTTTACCTTCGTGTTATCCGGCTTTGCGGGCGTGTCCTGCGCCCCAGCCAGGGTGAGCGATCCGCCCAGCAGAAAAAAGCCCAAAGTGACAACTGCTCGTGTATACATGCCTCTCCTTCGTGTCAGATCCGCGTCTGACTCAAACGTTAGACCGCCAGGTCGGATAATTGTTACATGGTGCGTGTTGCCGTACCTGGGAGCCTCTAGATGAAAGCGCCGCCGTTTTGCGAAGATTGAATTTGAGAATGGCATCGCGAAGCAAAGTCTGGGACGTCGTGGTCGTCGGAGATTTCTTTATCGACATTGTGATGAGCGGCTTTCATGAATTCCCGCGCCTGGGCGAAGAGGCGTTCGCTAGAACGCTTTGTCATGAGATCGGCGGCGGCGCCGCGATCACCTCTTGCGGGCTCGCGCGGTTAGGTCTGAACGTAGCGGCGCTCGGCGTGGTTGGGAAGGACGATGGCTTCTGGATCGTAAAGAAACTAATTGCCGCCGGGGTCAATGCGTCCGCTCTGGAGAATCACCCCACCGAATCGAGCGGGGTCACCGTCAGTGTCTCGACATCTGAGGACCGCGCGTTCTTTACTTATTACGGCGCGAACGACCGCCTTGGCAACCTGCTGAGAGATCCGGACGCGCGCGCTCTGATGTCGCGAGCGCGGCACGTGCATTTTGCGTGCGGACCCGATCCGGTCTCCGATGCGGATCTGTTCTCAGAACTGCACGCCGCCGGGTGTAACGTATCCATTGACGTGGGCTGGCACGAGTTCTGGCTCACCGATTCGCGGAAGGACAACATGCTGAAGCAAGCCGATCTGTTTTTTCCCAACGAAAGAGAGGCCGCTCTGATGACAGGCCACAGCGAGCCGGAGGCGATCATTCAGGCACTGACCGGCCAAGGCGTTCGCAATTTCGCTCTGAAACTCGGTCCCAAAGGCGCCGTATTGTCGTGGCGCGGCGAGCTGATCTGGTGCCCGCCCTATCCAGTGGATCCGGTGGACACCACCGGTGCGGGCGATTGCTTCGACGCCGGCTTCATCTATGGTTGGTTGAACGGCGAATCTCCCGAGTATTGCATGCGCGCGGCGAACGTTTGCGGAGCTTTGTCGACGCGAGGATTGGGCGGAGTTCGCGGTTTTCCTTCGAAAGAAGAACTCGAGGAAGCGCTGGAACCGGTGCGATCGTGAGTGGGCAACTATGAGCGGGGCAAAGATCGCGCTCATCGGAGGGGGCGGCGCGCGCACGCCGCTGCTCATTCACGGCTTGGCTCAGGCCCAGCCGGTTCTAGACATCGGGGAGGTGGTGCTGTACGACATCGACCGGCCCGGCGCCGAGTTGATGTCTGTCATGGGGCATGAGATCGTTCGTGCTAACCGGGCTGGTTTTCAGATCAGGACCGCCCATACCGTGGAGGATGCAATCGAAGGCGCCCGGTTTGTGCTCAGCAGTATCCGGGTGGGCGGAATCGAGGCGCGTGCTCGCGACGAGCGCCTGATCATGGATCACGGTCTAGTGGGTCAGGAGACCACTGGCCCGGGAGGTCTAGCCATGGCATTGAGGACCGTGCCACTGGCTCTGGCGCACGCGCATATCATCGAACGGCTGGCGCCCGGCGCCTGGCTAATCAACTTCACCAATCCCGCCGGACTGATTACCCAGGCGTTGATGACTCACAGCAATGTTCGCGTGATCGGGATATGCGATACGCCCGCCGAGCTGTTTCACCGGATCGCCTGGTCGTTGGGGCTGCCGTTTGAGGATCTCGAATTCATTTACTCGGGGCTGAATCATCTGGGGTGGGTGAAGCACGTTCTTCACAAGAGCGAAGACATCACGGCACGGCTGCTGGAGAACGACGACGCACTGCTCCGGCTCTATGCCGCGCGCTTGTTCGAGCCCGAAATGATTCGCACGCTCGGATTGATTCCAAGCGAATACCTGTTCTTCTATTACGTGAAGAGCCGCGCGTTTCTGAACCAGCGCGCCGCGGGAACGAGCCGCGGGGAAGAGATCCGCCGGATGAACACGGGTCTGTTTGAGGCCCTGCGAAAGGCAATCGGGAACGGCGACCCTGCCGCGGCGGTGACCGTCTACAAGGCTTATCTGAACCAACGGAATTCGAGCTACATGCGGCTCGAAGCGCATGCTGAATCGGCTCTCGATCAGGGACCGCAGGATTGGGATCCGTTCGAAGGCGCAACGGGTTATCATCGGATCGCAATCGATGTGATGACAGCGCTCAGCGCCGAGATTCCCAGGCGGGTAGTGGTGAATGTCCACAACCACGGCGCGATCGAGGATCTGCATCCTTTCGATGTCGTTGAAATTCCGTGCATGATTAACCGGGATGGACCGGAGCCGATTCACACCTCTGCCCTACCAGAGTCCGTTCAGGGCCTCGTCCTCTCGGTCAAAGCCTACGAACACCTGGCCATTCGTGCGGCCATCGAGCGATCCTTCGATCTGGCGAGACTCGCGTTGACGGTATATCCAACTGTCGGCGAATGGAGCACGTCAACGGAGATTTTGCGAGCCCTGGGAGAGAGCGATTCGGAACACCTGGGTTATCTGAGGTAGCCAAGACGCAGGCGTCGTCAGCTACTCCTCTGCTCAAACGAAAGACTGGCTGCCTTTTTAGGGCGCCGCTCCCGTATTCCCTCTGGTCTGAAAGTCAACCCGCAACACAGTTTTCCAAGGTTTCGTGAATCAGCACTTTGCCCGATGGCGCGACGGTCTTTACGGAATCGCTGGCTGCTGCTTCCAGTGAGATAGCAGGTGGAACTGCTAGAATAAAACTGCGCGGTGAGGTGCGAGAGCGGTTGAATCGGGCGGTCTCGAAAACCGTTGAACCTTTGCGGGTTCCGTGGGTTCGAATCCCACCCTCACCGCCAGTTAGTATCAATAACTTACAGTGAATAAAGTGATTTTGGGTGTAATTAATGTCTCGTGGCCCCAAAATAGCGAACTAGTCCCAAGCCTAAAATCAACAAGTTAAGGTTCCGTGGGTTCTACGATTTTCACCACCAACCCTCACTGGCACAGGCGGCAACAACCTCCCGGACAAATTGAGAGCGTGGCGCTCCATGTCTGTGCGTTAGTGATCGTCGAAGCCCTTCAGGGCCTCAACGGGTTTTCGGTACCCGTTTTTCGTAGTAAAGTCTGCCGATAGTACAATGCGAGCGGACTCGACATTGACTACCAACAGCCCACGGGCGGTTCCGTGAACATCCGCCCCGAGGATTTCTTCGAAACCCACTACCGACTGCTGCGCGCAGAGCAACCACCCATGAGGTGGATGCTTCGCCTTTTCCTCCGCGTTATAGAGGGCTGGCACCCGCGGCTGGTCGACCTGCCTACAGGAGCGGCCAAGACTGAGGTCGTCGTCATCTGGGTGATTGCACTCGCGTGGTACGGCATGAACAGCAGGGCGCGTTGTTCCGTTCCGCGTCGACTCGTTTGGGTGGTCAACCGTCGAGTACTTGTTCAACAGGTCTTTGAGCTGGCAGAGAAGCTCCGGGTGACGCTTTCCAGGCTCGTTGACGAAGAAAATCCACTTTTCGAATTTCTGCGCGGGTTGAGCCGCCTCAGTGGACAGGCGACTGATGTCTTTCGCGTTGTCCAGCTTCGCGGTCAATTCGTGGATGATCGGGCTTGGTCTGTCGCTCCAACAGTGCCACAGTTGATCATCGGCACGGTTGACCAGATCGGCAGCCGGTTGCTCTTTCAGGGATATGGACTCGGTAAATGGAGCCGTCCTCTACAAGCGGTTCTTCTCGCGGTCGATGCATGGATATGCGTAGACGAAGCTCATCTCGTTCCGGCGTTCGTGCTTACCCTCAGGCAGGCTTTCAGGCTGATACGCGAACGAAGCGAAGAGTTCCCTCAGTTCCTTTCGCCGATTTTCGATCGCCTGCCTTTCTGGCTGACCGAGCTTTCCGCCACTCCGACCCTCCCGCGCCCCGCAGAACAAGATGTGTTTACTCTCAAGCCGGAGGATGAAGACGATCCGCGGATTGCAGACCGGCTGCTGGCGGCGAAAACTCGTCGTGTAAAGGTGCGGTGGTACGGGAAGGAAGAGAAATTGGAAGAAGTGATCGCGAAAGCGGCGGCCGCCTCCACAGGCCGGATCGCGGTTTTCGTGAGAGAGCCCCGAGTAGCTGACAAAGTATCGAAAGCTCTGAACAAGCAGAATAAGTTCAAAGGACGAACGGTAACGATCACCGGGCGGTTGCGGGGCTACGAACGAGATCGGCTGGCTGAAAACGAGGTCTTAAAGAGCTTCCGAACACCGCGCGCCGAACCGGGCGCAGCCCCCTCCTTTCTGGTGGGAACCGCGGCGGCGGAAGTCGGCCTTGACGCGGACGCCGCCCGTTTGTTTTGCGATTTTGCGTCACTGCCGACACTGGTTCAGCGGCTGGGGCGTTTGGATCGAAGGGGACTTCTGAGCCGACGGTGGCACGACGGTGCGGGCAAACCGCCAGAGATGACCGTATTCGCGCGACGACTCGAAGGCGATGATGCCGAGGCTCGAGCAAAACGTTCGTCTTTAATCAATAAACGCATCGAAGAACTTGCGCCATTGCTGAACGCCGAACCCTTCCATCCCTCTGCCTCACTCCTGACAGGAACTCATTGGAAGGAGGCTATCGCTGAGGAGGACATCCCGAAGGCTGACCGTAGCGGCAAAAAAGAGGAGAAGAAAAAAGAGAAGCCGCTAAATCCCGAGGACCTGAGCGAGGCAGCAACCTGGACAGTACTGTTCAAGGCTTTTCCCGTTCCCCCGAGTAAGCGTCTTGCCGAAACAACTCAGCCCGCCGCATGGCTGAACGAATCTCAAGCGCTAGTGGCCGTTGGACCCGTGGCGGTTCCGCCGCTTACCAAGGCGACGATTGTACACTGGGCGGGTACAACGGAGCCTCAAAACAAATTTCTACCCGTGCATCCCTTCCTGTACGGAATTCTGCCTGAGCCGGAAGGAACGCCGCTGGTTGCCGTGGCCTTCCGCCTTGAGTTGGATGCGCTGACCACTGCTTCGGCGGCGGATGATGATGAGGACGAAGATTCTGAGCACGCCAACGCAGACGGCGTCATGGATATTCTCAAACGTTTCCCGCTTCGGCAATCGGAGCTTCACTTCGTGCCGATTGCTACGGCAAGAGAATGGTTGGGCTCAAAGGATGGGTCGGACGTGGCGTTCGCATATTTTAGCGGAGATGATGGATGGTCGGTGCTGCAGCGTAGGCAGGCCGATGTCGTTCTGCGGCCAAACGCGATTTTGGTGCTTCCAACCGCGGTCCCTCTGCACGAAGTAGAGCATCTCCTCGCTGAGGCACAGGATTTAATGGGTGTTGACGCGCGCGACGTTTTAGATGGAGTTTCAACGTCGTCGCAATCGTATTGGAGGAAGGTGGTCCAAACCGAAGCTGGAGACCATAGACTCAGCGTGATTGACGGAGCCGCGCGCTTCGAACGCGATGACTCTGCAAGCCAACAAGAATGTCTCGGTATCGGAACGCCACCTACGGAGACCGCAAAGAAAGCCCAGCATCGGTTTCGGATCGGCACGACGACATTTCGCTTTGAATACTACAAAGCGAGAAAAGCGATACAGCATCAGACCCTGAGCGAGCATCTTCAGCGGGCCGAGGAAGATGCCGTCCGTATCGCGTCTGTGTTGGCCACGGGCAACGAAGCGGTTAGATCGTTGCTCCGCGAAGTGGCGAAAGTACACGACACGGGCAAGACGAATTCAAAATGGCAGCGCGCCATGGGTAATCCGGACGTTGCGAGCCCAGTGGCGAAGCCGCTGGTCGATAGGCCGGCATACACGTTTGGCTTCCGCCATGAGTGGGAATCATTCCTGCAGATGCGGGCGCAAATACCGTCTGCGCCTCACTCCCTATCCGAACCGGAAAAGCGCGTTTGGACCGACCTTTGGTTTCACCTTCTCACTTCCCACCACGGACATCTGCGACCGTGGCTGTCGGAAAAGACACTTCAAGCGCATCACCTCGCACCGAAACACCAGTCTGTATTGCGGCTGGATTCGGCTGAGCGCTTCGTTCGCCTTCAGCGTCTTCTTGGGCCATGGCGGCTGGCTTACCTGGAAGCCTTGCTGAAGGCGGCGGATGTGGCAGCGAGTACAACTGTTCAGGCGAGCGAAGAGGAGGATGCGGATGAGCAATGACAATTTGAACGAGTTGAGCTTTGCTCTGGACGAACGCAACCTGGCGCACGTCTTCTCAGCCGTTGCTTTGTGCGGCTTGGCCTCTACACACCGCGAAGCACGTGCAGAATTGTCGAGCTGTTGGTGGACGGAAGACGGGTTCGTTCTCAAGACAACTTTGACCTCTCTCGCTCTGTTTGAATCCGCGAATGAGTTTGTTCGAAGCATCAGGTGGGTGGAGGGATTGGGATCGGCAGAACAGGGGACTTTTTGCGCGAGTGATGAAGTCGGGTCGAACCCCTTTATAAAGCTGGCCGATAGTGGTAAACAGAGATGCCCTCTCTATACATTCTCCGCAAGAGTGAAGCCCGGCTCACTGATTGCGGAACAACAGACATCACTGAATTCTCCATCAGAAGATTCACGTTGGTTGGAGCAAGTTAAAATCGGCGTGGGCAGTTGGGGTTTCGATTATCGAGTGAATTCTCACGCGTACGATCTTGGATTTAGCTCAGATGCCGAGCAAAGCGGCGATCAAGACCCTATTTTTCCAGCCATCGAACTCCTGAGCATCGCTGCGTCAGCCTTCTACGCTGACGTACACGGTTGGCAAACGGATCCAACGACAATACGCTATTTCGTGTGGTGCGAGCCTGTTTCGCTCGCATTGGTGGGCTACGCTGTCGCGGGGAGATTGAATGGACTAAGCGGCCGCTCTTACCTGGCTACCAACCGTGGTGCAGCTTACGGCAAAGGAGCGGCCTATCGTTTCTTTCCTGACGCAATACCTGAACCCAAGAAGGACCTTAACAATGACCGAAGACGCGAGAAACAACGACAAACTTAGTCCTGATGCACAGTTACTGGATGAGTTGCTGGGCGTAGCGGCGCGCAAGCCCGGCAAGGCTGCGGAATTGCCTGCTGTGGTTCGTGTAATCGAATCTCTCGAAGCTGCGGGCGGAGCCGATTTCCCAATCTTCCCTGCTTCCTATGCGGGAGTCAGTGACAACGATCCACCAGTCTATGATTTGTTTGGAATCGAATACGGGGACGTCGACGAGACAATTCGCGGTAAAGGTAAGACTACGGTCCAACGACGGCAGATCCTGCGAGCGGAACGTTGCGCGATCGACTCGCCGCAGTCACAAGCCAACCGCACCGAAGTCGCCTTTGACGACGACGCCGAGCTTCGATCCCTGGTGCCCCAGGGAATCGCTTCAATACCACGTTCAGATGGCAATCCAGCCACGGAAAGTCTGCTCCGGCTGCCTCACAGAGTAGGCGACTTCCGGGTAAGGCTGTCCGATAAGCAGAGCGAAGTACGGGCTGCGATAAATAGTTTTGCGAGTGGCGACTGCCTTCCGCTCCTACGAATGATGCCGACGAGCGTCGTCTTTGGATTCTGGGACAGCCGCGGCGAGCAAGGGCATAAACACGCTCGCATCCTGTTGTCTAGAATCGACGCGTTCGACGTCGTCCCGTGTCGTCGGCATGCCCTATACAGCGGCCCGTACTCGAAGGATGAGTTCGCCGCCGCGGTGCTTGACAAAGCGACCGCCGAAAAATCGGAAGGCGACGCGATGTCGGAGAAGGGATTCACGAATGCGCCGGCCGAAGGTCTTGGTGGCGTGCTCGTAGAGGGCAGAGTGGAACGTTTATCGCTGATTTCTTTGACGGACATCGCTCGTCTGAACTGCAGAGCTGAGGGAAAAGTGGATGACCCATTGACGGAAGCGGCCCGGCGGTACGTCTTCGCTCTCGCAGCATTAGGCGAAGCGTACCCACGCTCAACAGGAAGTCATAGGTTGCGTTCGGGTTGTGAACTCATCAACACTGCACCACCGGCAATTGAGTTGCGAGGAGCACAGTTTCCGAGGGCCGGCGAATTCATGGAGTTGTACGGAGACCGAAAGAGGTTAAGTGAAGTCGCCAAGCACGCAATGATCTTGCTGAATATCCCAAGTGAGGCAGGGACGTTCATCGTTTCGAAGGAAGCTCTTCAAAAGGAAATGAAGTCTTCAGCGCTTGCTGGAATGCCTGCGGCCGACGTCCAGCCATCCACAAAGAAAGCTCGCAAGCGGAGCAAGTGAGGAGTGAAAGTTCTTGCTGTCCGCTGCGTATTCGTCGCCCAGAGCTACGGCGGGGTGCGTCTAACGACTGACCGAAGAGAAGTTCTTGACTGGCCACCCGCCCCGGCTAGACTTCACCAGGCGCTACTCTCCGTTCTATTGAAATGCAGGCGACCAGAGGAGGAGCAGGCATATGTATTAGCGGGGCTTGATGCTCTTCGATGGCTTGAGCGTCAAGCCCCACCCGAGATTGTTGGCTCCGCTCTACGCGATGATCCGGAGCCGCAAAGCGAATACAGAGGGTACAGACTGGCTATTCCTCAGAACAACCGCGACAAAGACAACGCGGCGAAGTCATCGGTCGTCCTTGCACGGAGCTTGCGATTAAGATTGGCGACTCCCGACCGTGGTCCGCTAGAGGTCGCGTACGTTTGGAGGCTGGAAGCGCCAGCCGCGGACGAAGCAGGACAACACCTTCCGTCACTGTCTGATTTGACGGCGCAACTTCGCTATTTCGGTCGTGCCGAGGACGCTGTAGAGGCCGCAATCAATCTTACCGAAGATTGCACTTTCACCGATAAACCCGCCGCACGCTGGCTGCCCAATGAACATAGTCGAGATCTCCAGATGTATGTTGCCGGTCCCGGAACAACGGATAGCTTGATTCGGCGTCATACGGCCGAGATGCCCGCCCGGATGCGCAGACCGTCCGCATCGCGTTTCTTCCAGGAACAGGAGTACGCTCGCGACGCAATGGCAGGCATGTTGCCGGTGCATGTGTCTCTAATGCAGTTAACGTCAAACACCTCGGAGCTGGACCACGCTCCTTTGTCATGCGATCCCGATCGTGCAGATGTCTGGCGGAACTTAATCAGGCGGAAGGCAGTCGAATTTGCGCTCGATCAGGATCGATGGGATGATCCGGACTTCGCGGAGGAACTGATCACCGGCCATGTGCCAGGCAGCTCGAGCCCTACTCGCCAACCCCATTTGTCATTTGTGCCTGTACCGTCCATCAGTACGCATGCAAAGGCAGATGGCCGGGTTCGACGATTTGCGCTTCTGGGTTATGCAACTCAAACGCGCGCGGCCGAAGCAACGGCGGTGTACAGCGCCCTCTCATATGCACTGAACGCTGAAACATTCGAGATGGATGGATCGCTTTTCCGCCTGGAATTAGCCGATCGACGACCGGAACCGGATCGAGTTTGGCCACCGTATACGGGATCCTCCCGTGTTTGGTGGACCGTCACACCGGTGGGTATAGCCCGGCGCTGGAACACCCCAACCTGCTCGCCCGACGGTACACGAAAGCTGTCTGAGAGCGAGAAGCACCTTCGGTTGACGGGCGAGCGCACCGCACTTGTTCGGGCCAGCTTAAAGCATGCTGGTCTTCCCGAGGACCTGATCGCCCGATGCTCGATAGCACTCACCGCCTCGCCGCTTTTACCGAACACTGAACGCGCCGAACGCTATCGTCCACTCGGGGAGCCGTGTTTTTTTACCCACGCGCGGTTCGAGTTCTCTGAACCCGTTCGCGGACCATTGATCGTGGGAGACAGGCGCTATCAGGGGTTCGGACTCTGTTTTCCAGGCGGGCAGTAGCGCGTGCTGTCTGATGGTTGAGTTGGCTACTCTTGACCCGCTCTCTACACAACTTAATTGTAGCGTTGGTATAATGATACCGGAGTTCAATCGCGACGGCAGGCTGCCCGCTGGTATTCACTGGGCTACTTGTGAAGAGATTTAATTCCGATTCGGATTTAGCGCAGGGAGGCGGCAGTTGCTCAGCGGCTTTCGGCTGGCATTGGGAGCATTGAAAAGAGCCGGATGCGGCAGAGTGTACCTCGACGGCAGCTTCGTGACTGTGAAACGGGAACCCGGCGATTACGATGCTTGCTGGAATATCGATAACCATAATTATTAAGGACTGTTGAAAGTATCGGCATATGGTAGAGTCTGCGCATCATTCTTGTGCCTAGATATCGGAGGAGTTCATATGCCAGCTCAAGCTATTCCGTCCACAGCAAATCAGCCGAACTATGGTGCACTGAAACCTGGACCTTTTGATGGGTTTAGCGCTGATAAGCCAAGTCCGCATCAGATCGTGGAAGGGCTCTTCCCGAACGATGGTGGAGACTCGGCAGCGACAACGATCAAGAATTTTATCGAAGCATTCATGTCGCGGAAAAATGAATTTGGACAAATGAGGCTTCCCACCACAGGCGAGCCATGCTGGGAGCTTTGGATGTCATGGATAATCATGCCGAACTCGCCAATAAGGCATTCGTCAGAGACATCACAAAGGTGGCGCTCACTGACACGGTGAAACAAGTTGGTACGTGGACCGACAACGGAATCTGGGGCCGACAAACAGCGCAACAGGTTTGGCGAAAATTGTTGATCAGCGGCTTGAGCTGACGGATGCTACTTTGGCGAAAGCTGTCACGAGTGCTGCCACGAATGACCCGGATTCTGGAGCTCGTATGAACGCGCAAGTGACGCTTGCGTCCATCGCCGAACAGCGCCCCGATCTTATCGACGAACCTATGCTCAAAGCGATTGAGGACACTGCCGCCGGACGCGTCCATTTCGACCGCGATAAATCTGAGTACGCCCCGTTTGCGGGTGAACGCGGGTTGAGCGTTACATATCGCTTTTCTAACGTTACACATTCCGGAAAACTCATAGGAGATCAAGACAACGATTCCGACAATGAGGCTCGTGCAACAGCGCAGCAGACCCTTAAAACAATCGCGGAGAAACGTCCTGACCTGATCGCCGCGAACACTACTGGTAATTCGCTGCAAAATTCATCATTTTCCGGCAATGGCGCTAATTTGCCTCGTACCCTAGTCCCGCCGGAGGCGGCGAGAAGCGCTGAGGCGTCAAAGCCAGCAAGCGTCATCCCCAAGCAGAGTGCTCCTTCACTTCATGTCGCCCCTGCTCCGCCTCGGCCTGCATCGCCGTAAGGTCGTGCCTGTGGAGTATTCAGGTGCGCAAGGGGTCCTTTGTGCAACATCGCGTGAACGCCGTTGCGCGGCCCGCCCGTTTTCCTGTTAAACTAAGCGACTGGACAAATCTCGGGAGGTCGTGACATGACAGTGCGCGAATTCTACATTGAGCGTCGGAGGGCGGAATTTCCCGTCTTCTTAAACGTCCTCAAGTCGCTTCCAGCAGACCGCCTCACGTATAAGCCACATGATCGCTGTCCGTCGGCTGAACAACTGGTCTGGACACTTGTCAGCGAGTTAAAGGCATGTCTGGATGCCGCAACTCAATACAAAGCTGAGTGGAGTGCCATACCACCGCCACCCCTGAACGAAATGCTGAGGTTGTTTGAGCAGTGGTCGACCGAGTTGACTGAGGTCGTCTCAAAGATGGACGAAACGTCATGGACCCGCGTCGCTCACTTTTACTACAACGGTAAAGTCGTTTCCGAACAGCCCGTGGGTCAATTTCTGTGGTTCATCCTGTTTGACGCGATTCATCACCGAGGTCAGCTTTCCGCGTATTTGCGACCGATGGGAGGAACTGTACCATCCATCTACGGACCGTCCGCGGACAGCAGAGCCGCATAACAGCCGCTTGGCTGTTATCAGAGATGGTCTGTTTCAAGAAGGGGTAAGATTCGCATCACTGGCGAACCCCTTGTAAAATAAGGATTGCCCGCGTTGCAAATCTCCGTTGTGAAAATACCGCCCTGGTGTTAAAAGCGGATCAGCGGCGGAGTTGCCGCGAGGGTGAGCCGATGACAGACGAACAGACGACAGAGCCCGCAGATTTCGCAAGCCTGTACCGCAGAGCGTTCGAGGAATTTGGCGCGTCTGCGTTGTGGAGCAGTAAGCCCCTGCCCGATCCCACCACAGCCGACGCACTGGCAATCACGAACAGTCTCCGCGTTGAAGGTAATGTAAGAGCGAGGCGATTGGCGGAACATATCGAGCGGGCCTGCCGTGCCGCTATCTAAAATTCAAACCGGCATTTTGCGTCTGCTCGCGGCGCATCGCGACCCGGAAAGCTACGTTGCGGGAAGCACGCCCTTGAATCGGGATGCCCCTCGTTATTCCGGCGACATTGATGTCTTTCATGACCGCGAGGAACGGGTAGCCCAAGCCGCAGAACAAGACAGTGCGTTGCTCCAGGAGCACGGATACGCCCTGCAATGGCTCAGGCGCGAGCCAGCCATCTATGGTGTCGTGGTCGAGCGTGATGGCGAGAAGACAAAGCTCGAATGGGTCGCTGACAGTGACTTTCGCTTTTTTCCCACAATTCGGGATGAAACGTTCGGCTATATCTTGCACCCGGTTGACCTAGCCACGAATAAAGTTGGGGCAGCGTATGGGCGTCGCGAGCCGCGCGACGTGGTGGACCTGCTGACCATCCATGACCACATTCTGCCACTTGGGGCGGCTGTGTGGGCTTCGGCGGGCAAGGCGTTGGGCTTTACGCCCGAAGGCATCATTAATGAAATCAGACGCACGGCCCGTTATACGGACGCGGATTTCCGCCGCATTGACAGCGATCCACCGCTTGATCCCGCCGCCACAATCATTCGGTTACGTGAAGTTCTTAGCGAGGCCGAAGCCTTTGTGGCACTCATGCCTACCGACAAGATCGGACTGCTTTTTCTAAAAGGTGGTCACGTTGTGCAACCCGCTCCTGCCCGCTTGCAGGACTATCGGACGCATGCCGGGCAGAGACGCGGCCAATGGCCGACTAACGTCGAAATCACCGCCGCGATGTTTGAGCGCTACAACAAAAAGCCGAGTCCGTAGCAGCATGAAATACGGCTACGCCCGGGTATCGACCGACGATCAGAATACGGCGATGCAACTTGCCGCCTTGAAGCGTGCCGGATGCAGAACCGTTTTCACGGATGACGGTATATCAGGAGCCACTACGAAGCGCCCTGCCCTACTCCGTTGCCTCAAAATCTTGCAGGACGGCGACGCTCGTTGTCTGGAAACTCGACCGGTTGGGCCGCAGCTTGCATGACCTGATAACCATGCTCGATGACCTCAAACGGCGAGGAACAAAGTTTTGTTCCGTCACCGAAACAATAGATACTGACACGCCGACAGGCCGCGCCATGTGGCAGATGATTGGCGTACTGGCGGAGTTGGAGCGCAGCCTCATCGGCGAACGGACACGCGCCGGAGTGAAGGCCGCTCAACGCCGAGGCGTGAAATCCGGACGCAAACCGAAACTCACGCCTGACCAAATTGCGCACGCCCGGAAGTTGATCGAGGGAGGCGAAGCGCGTCGCCATGTTGCTAGCCTTCTCAGCGTTGACCGAACGACCCTTTACCGGGCGCTGAGTCCATAGCGCCTGTAAAATTCGGCTCGACAAGAATCAGAGAACGTCCCACACTGCGCAATCGGCGCGGCGCGGTTTGCCGCGTGTTGTTTGATTTTTGTGGAGCGAAGAAGCCCAGAAACAGCAAAGCCCGCCAGTGGCGGGCCGTACAGCCCGGCGTGAACCGGGGAATTTTGTCATCTTCGCAAAAGCGACTTTCCCCTAAAACCCGATCCGTTGCAAGCGAAAAATCATGCTTTCGCTAACGGGTTGCTTCGCGCCGATTTTCGGCCCCTCCGGGCGGTTGACCACCAACCCCAAGGAGCGAAATACCTATGATCGAGAAACAATTCGGCTACGAGTACGGCCCTGCCCTGCAACGTGGCGGCAAGGCCGCGGGTATCATCAGCCTTCAGGCCGAGATCGACCGTCTCGGTGGCGTTCCATATGGCTGGATCAGGATTTATGAAGTCCTGCTATTCGGCTTTTACAACCCACGAACCGGCCATTGCTTCCCGTCTCACAAGGCGATTGCCACGAAAGCCAGATCCAGCATAAGCACCGTTCAGAGGGCCTTGAAGTGGGCACGGGAAAATAGCCTCATCCAGTGGGCGCACGGACTGGCGCGTGACGGATGGCGTGTTGTGCGCACCAGTAGCCGCTATGCCTTTGGCGCGTTTCTAACGATGCGCCGTATCATCGCATCCATTGCTGCCTCTAACGGTCAAAGACGCCGAGGCATTCTCCGCATTCCTCGGTTCCCTGTTCCTACCGCAGTTCCACACAACCACGCGGGCCCTTAATGAGCGCGATGAGCGCGGGCCTCGGGCCCCGTTGTACAGGAAGATTGAGCCCCAACTCACCCAACATGTGCTGAACGCGTTCAGCATCGGGATGTTCAGCGTGTAGATCGACCAGCGAGAGTCCCCGAGCCGCAGTTTGCGCCGGGTGCGGAGACTCTCCCCAGTCGATGAAGAATGGAACGATTCCATCCCCCACGACCGTCCAAGGACTCGTAAACCGCCAGGAGAAAACCACTCCGTCGGGCCTCTTCCGGCTTCCAGAGAGCACTTCGCCCAAATGCACTCCCTTGTGCGCAGCGTCTTGCGTCAACTGATCGAGCTGATTGCTTTTGGCTCCCCACCCAGCCAGCCGGGATTTCTTGAGGGCATCAATTCCAAAGGGACGAGGTGTCTTAGGAGGCGGTTGGTCCGGATCAGGCGCCATGATCTCCAGATAGGTTGCCGGCCCGAGCGCAAGCAGGGCATTTCGGGTTCCCCGTCCAGGGTGGGAGCCGCCGGGTGTGGCCCGCACGCCCGAGAGGCTCTCAATCTCGTCGATACCACGATTCAAGCCGGGAGTCGCATAGACGAGGTGATCGACCCTGGAAAGGATTTCGGCTGATTGCCTCTGCTCTGCAGAACTACCTATTGGTTTACAATCCGCGGAGCTGATTTGGGCAAAAACGGGATGGAAAGCTGAGAGCGCCATAACAGCCGTTGCTAGGGCGCTGTGTGCATACCGCCGCGCTGCGATGCAGGTAATAGTCATTTGGAATGGTCCTCTCAAGTGGTTCACTGATGTTACAAGCATCGCACTCGTGCTCTACGGATAGGCTCCACTAGGTCATATGCCTGGCATTCTTGTTTTCATGACGCGCAATTACTCGGGCCGTGTTTGCGAGCACGTACGGAAACCCGCGAATATGTCGCGGCGCTCCTTTGGGAAATAATTCCGCCAGGTATTCCGGATCAGGCCCGAGCGAGTGGCCCAGCATCCACCTCGTAGGACCTTGCGTTCGGACCCAAACCAGGGCTGGGAGTATTCCTTGTATGGATCAACGACGAATCCCGGATAAGGAAGAAAATCGCTCTCGGTCCACTCCCACACATTGCCGATCATCTGGCGGCATCCATTTTTGCTGTCTCCACCGGCACAATCAGTTACTGGGAGACACCCCAGCGAGCGAGCATCCAGGTGTGCTCGGTGCGGAGTAGGCTGTTCTTCGCCCCATGGGTAGCGTCCTTTTTCCATGCCGGACGCCGCGACTTCCCATTCCGCTTCGCTTGGAAGCCTGCGTCCAGCCCAGCGGCAATAAGCCTCAACCTCATACCAGTTGACGTGAATCACGGGCTCGGCGCGAGGCAACGGCAAAACCTGATCATAGAGGCGGTACCTCCATTGCTTGTTGTCTTGAGCTATCCAATAGACTGGATACTCTGCTTTTTCTTGTTGGAGCCAGTTCCAGCCCTCATCGCTCCACCATTTGCGCCACAGGTAGCCACGGTCGTCCACAAAATTGGCAAACTCGCCGTTGGTGACTGCACAGCGTGCGATCGCAAACGGGCCGAGCTGGATCTCATGGGCCCACTTCTCGTTGTCGAAGACGAACCGCTCGCCAGGCATGGCGCCCAGCAAGTACGTTCCACCTTCAATCTCGACGTCCACACTGTCGATCTCCGGGGAGACGGGTGTAACAGCCCGATGCCAGCCTCCTGGGGCCGGATAGCCGAGGGTCTGTCTCGTGTAAGTGAAAGCTTCAGCATGCATGTCCTCATGCATGCTGGCCAACCAATAGAAATATGCCTGGTCATCTCTCACGACACCTTCCGGCAAAGCATCCAGAGCCAGGTCCAGCACCTGTTGCATGTACAGGAGCGTTTCAGCCCGGGAGGGCAGGGGCAACTCCCAGCGCGAGTGATGCGAAACGGCTGCGGAGTCCCAGAATTCGTCCGCATGGGGATGGATCGAGGATTCGCGACCCAGATGGCGTAATACCCACCTTTCCTGGAACCAAGCAACGTGGCCCATCTCCCAAATCGGGGGATTGACGGTGCCCGTCTCGGGCACGGCCAGTTGGTCGTCCGAGAGATCGGATACGAGTTCCAGGGTTCGCCGACGGCCGTCAGCCAGCATGGACCGCAGTTCAACAGTAGAAAACACTCCATCATTGTAGAGCGGCAGAACGCACCGGAGATCACGATCCCCGACGAGCGATGTTATGATGCGCGCAGTGCGAATCGGAATTGTCTGCCCGGCGCCACCCCAGACACTCTACGGCAATCGCATCAGCGCCTTACGCTGGGCGCGCATTCTTCGCCAATTGGGCCATGGTGTCGTCGTTCAAACCAGCTATGCTGGCGCGCCTTTCGATGTTCTGATCGCTTTGCATGCTAAGCGGAGCGCTCCATCTGTGTTCGAGTTCCACCAACAGCACCCGGAGAGGCCTGTCGTCGTGGTTTTGACCGGTACTGACCTGTATCGGGACATCCACCACGATCAGACAGCTCAGAAAGCCCTGGAGATCGCCACCCGCTTGGTGGCTCTGCAGCCGCTCGCATGTGAGGAACTGGCCTCACACCTCCGCGGTAGGCTGCGCGTCATTTATCAGTCCAAGGAAAAAACGCCCGCATCTACGGCTCGTCCCGATCTCGCGTTTCAGGTCTGCGTCGTAGGACACCTGCGAACTGTCAAAGACCCATTCCGCACGGCGATGGCTGCGCGCAGCCTACCTGCAGCATCCCGGATTCAAGTGTTGCAGGCCGGTGCTGCCATGACCGAGCACATGTCGCGCCGCGCGCTCGAAGAGGAGCGGCGCAATTCTCGTTATCGCTGGTTAGGCGAAATACCGCGGTGGAAAGTTCGGCGTCTGATTGCCTCCAGTCATCTGTTAGTCCTCAGTTCCAAAATGGAAGGTGGCGCGAACGTGATCTCCGAAGCTATTGTGGACCACACGCCGGTTTTGGCCTCGCGCATTCCGGGTTCAGTCGGGCTGCTCGGAAGCGATTACCCGGGCTTCTATCCATTCGGGGACACCCAAGCCCTGGAGACACTGCTCTTACGTTCCGAGTTGGATTCCAGCTTCTATCACGAGCTATGCTCGCGCTGTGCCGAGCTATCGCCACTCTTCCGGCCGGCTCGCGAGCGTTCGTCCTGGCGACGCCTTATGAGTGAGTTGTGAGTGGATCATAGACCGTGGCGGAGGATCAGCTTGCGCCGAATGGTTCGTCAACTCGGGAGCGGGCTTCGCGGGCCACAACCCACCCGCCAACGCACGCCGACCGGACGATCTGGAAAGTGGATAAAGTTCGCGAATAGGGGTGGTTGTCGTGACAAACACGGCGAGCACCCCCGCCCACTTTGAGCCCGTTGCATCGGCTTTGAGCCTACGATCACCATTCAAAACGTCGCGATGGGGTTGATCAGAGAACCCGTGCCGCCAGGGATGGCGATAGGCGCCGCAGTCAGCAGAAATACCCACCGATGGCGCTGTTCCGAAGCTTGGCTTAGCGCTTCGAGATCACATTGATCAATGAGATGGATGCCCATCGCGACCAGCGCCATTTGGTGGATCGGTACTTGAACGTCCTCGACTTGCGATGGAATCAAGTCGCTTCCCCCATCCGAACCCAACAGTGCGATGCCGCGATCATGCAGCCACCTGGCGCAGGACGCATGCAGGCCGGCCGAGTTTCTCATTACGTTCCAGGGTCCCTTCGCCGCTCGCCGTGCCCAACGTCCCGTGCGTACGAATATCGCGTCGCCCGGCGATACTTTCACGCCCGTCTTCTTTTCCCAGGTGTCTAGATCCTCGGAATAAATCGGCGTGCCAGGCGCCAGGTAATCAACGCCTTTGAGCCTGGCGATGTCGATCAGAATGCCGCGCGTCATAATACCGTTCTTTACGTTCAGGATCGAATTCTTAAGCGCTCCCTTGCTCGTGACCTCGTTTTGGGAGAAGCCGTTGTACATCTTGCCTTGATAAAACGCGTGGCACAGCGCGTCAATGTGTGTGTCCGCCGGGCCGTGATGCGCAATTTGAATCGAGTCTTCTGAAAAGTTCCCGGTGTCAGGAAGAACCGTATGCACGAACGGAATCGGATTGTCGGCAGATTTTTCAGTATCCAGGTCATGCGCCAGCGAAACCGCATAACCTTCCTTCACCAGCGCTAGAGCCTGCTTCCTCTTGGCAGGGGTGATCAGATTCAAAGTGCCGATCTGATCGTCTTTTCCCCAGCGTCCCCAGTTGGATAGCTCCGTCATCCATCGATCGATGTCGGCCTTAGTTACTTGGTGGTCCGTTTGTGGGGTGGCGACCACTGCGGACACGATTAGACATAGACAAGTTCGCAACTGCGTGCTGGCATGTCCCACTTTTGTCAGTTAGGCCCTGGCTGTCTGGGGCCGCCTGGCCCGCTGCGCTCGCCCGGCTGAGGTTGTGGCGGTGGGAGAGGTTTCCTGGGTAGCAGTTCCTCGCGAGTAGCGGTGTTGTAGACGAGCGATGCCACTATTGCAGCCATCTGCATCAGGTCGCCCTTCTGGATGTGGTCGTAGACGTCCATGTTCGAGTGATGTGTCCACGAATAGTAGTCCATCGGGTCTTGGATGAATTGGAAGCCTGGCAGGCCGACTGAGTCAAACGACAGGTGATCCGTGCCGCCTGTGTTGCGGATGCTAAGCGTGCCGCCGGTCAGATCCTTCAGAGCCGCAAACCAAGTCTGAAAAATGGGACGCATCATATCGTTGCCTTGCAGATACACGCCGCGAATTTTGCCACCCCCCTCATCGATATTGAAATACCCCGACAGCTTCGCGTGCTCGGAAGTAAGCCTCATGGTGGCCGGATCTCCAAAATGCTCCTTTACATATGCTTTGGAACCAATCGATCCCACCTCTTCAGCGCCCCACAGGCCCACGCGAACGCTTCGATCCATTTTGAGGTTCAGGGTCTTCAAAATGCGCATGGCTTCCATCATTACGGCAGTCCCAGCGGCGTTATCGGTCGCGCCCGTGCCACCATGCCAGCTATCCAGGTGCGCGCCGCACATCACCACCTCCTCTTTCTTCCGGTTACCTTCGATATCGCCGATCACGTTCACTGAATCGGTTCGGCCGTTGAATTCGGTCTGAACATTGAACTCGAGCTTGACCGGAATCTTGTGCTGTAGAAGCCGGCAAATGCGATTGTAGTGTTCCGGCGTAAGGACAACGGTGGGCGGCGCGATGGGGTCACCGGCCCTGAATGAACCACCTATGCCCCCGAACACCGTACCGTCCTGGCTTCGTCCCAATCCGGCTTGCACGATGAGAAGCGGCTGCTCTTCCGCGAGAAACCGGTGTAACTGCGGCTGGAAAGCGCGGCCGCCCGGTGGGCCTGTTGCCGCCTCTCTGAGGCCCAGAATGAATACAGTCGGCCCACGCATGGCCGAGCCAGGTTCAGGGGCTAGGGACAGATCAGCTAGCTCGGCGTCCGTAAAGCGGCTCCCGAGCGGAAGCGTGTTGAAGGGTAGTTCATGCGGCTCTCCGATCAGCACGATCTTGCCCTTGAGCTGGCCCTTATACTTTTCCAGATCCGCTGCGCTGGCGAGTTGCTCGATCAGCATCGGCTCACCCGTGACGGTGCCGTTGGTACTCCCCGTCCAGGCCAGCGGAAACCCGATCAGTGGAGCATACTGCGGTTCCACCAGGTGCGCTGAAAATCGAGTAAATTGCCAGCCTCGGCCGAACGGCCATTTTTCCTGGTGCGCTTTGATACCCCAATCGATCAGTTGCTTAGCAGCCCAGTCTGCCGCGCTGAAGTAGCCAGGCGAATTTGTGACCCGCGGACCGTTCACGTCGGTGAGGTAGAACATCGTATCCATGACGTGTGAGTTCTCAAAGGCCTCCTCTTTGATCTTGTGAAGAGTCGCTAGATCGACCTGATCTGCCGCATGAACGGGGACCATTGAGAACAGAGTGACCAGTCCAAACAACGATATCGTTCGTT
The DNA here is from genome assembly GCA_051000095.1 of Bryobacteraceae bacterium. GTDB lineage: Bacteria > Acidobacteriota > Terriglobia > Bryobacterales > Bryobacteraceae > JBBSHP01. The sequence goes on along the minus strand of JBPCOQ010000124.1, from coordinate 4,583 downwards.
TTAGCATCATAGATCTCGTCTTGCGGGTGCCATCGGGTCGCATCTTACTGGTTCACCTCTCGGGCCACGGCTGCGGTTTGGGCATAGCTTTACGCGGCATCATTTCGGGACGCATGGCGGTGTTGTAAGCGAAAGCTGCCTCGATCGCGGCGGCTTGCATGACATCGCCTTTGTGTACGCGGTCGTAGAGGTCCATATTCGAGTGGTGCGTAACCGTCTCGTACTCCATCGGATCCTGCAAGAAATTAAACCCGGGCAGGCCGGCGTACTCGAATGACGTAAAATCGCTGCCCCATGGCGGGCCGTTCGAGGGGGTATTAATTCCTACCACAGCCGTCGCACCGAGATCGTGGAATGGTTCCAGCCACGCTTCAAAGATAGGACGCGCCATATCGTTGCCAAACACGGCGATGCCCCGGAACTTGCCAGTACCGGTGTCGTCGTTATAATACGCCGAAAGGTTTGAATACTCAGGCTTCAGCCGCATATCCGCCCGATCGGCGAAGTGAGCCTTTACATACCCGACCGATCCGAGCAGGTTTTGCTCTTCACCACTCCAGAGAGCAATCCGGACTGTGCGATCCATCTGCACATGAAGAGCTTTGAGGATGCGCATCGTTTCGATTGCGACGCTTGCGCCGGTCCCGTTATCCGTTGCACCGGTGCCGCCGTGCCAGCTATCCAGGTGGGCCCCAATCATAACTAGTTCGTCCTTCTTAGCGCTGCCTGGGATCTCACCGACCACATTGAATGAAGGCTCCGCTTTGTCGCCGAACCTGGCACGGATATCAAACTCGAGCTTCACCGGAATCTTGTGCTCGATCAACCGCGCGATGCGGTTGTAATGCTCTAGTGCGATCACCACGGTTGGCGGGGGGATTGGGTCGCCGAGTTTAGGCGAGCCGCCGCTACCGCCGAACACGATGCCGCCCGAGGCAGTCGGGTTGAACTGGACCACCACCGCGGGTTTTTCATCAATCAGGAACTGCCTGAGCCGCTCCCGGAATCGCCGTTGCTCCGCTGGGCCGGGAGGCGTCGGCGCGTACGGGTCGCGGCGGAGTCCTGGCCCAACCGGTCCAAACACTAAGCGCGATGGATCGGGTGTTATCGCCCGGCGCTGCAACTCTTCTTGCGTGAAACGATGCGCGAGCGGTGTCGTCTCCAGCTCGAGTTCTTTCGGCGCCATGGTAAGCACCATTTTGCCCCGGAGTTGGCCCTTGTGTTTCTCGAAATCCGCAGGGCTGGAGAGCACCGCCAATACCGCCTCGCCTTGCACAGGACCATTTGTTCCCGAGGTCCACGCGAGTGGGAATCCGATCAGCGGCGAATACTTCGGCTCAAGCATATGGCCTTCAAAGTGGCTCAAATTCCAGCTTCGCCCGAACGTACCCCACGGCTCCTCTTTCACATTTACGAGTCCATATTGTTCGAGACGTTTCACCACCCAGTCCGCGGCAGATTTGAATCCAATAGAGTTCGTAACGCGAGGGCCATTCACATCAGTCAGATAAAACAACGTGTCCATGACCTGTGAGTGGTCGAAGGCCTCGGTCCGGATCTTGTTCATCACGGCGAGGTCTGGTTTGTCTTCGCCTAGGGCAGGACGCCCCCAGACCAGCCAGCAAGCTGTTAGAGCGAGAAAGACAGTGCAGGCACGCATGTGTTCTCCTGGGCCATGGCTTCAAACGATAAATGATAAACGATTATGTGCTAGAATGCAATGAGCCTTGAAACTGCCATTTCAGCTGGTCGCCAGCCGCTGTTGTCGAGCAGACAGGCAAGGAGAAGAATGAAGAATCCCACAATTACCTTGATGACCGCAAGCTTTATGTGCACTTGCACCCTAGCGGCCCAACCAATCCAAGAGCCCAAGCAGATGTACGCTATGGTCAAAGATAACGTGCTGAAATTAGCTGAGAAGATGCCTGAGGAGAACTATAGCTTCAAGCCCACCCCCGAAATCCGTAGTTTCGGGCAACTCGTCGCGCACGTAGCCGATGCGCAGGCCCGATTCTGCTCAACTGTCTCGGGTTCCCCAAAATCGGTCAATGCAGCTTCTAAAACTTCAAAAGCCGATCTCGTGGCAGCGCTGAAAGACTCTATTGACATCTGCGATTCTGCCTGGGACTCGCTTACTGCGTCTAACGCATCTGAAAACGTGAAGATGGGCCAGATGCAACGGTCGAAGTTGGGACTGCTTGAGGGCAATTCTCTGCACATTAATGAGGAATACGGATACATGGCAGTGTATTTGCGGTTGAAGGGCGTCGTGCCCCCGTCCAGTGGCAATTAGTAGCTTGCGGCTTAGGCGGTTGAGCGGCAACCTAATTGGGGCTCTGCTCTTTCTCCTTGTGCCACTGAGCGGCCGAGGCGAAGATCTTAAAGTAATTTTGTTGGGAACTGGGACTCCTACCCCCAGAATCGATCGATTCGGTCCAAGTATTCTGCTCGAAGCCGGACAGGAGAAACTGCTGTTTGATTGCGGGCGCGGCGTTACGCAGCGTCTCTGGCAGTTGAAGATGCCACTCTCCGCTCCCACGGCCGTGTTTCTGACTCACCTCCATTCCGATCACATCACCGGTATTCCCGACCTTTGGTTAAGCGGGTGGCTTGCACCGCTTGGGCATCGGGCCGAGCCATTCCGGGTGTGGGGACCCACCGGGACTCAGGAGATGATGGCCAATCTCGAGAAAGCGTACCAGGCTGACATCCGGATCCGGACTGAGGATGAGAAACTTCCTCCGCGCGGGATATCGGTCGAAGCTAAAGATATTTCCCAGGGGGTCGTCTACGAAAAGAATGGTGTGAAGGTGACTGCGTTCGACGTTGATCATGGGGCAGTGATCAAACCATCGTTGGGCTATCGCATCGATTACGGGGGTCACTCCGTAGTTCTCTCCGGGGATACCCGGCCCAGCGACAATCTCATCCAATTCTCCAAGGGAGCGGATGTGTTGATTCACGAAGTGGCTTTGGCGAAACCGGAGCTTCTAAACAAGTCGGAGGCTGTCCGGAGAATCATTGCGCATCATACAACCCCGGACAAGGCCGGAGCAGTATTTGCCCGCGTGAAGCCGAAACTCGCCGTCTATTCTCACTTAGTGATGCTGAAAGACTCCGAGATCGGTGAGCCAACCATTTCCGATATAGTCGCTCTGACGCGCAAGACCTACGAAGGTCCGCTGCAAGTTGGGGAAGATCTAATGGAGATCGATATCGGCAATAGAATAGACGTGCACCCGGCTGTTCCACCGTCGCGGTGATCAACCAGCCAGGCGCGCGCTCCTTCATGTTCTGGTTGACCTCGCTTCAATGGGACCACATACTAATGTTTTAGGCTTCAATTAGGCCAGGATAAAGAAACGGGAGCAATTGGATGGACCTTAAAGACCTGCAGGATCAAATGACGGTGTTGGCAGCGATTCAACAGAAGCAGACCCAAGTGCAGAAGCTGCAGGCCGAGGAGCTCGACGCGGTGCGGACCAGGACGACCGAATTGCAAAGGCAACTGGATATCGATCGCGCTACACGCGAGGAACGCATGGCTGAGTGGGACCGGCGCATTGAGAAACTAGTATCGGGCTTCGGCGCGTTTCTCCTAAAGCACTGAGGGATGCTGGACGATGCCCGGTAAAGTGCGAGATCTCACCGGCCGGCGCTTCGGCTCGCTGATCCGGAAGCTCAACGGATTGGCGTGTTCTTTGGATGTTTTACTTTTGCGGCGCGACAATCCGGGAGGCTTGCTCAAGAGCGGCGGCGATATCGACAACCGTTTGAAAGTACTTTTGGACGGCCTCCGGATGCCAGCGAGCCTTGCGGAATTGGGCGGCTTTGAACCCGATTCCGATGAAGAGCCGTTTTTCTGCCTGCTCGAAGACGACGTACTGATCAACGATCTCAGTGTGACGACCGGCTGTTAGCTCCCCAAGGCGATGCCGAGAACGTCCACGACGTGATGCTGGTGATCTATGTGAGGGTCAAGGTGATCGCCTGGCAGGGCCTCCTGTCGTATGGCTTTTAGTGCGTGATGGGGCGGAAGCTACTTCGCCGCCATCGCTTCCGCCAGCTTCAACTGAATCAAAGCTTGCTGCATAGCCGCCGGGCTCGGCATGTTTACGCCCGCCCCTTGCGCCGCCAGCTTCCACTGATTGGGATTCATCCTGAGCGCGTCGGTGTGAGGGGATTCCGTTGCCGTTGGCGTACAGAACCTTTGAGAGCGCTGCCGCCTTGTGGGCGCGGGCAGCGCTCTCAAAGGGGTTTCCGGCTAGCGTCGCGGTACTATTGCTTTCGCCCGCGCGCCCGGCGATACTGGATACGGAGCCGCCTTTCAGTGGAGGAGTTCCACTGCTCCCCAAAACGGGCGCGCCGGGGACGTTCGTACTCCCTCCGGCGGAAGGTGATCCCCCGTCGGCTTCTCGAATGCCGTAAGAAGCCATTTCTTTGAGGCTCCATCCCAGTTGGGGATTCCGGCGAAGGCGAACACTGATTCCGGGAGGAACGCGAACGGCATTCCGGGCCGAAGGCGAACAGATCTCGGAGCGTAGCGACGCTGGCAGTTTGATTGTGGCGTAAGTGTTCGGCTT
>JBPCOQ010000123.1:0-16371 GCA_051000095.1 Bryobacteraceae bacterium | reverse complement strand
CGTCCTCCGAGCACCCGAACCGCTCAAAAACCCGCCTTCCGAATCTCCTCAACTCATCGCTCCTACCGCTTTGAGCCTACTCTCGGCTCCGTCCCGTCAATTCCTCTTGGTTATGCGAAGTTCCTGGTCTTGAGGCGTTCAGACTGGCGCTTCTCGAGATGAGCCGTTACAATGGCTGCGTCCTGTAGGTCTTTTATTGCGGCCTCGAAGTCCATTTCAGTTCCCTTCAATCCATAGAAATACCTCAGTACGTCATCCCCGCAGCCGAGCATGTTTCTGGCCCATCACCGTGCATACATCCGGGTGAAAATGGAAACGCGAACCGGAATTGCACGCTGACCCGTTCCAAATTGGTAAGTTTTGCAAGGACGTCTGCGCAGGCAAAGCTCGTTCTGCTTGAATAATCAATACCGCCAACTTTGGCATCGAGGTTGCTCTTGGAATTGCGATATGAAAAACAGGGAAGACTCAAGGAACGTCCGTCGCTCCGCAAAATCTCCTCAGTGTTGACTCCAAAACCCTGATTCTCCTGGAATACCCAACTTTCCCCTCCCGACGCGTTCCTTGAGCTTTTAAAAACGTTCGCTTAAATTTCAAATAAGCATGAGTCATTTTGTCGTGGGGTCGGCCAACTTGTCTCCACCTTCTATACTCAAGAAGAATGCGTATCGTTTCGCTCATCGCGAGCGCCTCGGAAATCGTCCATTCGCTTGGACTGACACCGTATCAGGTTGGCCGCTCGCACGAATGCGATCATCCTGAGCAGATTCGTAGTCTCCCAATTTGCACCGCGCCCGGCTTTCCCACGAACGGATCCAGTGCTGAGATTGACCGTCTGGTGAAACAGAAGCTGCGAACCGCCGTTTCTGTCTACGAAGTGTTCACGCACGTCTTACAGGAGCTGCAACCCACGCACATTCTTACGCAGACGCAATGCGAGGTATGCGCGGTCAGCCTGGAAGGTGTGGAGCGCGCATTAGCAGCCTGGATCGGAAGCCGACCCACAGTCGTCTCGCTCGAGCCGAACGCACTCGCCGATATCTGGAACGACATCCGCCGGACTGCTTCGGCCTGCGGCGTGTCCGGGCGAGGCGATGCGGTGGTTGCCTCGCTACGTGACAGGCTGTCCAGCCTCGTTGGGCAGGTGATCTTGTCACCTTCCAGGCGCCGTCCGCGAGTGGCCTGCATCGAATGGCACGAGCCGCTGATGGCGGCTGGAAACTGGGTCCCCGAATTGGTCGAGCTAGCAAACGCGGACAATCTGTTCGGGACCGCGGGCCAACACTCGCCCTGGATGACCTGGGAAGACCTAACCTCCGCCGACCCCGACGTAATCATCACAATGCCCTGCGGCTTCGATCTGGAGCGGACCCGCCAAGAGATGTACTGGCTGACGGACAGAGCCGAGTGGTCCGGGCTGCGGGCCGTGCGCCAAGGCCGGATCTACCTCGCGGACGGCAACCGCTACATGAACCGGCCGGGGCCGACGGTGGTGGATTCCCTCCAGATCCTGGCTGAAATCCTCCACCCCGATGTTTTTGAGCCCAAGCTGGAAGGCACAGCCTGGCAACGTTGGTCCGCTTAGGAAGCGCGAGCCATGCCCGCAACGGAGGTGAGCGCTGTGGCGAACAACCTGCTCCGCGCCATGCGGTTTTTCGGTTCGGCCAGGAGCACCGGTGAGATTCGTGACATCCCGGGAGTCTGCCTGATCTCCTGCGGGCTCAACTACGCCGCCTTCAACGCCGCTTTGTTATCCGAGCCGTTGAGCGCGGATGTCAACGAGCTACGGACCAGGATTCAAGCGCCAGCCCACCATTTTTGTTCTCGCAACCTGCGTTGGACCTACTGGCTGTGCGACGATTACCTCCACCCGTCTCTACGCCGCGAGTCACGATCCCTATTCAACAGTCTCGGCCTGGCGACACTCACCGAACCCCCGGGCATGTTCGCCGAGCGGCTCCTGCCTCCCAAGCGGCGGCTGCCGGACTTGGTGGTCCGGCCCGTTGCCGATGAGCCGACGCGCCGCGCGTTTGCGCACATCACTTCCGTTGCGTTCGAAATTCCCCAGACCATTTGCCGGGACATTTACGGTTCGAGCCTGGCCTGGGAGGGCGACTTTCATGGGTTTGTGGGTTACGTCGACAACCTGCCGGTAGCAACGGCTGCGACAATCGTCACGGCGGGCGTGGCAGGCGTGTATTCAGTTGGTACCCTGCCGCATTGCCGGAAGCGTGGCTATGCGGAGGCCCTAATGCGTCACGCCCTCTCGATGGAGCGTGAAAAGAGCGGCATCGAAGCGACGGTCTTGCAAGCCACTCAATCCGGGTTGCGGATGTATGAACAGATGGGCTACAGCAAGATCACGAAATTTAGCGTATATATTTCTTAGCTACTTGAGCGAGGTGGCTTAAAAACCCTGCCCCACCCACTCGCTCACCCGGCGGATGTCGGTGGCCAAGGGACGATCTCCATTCCACGGCGGCGAGATCTCCGCTAATGCAGCTCTGGCCTCCTCGATCTCGGGGCTGGATCGCAATGGCCGCAAGCAGTCGAGCGCGCGCGCGGCACACAGCATCTCGATCGCGAGCACGTCACGCGTGTTACGCACCACCTGCTTCAGCTTGAGCGCGGAAGTGACGCCCATGCTGACGAAATCTTCCTTATTTCCGCTGGTCGTTATGGAGCCTGGCGAGGCAGGGTTGGCCAGCACGCGGTTCTCGGCAACCAGCGCCGCCGCTGTCACCTGCGCCATCATGAAGCCCGACTCGGTGCCCGGACGATTTGCCAGAAACGGAGGCAGATCTTCGTTCAGCGCCGGGTTGACCAGGCGATCGATACGGCGCTCCGAAATGCCAGCCAGAGCCGTGATGGCAATCGCAAGGTAATCGAGTTGAAATGCCAGCGGCTCACCGTGGAAATTCCCGCCGGAGATGACCTCGCCGTCAATCACCAGCGGGTTGTCGGTTACCGAGTTCAACTCAATCTCGAATACCCGGCGGGCCGCGGCGAGTGTGTCGCGAACGGCTCCGTGGACTTGCGGAGCACACCTTAGCGAATAGGCGTCCTGCACGCGGCGGCACGTCAGGTGCGATTGACGGATTTCACTTTCATCCAGAATGCGTGTCACATTGGAGGCGCTGATCCTCTGGCCTGGATGAGGCCGCGTCTGCTGTAAGCGTGCATCGAAGGCTCGCGGCGTGCCTCGCAAACCGTCTACAGTCATCGCGCAGATCAGGTCCGCCGCGTCCGCCAGCGTTTCGGATTCGAGCAGTTGCAGACAGCCGATGGACAGCATCTCTTGCGTGCCGTTTACCAGCGACAATCCTTCCTTCGACGCCAGCGCCACTGGCTTCAGGCCCGCCCGGTCCAGCGCTTGCTTGGCTGGATAACGTTGGCCATCGAGATCCGCTTCGCCTTCTCCGATCAAAACCAGCGCCATGTGCGCCAAGGGAGCCAAATCGCCGCTTGCGCCCACGCTGCCCCGCGACGGAACCACGGGCGTGACCTTGCGGTTTAGCAGCTCGCAAAGCTGCTGTGCAATCGCGGGCCGGATTCCCGAGAACCCAAGCGCCAGTACGTTGGCACGGATCAGCATCATGGCGCGCACCTCGGCACGGCTGAGCGGATCGCCAACCCCGCAGGCGTGGGAGCGGACCACGTTGAGCTGCAACTGCTCCAGCTCGGCCGGTGGGATGCGAACATCGGCCAGCAAGCCCACGCCAGTATTCACGCCGTACACGGGAGCTTCGGCTTGCGCCAGCCGCTCGACGACCGCGCGCGATCGCTGCATGCGTTCCTTTGCCGCAGCCGAAAGCTCCACCGTTTCACCTTTCTCAGCAACCGCGGCCACCTGCTCGATCGTCAAACCAGACCCATCGAGAATCACCATAGCTTCCAGTCTTACCAGATACTGGAGAATAGCCGCGAATGACATGCCAATGAATCGCCGGACTTTTCTTGCCACGCCTGCATTCCTGCAAAGCCGGACCGAAGAAAGCTTCACGCCATTGTTTGACGGCAAAACGCTTCAGGGATGGACAATTGTCGATGGGCCCGAGACCGCATTCTATGTGCGCGATGGCGCCATTGTGGTGCATGAGGGATCGGGTTTTCCCTGCTGGTTGCGATCCGGGCGCCAGTACGAGAACTTCGATTTCCGCGGCGAATTCTTTGTCAAAGGCTGGTCGGACTCCGGCATCTACCTGCATGCACCGGAGCATGGCCGGCCTATGTGGTGCGGCATGCAGATTCATATCTTCCAGGATCGTGACGAGCCGCCCAAGCCCGAATCCATGGGCGCGATTTTCCCAACGATCCCACCGTTAAAGGTCAACGTAAGGAAAGACTGGAACACTTTCCGAATCCTGATGGACTGGCCACGGCTGCGCGTCTGGACCAACGATGAAGTGGTTCAAGATCTCGACGCCGGCACGGTCGCGGAGTTGCGGCACCGGCTACGCCAGGGCTATCTGGGTTTTGAATCGCTATCGTATCCAGTTCACTTTCGTTCTCTGCAGATCCGGGAGTTGCCCTCCAAAGAATCCTGGCAAACGCTTTACGAGACGGCCGCCGATTTCGGGAAATGGTATATATCCGAGGGCAAGCCCAAGTTCGATCCTATAGCAGGCGTGCTGCGCGGAGAAGGCAAAGGCCACCTCGCGACACATGAGAGGTTCCGCGATTTCGAACTGCAACTTTACGTACGGCACAGCCACCACCACAACAGCGGCATTCTGTTTCGGAGCGCGGGTCAGGGCAACGCAGCGCGCCACTATGAGATCCAGCTTCACGACGTCGAAGGAGCGCACTATCCGACGGGCTCCTTGTACTCGTTCAAGCGGGCGGCTTATCCTCGCATCCAGCCGGAGCACTGGTGGCCCATGCAACTGATCGTGAAAGATCGAACGTGTCTGGTGCGCATCAACGGCGATACGATCCTTGAATATGACAAACTGAATAATCTAGAGGAGGGATCGATTGAGCTGCAGGCCCACCAACCCGGAAGCTGGCAGGAATTCAAGCAGATTCGTATCAAACGAATCTGAGTATCCGCGTTCACTCGCGTTGATCCGCGGCCTGATTCTTTTGCTCACCGCAACTTCGCCCGCATGGAGTTGGGGCCAGGCGGGCCATCGCATCGTGGCCATGATTGCCGAGGCAAGACTTTCACCCGAAGCGCGCAGCCGCGTCAGTCAATTGCTCATGCAGGGTCAATACACCATGGCGGACGTCAGCGCCTGTCCCGACGCATTGCGGGCATTCGAAAAAGGCAATCTCAGGCCGGAAGAGCAGTATTGCGTGACGGTGGCCGGGTCCGTTCCGAAAGAGTCCGGCCCGTGGCACTACATTGACATTCCGTTGCCGGCGCCGTCCTCCCATTCGCTCGATGCATATTGTCCGAATGGAAATTGCGTGGTTGAGAAGATCAAGTTTTTCACCAATATTTTGAGAGATTCGACGGATGAAACAGAGCGCCGCGCTGCGTTGATGTATATCATCCATTTCGAGGGCGATATCCATCAGCCGCTCCACTGTATCGAGCGGAAATGCGATCAGGGCGGCAACCTCGAGCATGTGAATTTCTATCTCAAAGACCAGGAACGCGTCGACCACCGCCTGCACGGGGTGTGGGACAGTGATTTGGTCGACAAATCAAAAGCCGATGCAAACATCGATGAGGATCGCCTCTACGCTGCCTCGTTGCTCAAGGGCCTGAATGAAACAGAGGCCGCGAAATGGGTGCAAGCGCCGATCGAAGAAGTCGCATGGGAGGGATTCGCGATTGCCGAACATCATGCTTACCGCGGGATTCCCGACCAGAATTTCTGCGGAGTGACGGAGCGTCCGGCCCACCCTCCCATCACCGATCTCAATTCGGAGTACGAGAAGGACGGCACCAGCATCGTGCGCGAGCAACTGTTGAAAGCGGGCGTGCGCCTGGCGGACTTGATCGAGAAAAACCTGACACGGTGAACCTGGCGGGGGACAAGCTTCTCCAGAAATCCGCCTCTAAGTGGTTGATTCTGAGTGGGGCAGGCAATTTGCCTGCCCGGCGCAAAGTGCGCTCAAGCGGGCAGCACCGGTGGGCAGGCGAAACGCCCGCCCCACTCAGTTTCTGTTACTTGTGCCGCCCCGTCGCTCCCGCTGAAGCATGTCCCACTACTGCTTGACGCTGATTTCCTTGAAGTACACCGTCGACTTGCCATCGTGATTTTGCAGTCCGATGTAGCCCACGTCCGGCCGCTGACCGCGCACTGGCTCGTACCACATCTTGCGCTCCGGAACAGGCTGATTGCCGAAGAAGTCGTTCACCTTTTCGCTATTCAAGTACACCGTGGTCTCTTGTCCTTTAAGCACAATCTCCATGGTGTTCCACTCGCCCATGGGCTTCTGCGTGCGCTTGGTCACTTTGCTCAGGGAATAGATCGCGCCAGTACAATGCCAATCGTCACCCGCAGCGTCAATCTGGGTCTCGTAGCCGTTGTGAACGGCATACCACGGATCCGGCGGCGGCTCGGGCAATCGGATGTAGACGCCTGAATTGTCGGTCGGCGTGGTGGTCTTGAAGACCACGCGGATGGTGGTGTTTCCGAACTTCTCGCCGGTATACCACAGCAGGCCCATACCGCCTTCGGTTTTCAGCATCCCGTCTTCAATCGTGAAACGGCCCGGGCCCACGTGCTTCCAGCCGGTCTCGTCCTTGCCGTTGTAAAGCTGCTTCCATTCCTCGCCGCTCGCTTGTGGCCGGCTTGCCATACTCGTTTCCAACTCCAGATTGATCACCAGATCTTTACGCGAATCGTAGATGCTCAAGGTCTTGAGCGCACTCGTGAGTTTACCCTTCCTGGCCTGCAGCTCGTAGTTATCGGCGATCTTAAGATCGTCGAAGCGGTAGGAGCCATCCGGCTTGGTGACGGTTTCGACTTTCCTTCCCGTCTTCACATCTTTTAGCTCGACAATCGCTTGGGCGGCGTAGTTGCCCGCGCTGTCCTTTACGATGCCGTGCACCGGGCGCGTGGTCCCCTTGTCTTTTTTGTTTGGCTTGTCTCCGAAGAATACGTTGGGCTGGCTGCTGTAGGGCGCGGGGGTCTGCTGGGCGGGCAGGCATGCAGGCATCACAACAAGGATGAGGGCGAAGCGGTGAAATCTCATGGGACTCTTCTTTAGTTGTAAACGCCGGGGGCTACACTTGCAAGCCGCGGCTGACTCCTGGAACTCGCGCCGATGGTCTCCGTATACTACTTTTGGCACAATCTTTGATCCCTTCCGCCGCGCTTCTGTTCGCCTTCGGGACATTGCTACGCGGCGCCGCCGTGGATGGTTCCATCGTCGAGCACGCTGTCTACCCGCTCCCGGCCTTCGAGGACAACCCGAGCATCGCGACCTATGCATCACTCCAGGACTACCAGGAAGCAGCGGCAGACAAGAGCTTCGTTCTCGAAAAACTGCGCTATCGGAGCGATGGGATTGCGGTGGTTGCTTACTTGTATCATCCGGCCGGCCGGCCCGCGAGCAAGCTGCCGGTGATCGTCTTCAATCGAGGGAGTTACGTCGTCAAGGATCAGGCGCTCGCGCTTTTAACGATGTTTCGGCGGCTGGCTCGTGAAGGATTCACCATTGTGGCCCCGATGTATCCCGGCAGCGATGGAGCTCCCGGCCATGATGAGTTGGGTGGCGCCGATCTGAACGACCTCAAAAATATTATCCCGGTCATTAAAGCGCTGGATTTCGCGGATGGCCAAAACGTTTTTCTGTACGGCGAATCACGTGGAGCGATAATGACCTTCCTAGCGCTACGCGACGCTTTTCCGGCGCGCGCTGCCGCGACCTTTGGCGGTATCACCGATCTCGGCGCCTACCTGGGCAAAGATGCGCGCGCGAAGCAAATGGCCAACGTTATCTGGCCGGATTACGAAATGAACAGTGCTCGGATTCTGCAAGCGCGCTCCGCCATCGAATGGGCGGAAAAGATCAACACGCCGATCTTATTGATGCACGGCGGAGCAGATCCGCAGGTAGATCCTGTTCATACTCTCAATCTCGCGATGCGGTTGCAACGATTGCAGAAGGAATATGGCCTGGTGATTTTCGCCGGGGATAACCACATCGTCTCGAAGCATCGGGAAGAAAGGGACCGTCAAGATGCCGTCTGGTTCCGGGAGCGCCTAAGTAAGCTGATGCTGCCGCAGACTGTCGTCAATGAGTCATCGCGTACACGATGTAGTTGACGCCGATCCGTATTCCCAAGGCCGAGAACTTCTCGGGGTATTGCGGCGCGTCCGCCCACTCCCAACAATCGCCCAGATCCGAATTGAACGAGATGGCGATCATCACCCGGTGCTGGTCGTCATAGATCCCTCGCCAGTGAGCGCCGATTCCGTCGCCTTTGTAGCCTAGTCTCAGGTGCGCTGCTCCGGGCACCTGGTAGCGATCGTCTAAATCGTAAACGGTGTGGAAGATGGCGTCGTTATCCGGGATCTCTACGATGGGCCGGTCCGGAAAAACCAGCTTCATGCTTTCCTGAAAAACGCCCCACTCTTCGGTCCCATGAAAATCGTCGGCCATGAAAAAGCCGCCGCGCAGCAGATAATCCCGCAGTACTTTGGCCTGGGCCGGAGTCAATCCCCATTCGCCCACTTGCACGGCGTACACCCACGGCCAGTTGTAAACTTCGTCGCGGTCTTCCAAACTGATCGGCTGCTCGACGGACCGGACGTGAATGCGCGTGAGACGGCGGACTGCCTGCGAGAAATGCCGGTCCGCCCGTGGATAGTCCTGCGTCCACAAGGACAGCCCCTTTCGCCAGTCGCCGTCGTAACGGCCGCGATAGCCGTCATTCCAGCCGGGCGGAAACATCAGGCGGGCGAACGCCCACTCCGTCTTTTCGCTCCAATCCGGCGGCAATGGCATGCCTTCGTACTCAACCCCGGGATATTCGCGGAACGGCAACTGGAAGGCGAGCGAAGACCCAATCAGCGCAAAGATGTAAACGAATCGCCGCAAGGCTTTTGGGATACTCACCGCGGATTGCCTTGGACAGAGGATATCATCTAGATAGGATGCGAACTCGGACTCTCTGGTTAACAATGCTTACGGCTTGCTTATTGGTAGGGGAGGTGAAGCGGGGGCCGGATATCGGATCGCTGATGCCGCCGTTCGAAGCGCGCGACCAGAACGGGAAATCGCACACGCTGCAGAGCCTGTTGGGACCGAAAGGCGCTGTACTGGTTTTCTACCGCTCGGCGGACTGGTGACCCTTCTGCAAAGCCCAGCTCGTGGAGCTGGAACAGAACGCCGGTCAATTCCAGAAGATCGGGTTGAATGTGGTGGGCATCAGCTACGACAGTCCTGAAGCGCTCCACGCGTTTGCGGAGCGGAAGAATATTCACTTCCCGCTGCTGTCGGATACGGATTCAAAGATCATTCGATCCGTGGGTATTTTGAACGAAGAGACTCCGAAGAACACTCCGTTCTTTGGCATTCCGTATCCGGGCACTTTTATCGTGGACAACAAGGGTGTGATTGCCGGCAAGTATTTCGAAGACGATTACAAGCAGCGCTATACCGCCGCCGATATCCTTGTACAGCGTTTCGGGCTTGTGCCGGAATCGAGCCGCAATGAGGTACAAGGCAAGCAACTGACGGCGGTGACATCGGCGAGTAACTCGCTGGTGCGAGTTGGCCAGCGGATCGCGCTGGTGATCGACATCGAGCTGAAGCCGAAGATGCACGTCTATGCGCCGGGAGTGGAGGGCTATATTCCGATTGATTGGAAGATGAAGGACTCGGATGTTGCGGCGGCGCATCCGGTGAACTATCCGGCTTCGCAGAAGCTGCATCTCCCGGCCATCAATGAGACGGTGCCGGTGTATCAGGGGCACTTACGATTAGCGCGCGATATCACGATTGGAGCGCATGTCTCAGGCGAGATTACCGTTGAGGGCACGCTTCGCTATCAGGCGTGCGACGATCGGCAGTGTTTTATTCCGCAGGACTTGCCGCTCAAGTGGACTTTCCAAACAGAAGGAATGGACAGGCAGAGGGTGCCGGCGGAGTTGCAGCGGAAAGCGCCGTAAAACGGCGGTTGGCTGCAACCGTGCCGACTGTCGGACACGCTTTGTCTCCGCGTCGTGGGACGGGCGGCCGGTTTGTGCCGCCTGTCGGGTGGGCTGGGCCTGTTTTCATGATCGCGGGTGAGCCCGCCGGGGCCCATGCCAGTTTAGCTTGTCCCCTGGGCCGTTGAACGCCGCTGGTTCAAAGTTTTTGCGTTCACCACCGGCGAACCCAACTGCCGTTTTTTGCGTTAATGAGCACACCAGATTCCGATATCTGCTTCCAGACTGCGACCGACCTGGTCCGCAATCTCCGTTCCAAGAAACTCTCCGCCGCCGAAATCCTGACCGCTCATCTGAACCAGATCGAGCGGGTGAATCCAAAGGTGAATGCGATCGTGACGCTGGTGGCCGATCAAGCCATGGAGCAGGCGTGCGCCGCGGATCGATCGCTTGCTCGCGGCGAGTGGCTCGGCCCGCTGCATGGACTGCCGGTTGCCCACAAAGATTTGCATAATACCGAAGGAATTCGCACCACCTACGGCTCGCCGCTTTTCGAGGCTCAGGTGCCCACGGAAAACGCTCCGATTGTAGAGCGTATTCAGAAGGCGGGCGCGATCACCGTCGGTAAGACCAATACTCCCGAGTTCGGCGCGGGCTCGCAAACTTTCAACCCGGTCTTCGGAGCGACGCGCAATCCCTATGATTTAAGCAAGACGTGCGGCGGAAGCAGCGGAGGCGCGGCGGTGGCTCTGGCTTGCGGGATGGCGCCGCTTGCAGAGGGCAGCGACATGGGCGGCTCGCTGCGGAATCCTGCCAGCTTCTGCAATGTGGTGGGCTTGCGGCCAAGTCCGGGTCGTGTTCCGAACGGGCCATCTGTGGCCTCGCCGGCGCTTTCGGTCTCCGGTCCGATGGCTCGAACCGTTGCGGATACCGCTCTGCTGCTGAGCGTCATTGCGGATTCCGGAGACATCTTCGCGCGTCCTCTCGATCGCGATTTCAATGGCGTCCGGATCGCATGGGCGAAGGACCTGGGCGGGTTGCCCTTTGACCACCGCATCCGGGAGGTTGTCGAGGCGCACCGGCGGACATTCGAAGCGCTGGGCTGCATCGTCGAAAATGCCGAGCCGGATTTTGAAGGCGCGGATGAAACTTTCAAAACGTTGCGGGCTTCTTCATTCGCGATGCAGCTTGGCAATCTCGACCGAGCGCGGCTCAAAGACACAATCCTCGGCGAAATCGAACGCGGAGCAAAGCTAACAGGCCCACAACTGGAGCGCGCCGAGCTCAAGCGCAGGCAACTGCAGGATCGTGCCCGCACTTTCATGCAGACCTACGAATTCTTCGTGCTCCCCGTAACGCAGGTGCCCCCCTTCGATCTGAACCAGCAGTACGTCACCGAGATCAACGGCGTGAAAATGGAAAGCTACATCGACTGGATGAAGTCCTGCTACTTCATCTCGGTCCTGGGCAACCCCGCAATCTCCGTTCCCTGCGGGTTCACGCCGGATGGTCTGCCGGTTGGGATTCAGATCGTAGGACGCCATCACGGGGAATGGCCGCTACTGCAGCTTGCGTATGCATTCGAGCAGGCTACGGGTTTCGGGAAGCGCCAGCCGGCTCTTTAATCCACTTGGCAACATCATCGAGAACAGCGTCAGGGACCCGGCCTGGTGTTTGGTACTCGGCCGGTCTGCTTTCGCCCTCCCCTGCCAGAAACAGGTGATTCAGGCTCGGGTACGTTTTGAAGGTGACGTTCGGCCTCCCTGTCAGAGCCTTCTTCCATGCTTCGAAATCTTTCATCGTGACCTGATAATCCCGTTCGCCTTGCAGGATGAGCATCGGCTGTTTCAACGTCTTTGCAAGCTCGGCTGGATTGTAGCCGCGCAAATCGAGCCAGTAGCTCGCTGGAACTCCGAACGCGGGAGCGCCTCCCGGCTTCATGTTTTTGACAGCCTCAGCTTGCTCCTTCATTTGCTCCACTTTGGCCGGCGCCAAAAGTTCTATTTGCCGCACAATGACGTCCTCCAGCGGTTGAGTCTCTCCTGCCATCGAGATCAATCCCGCAATGCCGGGGTCGGCCTTTCCGATTCGCGGAAGCAACATGCCACCCAGGCTGTGCCCGAGAACGAAGATCCGCTTCGGGTCGATTTGAGCCGTCTTGCGCAGCAGATTCACGGCGGCAAGAGCGTCATCGGTCACTTCTTCTTTCACTGTAAAACCCGCGATAAGTTGCGGATGAACCCTGGTCCGCTTGTCATAACGGTAGACCGCGATGCCTCGGGCTGCCAGTCCCCACGCCAGATCGCGAAAAGGCTTATTGGGCCCGATGGTCTCGTCACGATCGTTCGGTCCGGAGCCGTGGACCAGAACCAATCCGGGGAAAGGGCCGGTTCCTTGTGGTATGGTCAGCGTACCAGGAAGGTCCAGCACATCCAGCGGCTTCTCGGTGACGCCTTCGGGAATTTTCGCCTCAACAGCCGCATGATATGGGAGAAAGTGGAGACCGGATATCTTGCCGTCACCATTCAGCACCAGTTGTATCGACAGGGCCCGCTTCGCGAATTGGCAATCCACCACCACGATCGAACGCGGTCCCATGGATTGCGTCCGTATGCCAAGCTCTCTGGAGTATGGACCGGCCTTAGAAACGACGGATTCCCAAACGGCTTCGAGTTTACTGGCAGGCATCAGCGCCGCCACTTGCGGGTCGAAATATTGTTCCGCTTTGGTGAAATCCTGGTGAGCGAGCAGATCGACGAACTTGTGCGCGATTTGCTCCTGCGTTTGAGACACCGCCGGCCACGCTAGCATTAGCGCCGCCGTCCAGATCCGCCTCATAATAATTCCTTTCGCTTCTGCTCTTCGAGTAACTTCACGAGATTACCTACTTCCTGCGCCCGGCTCCGGTCCGCGATCAAGAGCGCATCCGGCGTATCGACCACAATCAGATTCTCGACGCCAAGCAGCGCGACCAATTTCCCAACCGCGTCCACATAGTTACCCGAGCTCTTGTGTACCAGCGCTTCCGAGCGAGTCACGTTGCCGTCCGCATCGTGAGGGAGCAGCTCGTAAACCGCGTTCCAGCTTCCAATATCGCTCCAGCCAATATCGTCCGCCGCGAAACCCGTGATTGCGGAAACCTTTTCAAGCACCGCGAAATCAATCGAGATATTCTCCGTTAATGGGAAGATCTCTTCCAATTTCGCCATGAACTGCGATTCCCCGAACTTTGGCAGCGATGCCAGCAGTGCCGCGGTCTTGGGAAGGAATTTGTGCAGCGCTTCGAGCAGCACGGATGTCTTCCAGAAAAACATACCGGCGTTCCAATAATAGTTCCCGGCGCGGAAATATTCTTCCGCTTTGGCGTGGCAGGGCTTCTCGTGAAACGCGCTGACTGCGAAAGGCTCCGTTCCTCCAGCTTGGACGTCTTTTGGAAATTCGATATAGCCATAGCCTGTTTCCGGCCAGCGTGGCTGAATTCCGAGCACGGCGATCTTGCCCTTGCCTGCAGCTTCCAGGGCCGCACCCACAAACTGAAGGTAACGCTCCGGCTTCGAAATCAAATGATCCGCCGGAAACACACCCATCACCGAATCCGGATCGAGCGAGTTCAGAATCTGCGCAGCCAGTCCGATCGCGGGCGCTGTGTTGCGTTGCGCGGGCTCAGCGAGAATCTGCTCCCTCGGCACCTCCGGAAGTTGGTGAACGATCTCGTCGTCTAGATGTTCGCTAGTGAGAATCCAGATTCGCTCGGGTGGAAGCACCGGCCGTAGACGATCCACAGTGGCCTGAATCAGCGACCTGTCACCCATGAAGCGCAGTACCTGCTTGGCATGGCTGCGCCGGCTGCGCGGCCAGAAACGGGTACCGCGCCCTCCCGCCAGAATCAGGCCATAGTGATTGCCTTTGTTGGTCTCAGTTAGTGCCACGCTTTCAGTGCAACACAGGCAAGAACGCCTGTGCTACTCGATTGGATAGGGGCGGACGAACCGCATGGTTCGGTCCCACCGGGTCTTGGTAAAAAAATGCGCGGCGAGATCGACAAAATGACCGATGTTGTAGGTTTGCAGATCGGCAGTGGGCGCGTCATAAGACCAGAAGATAATCACCGGCTTGCCCGTAATGTTCTCGCGTGGAACCAGGCCCCAATAGCGGCTGTCGAGCGAATTGTCGCGATTATCACCCATGGCGAAATAGCTGCCGGGTGGCACCACCAACTCTCCATTCTTGACGTCGTCGCGAAGCATCTGAGAGACTCGCTCAAGCATGCCAGCGTCGCTCAAAAATTCCGGGCTGCCGTCCGGAAAATTATCGCGATAATGGTTCGAGTCATTGAAGATGTGAATCACGTACGGCTCCGTCAAAGGCTTGCCATTCAGGTACACCACCCGGTCAATCAGATTGATGTGATCTCCGGGTATACCGATCACGCGCTTCACGTAATCCTCTTTCAGCAGGACCGGATGACGGAACACAATGATGTCGCCCCGCCTCACTTCCGTGTAGGGCAGTATGTGCTTGCTGAAGGGTCCAGGCGGCGAATAGGCCAGCTTATCGACAATGAGGTGGTCCCCCGTGAGCAGGGTGTTGTGCATGGACGAGGTCGGGATCACGAACGGCTGCGCGATGGTCGAGGTACCGAAAAGCAGCAGCAGGAATGTTACCGTCCACTCCGCGATGGAGTTGCGCTGTTGGGACACGGGTGGTGCAGCCGTGGTTTTCGGCGAAGCCGGCTTAGTTGTTACTGTGGTAGCCATGGACGAGCATAAAGGTTCGTTTCCAACGTGTCTTGGAGAAAAAGTGCTGGGCGAGATCGAGGAAGTGGCGCGATAGCGCGTGCACCGACGAGCTTGCCAGGCTTTCCGTACTGGCGTTGTACGACCAGTAAATGATCAGCGGTTTTCCGATGATGTTGTCGCGCGGGACAAAGCCCCAGTACCGGCTGTCGAGCGAGTTGTCGCGGTTGTCGCCCATAGCGAAGTAGCTGTTCTCCGGCACAACGACCTCGCCGTTTACAACATGGTTTTGCAGCATGTCGCGCGCCTGCTCGTAGATCATGGAGTTCGGCTCGGTAGTGGGAAAATTGTCGCGATACGTATCGGGATAGGGGTTCTTGTGGTACACGTACGGTTCATTCAGCTTGACGCCGTTGCGGTAAATCTGCTGGTTCACAATCCGCAGGTGATCGCCTGGAATCCCGATAGCGCGCTTCACGAAAGTTTGTGAAATGTCGACTGGATACCGAAACACGATAATATCGCCGTGTTTCACCGACTCATACGGCAGCAAATACTTGCTCACGGGACCGGCCGGAGAGTAGGTCAGTTTATCCACCAACAGGTGGTCGCCGATCAGCAGAGTGTCTTCCATTGAACCGGTTGGAATCACGAACGCCTGGACCAGCGTCGTGGTGCCAAACAGAAGAAGAAGAATCGTGATGGTCCATTCCGCGATGGTTCCGCGAGGTGGATCGGGCCTGACGGCTTCCACAGCCGCGGGCTGTTCCACGACGGCGGCGTTGCCGGAATCCGGGGACTGTCTCATTAAGCTCCCTCCAGTTTATCAGCGTGGCACGCTTGCATGCTCCCCTGCCCGGAGGCTGGGCAAAGGCTTGAATGAAAACAAAGGACTTGCCATGGCCGCATCCTGTGTTTTCGAGGGTGCGTAACCGCATCGCAATGCTTTCAATACCGCAGCGCTGCAACCAATCCGCAAGCCGGCGCAGATCCTCGGTAAAGGTCGGAAAGCAACGTACTGGCTCCGCATCTCGATCGGAGGGAACGGCAACGTAAATTTCCGTCGCTCCAATGTCTACTCCGGCCGCGTTTTTTGGTTCAGAACGGGGAGGAATTCCGCTTTGCCGGACCGCTTGGATGTTCGCTTTCTGGACACAATATTCACCTCGATTTGAGATGCCGAGGGCGGCGGTCCAGGTTGTGCAGAACAGGCACTCTCCTAAACGGGATCGCTGCCGTCTCCGGTTACAGAGATGCCAACGTCACCACTGGCGTGAGCACGAAAACCTGGAACCAAGCTTGCATCCGGGCTTAACAACAGCTCCAGTGATTAGACGGTCTTAGCTGTCGCCTACCTCGGCTCTTCTAAATCGTAACGGATCTCGCAACCTGCGCTGGGTTCCTTCCTGACGTGACCGAACCAGATCGGTCCCCAGATTGTATTGGACAATTCTGGCAAAACCTATCAGAGCCAGATCTGGGATACTTCAGGGGTTACCTTTCTCCGCCGATTACCCGCAGCCGGTCCGGGTCGTCCGATCCCAAGAGACGCTCACCCAAAATCACTACCGCCGGGGCAA
>JBPCOQ010000116.1:0-6022 GCA_051000095.1 Bryobacteraceae bacterium | reverse complement strand
CTGGAGTTTCTACATTTCTCCATCGAATTGTTTTATCCGAACTGAGATCCGCCAGCGAACGGGGTCCTCTTAAGGAGTCGGTCTGTAACGGTTTTCTATTGACAGACCGACGTAAGTAGGTCATGCTTATCCTGAGCCCATGCTCAGGAGCCCTCCATGAACGATGAAACCAAGGATCTGAATTCGTGGAGCCGTACTTGAAAAAAGCTAAACCGGACGAGATTGCGGTCATCATCAAAGCCCGGGAACCGGCACGTATTATGACGGCAATCGGCAACAAGAAGGACAACCGCTGGCACTTGCAGATCGGCCAGCGCTGGGTCAACCAATATAACTTTTACGTCAATGACCTCCATTGGGGTCGCATGTTTGTTCGGATGTGTCCCTATTTCCCTTTCTCAGCACGAGTGTGCCTCAATCAACATCACTGGTTGGCCAACCGCCTCCGCGAAGAGGCATCGACTTCGAGCAACCCTCGAATCTGTTTTTGAAGTGCGGCAACCCCCGGCGTCTTCAGGAATTGGCCGACTCACTGACAGCGCAGGAACTGATTGCTTGCGGGCAGAAGTGGCTGACAGCTTTCACGCCATTCTTCCACGAGAATGAGCGCAAAGAAGCGGGCTGTCAGCACCGGCTATTCTTCTCGCAAGTGGAGTACTGCGACAATCTGATCTTTCATCGCCGTGCGGCGCTGGACGCAATGGGCGAGCGGCTGCTCGACGCCAATCGCACCATCGGACAACCGAACAAGATCACCGTGATCTTCGGTCGCAAAATCACCAAGCAGTACCGCGGGAAGCTGCAGACTGTCATCGAGGACATGGATCTGCCCAACCCGGTAATCCGTAGCCACTATGCCAATGGCTTCGCCAAACAGTATGTCCGCGATCATTTGGCGCTTCGCACCGAACCGGCCACCAATAATGTCGGTGATTACGGCGTGAAGAAGGCAATGGAGAATCTGCCGCAATTGCGCGAGAAAATGTCCGCCATTACCGACAATTATCTCAACGTGCAGCAGGACATTCTAGAGACCTTCGTTGATCGTGGCCAGTTGCGCCAGTTGGCCGAACCTACCGTGCTCGCCAACGGTAAGCGGATTCCAGGGTTGAAGCTCGATCATCCCCGGCTGCTAGCGGTCATGCACGCCGTGGTTCGGTTCGCCCATATCGCGGCGGGAAACAGCTTCTCGACTGCCGAGATTTATCCGTACGCAGTGGACGCTCTCGGCTGCCCAGTTGAAAAGTACAAACTCGGATCGCTGCGCTATGATCTTTCCAAATTGCGCGCCAAAAAGCTGGTGGAAAAGTTGCCTCACTCGCGCCGCTATCGGCTCACCACAGAAGGATATTCGATCTGCCTGGTGTTCTTGAAGCTGTTCGAACGGATCTACGCGCCTCTCATCGCTGGCCTGTTAAGCCCTTTCTCTGGCGATCAAAACCTGAAACCGGAGAAGCGCTGCCAACTCGACCGGCTGTATCAGAAAGTTTCCGACGATCTCGACAAACTGATCAATGCCGTTGGATTAAAGGTGGCCGCTTGATTTCCAGCTACAACGAGAACAAAATTCTCGTTACGAAACCCATAACTAACCCCATGAAGAGCCCCGATTCGTCAGGCCCCGCGCCAGTGGTAAACATAACGCCGTTTGAACGAAGCCGCTAAAGCGGCGGACGCTTGCGCGTGGTATTGTTTGGCAGGCAACTGCGATGCCACCGATCAGCCGGCACCGAACACAGGGCGCCATCGTGAAACAGAACCATCTTCCAATGTTATGGTGCGATTGAATACCAAATAAGCAATTGCCCTGCCAAACCTAGGGCGGCTTCCTCCTTCAAACGTCTCTATCCGAAGTGACCCGGCGGTCAACACTCCGTCATGCCCCAGGTTTTCTGCGCCGAGTCACTCCAGATAGAGACCGAGGTTTAGTGAGGTTTAGTGAGGTTCCATGCGAACTGAGCCAGCAATGCCCCTTCACGCAGATTGGAAGAGACACAAAATGAAGTACTAGCCTTCCTCAACAGATGAGAACGCCGCTCGGGGTCGGCAGTCTGGTGCTCCTGCATGACCAAGCCCGCCCGAAGTCGTCCGAGCCGTACAAGTTGCCAGCTCTGTCAGCAACCGCAATTGACGAGCCGTTTGCGGCGATGCAACCGGTGTCAGCGATACCCTCGATCCACGTCGGCATCCCACCTTCGACGGCTACTAGGGATCCATCCGGCTTGACCGGCCGCCGATAGATTCGCCCCTCAGCCGCAAAAGGATCGGTTGACGCCGAGAAGATAATGTCGTCGCCCGATAACGCTACTGCGGAGCAGCGTGGCGCGTGGAGGCCCTCCCGTTCTATGATCCACGTCGTCCCGGAGTCGCGGCTAATGCAAAGGCCAACAGCGGCCGCCGCGACGACCAGGTCGGGATTTGCCTGGTGCGCGCGCACCTCATGAACATCGCTGTTAATGTCTATGGTGGGTTGCCAGGTTCTTCCGCCATCCATTGAACGTGGAATGCCTCCCACGTGAACGTTGGCGAACAGTATGCTCCCGTTCGAGTGGGCCGCGACCGAGCGAATACCTAGCGGTGGCCCAAGACGCTGCCCATTAACAATTGCCGAACCAGCAAACCAAGCATCCCGCCCCGCGACGCTGTCGAACCATCGATAGGATCGAGCACACCGGCCCCATGGCTCAGCCGCAGCATGCGTGCATCGTCCGTTCCAACATAGATGGTGTCTCGAACAGTCATACAGCACGAAAGCTCGAACTCGCTCGTAGCGACGGTTGCCCATTCGCCGCTTGGTGCACGCCTGCGCAGCGAATGTCGGCCGACAATGGCGAGCGCACCGCCGCCTCCATCCGGTGCGAGCCCTCCGACGAGCTGGTTCGCAATCTCTTGCGCGCGCCATCGCTGGTGACTGCGAACAGCCCATCGCCCCACGTTGCCACAAGTATCGTCGGTTTCGTCAAGGATTACCTTCCCTCTCCCAGTTGTCGCGGGCTATCAGAGTTGTCGAACAAGGCCATGCGTTCGGAGCGAGCCATTGTGGCCGACCAATGTGCACGCCCAATTAGTGATTTTCCCGCAAAGTCGCGATGTGTTTACGGAACCGCCCATCGGGAGGCACCGAACCGGTCCAGTTTTCACGCGAATGGCTGAAGGCCAAGATAACGTGATATCACGCTCGCCCGCCACCAACTCTTTCATACCGTCCGCCAAGTGACTGAATTCCGGACCAGAGCCATGCCGTGTGCCTTCCGCGTTTGTGCCAGATCCTTAACGGTGGTGAATCATGCCTGGCGTGTGCAACAACACAGCTTCACATAGCGCGGGCGCTTCACTCCTCCGGCTCACCGCTTCCCCGGTGTTAAGAATGAGTAGGTGCGTCTCAATAAACTCCTTCGCTTCGCCGAAACCGGACCTCTGCGACCTCGAACTGGCGAGGGTTTCCTGGAAATTAAGCCGGGACCCCTGCGACGAGCTTGCAGCCAGATCTAATCCCTGACCCTCAGTTGGTAGTCTCGGCTGGCCCGATCACGGCTTTGCGATGTCTCGCGATCATCCGCTTCCAGACGCGCGGATCTGTCCGAAGTCCAAAGCTGGATCCCGTTAAGAGGTTAACGAATCTGCCATGATAACCAACGCTTCCGCAACGGAACAACCGACTGAGCAGAGCCAATGCATGGTTGGCAAGCGTCTGGTTGATGAACGGATGCTGGCGATCAAGCGCTTCGGCTGCGCTGCAGCTGGGTTGTGAATTATCGTCGAGAGACGGATCCACGATCTCCGGGAAGAGTTCCGCAACCGTACGCAGGCGGTGGGCCTTCCTCCGGTTCCGGCCATTCAGCGGCTGCCCGAGAACGAACTGGCCGGAGTCCGCGTTATTGCCGATGTCGAGCCAATATCGCACGTCGGTCCAGCGCTGCCCAATCAGTTCGTTGATCACCGCCCGAGCGCCGCGCGAGTCCACGCAACCGATGATGAAATCTATAGAATGTGACAGGCCAGGTCGAACGGTCCAGGTGTTTCGGCACTCCTTTCCACTCCAAGCCCCAGAACAGATTGAGGCGGCGTACGAGAACTACCGATTTAAATAACCCGATCTCGCTTTCCGAGAACGGCTGCCGTACGCAGTTCGCGGCCGAAATTCGGTCGCCATCAATAAGCGTTACATCCAGGCCGCCAGGGTGCCCCGTGGCCAGCATGGACTGATGGAGGTACGGAAGTCCGCTGGCAATCGTGCTGCCCGTTCCCCCACAGCCCACTACAACGATTTGAACGGGCCGTTTGAGCAGACTGGGGCAAATTGTATGCATTCAACTCCTCCCGGAATCGATGAACTCCTGAACCGTCTCGCCGCTGCCGGCGAGATATCTGAAGGGAAACTCCTCGCGCCCGCAAGCTCGCTCCACAACCCCAGAAATCCTTGCGGGTGTTTCGTGAGCTTCGCTCCGAGACCTGCGT
Source organism: Bryobacteraceae bacterium (assembly GCA_051000095.1). GTDB lineage: Bacteria > Acidobacteriota > Terriglobia > Bryobacterales > Bryobacteraceae > JBBSHP01. The sequence continues at coordinate 1,564 of JBPCOQ010000116.1, read as the reverse complement.
GCGTGAACTCGCTTTCGAAAAAAGCCCCTCCCATTGCGAGATCGCATCGAGTGTCAAGCGCGCGGGCGCGCGCATGCTCCCTTGACAAACAGTGCCTCTGGAATCGGTATTCCAAAACGGAGCGATCATCAGCTTGGTATTAGCCGAGGGTCGCTCTGCGCTTGCCAAAGCACGCACGGAAAGCTCCGAGCCGGAAACCTTGAACACGAGCGGAGGCACCGGAAAAGCTTTCCCGTTCAACGCCCGCCCGTCGCTTGCATCCCCGTAGAACATCAGGCGCATCTGGCGAGGTGTCCACCACACCAGCATGTCGACACTTCGGACGAGAACGCTGGCGGGCAGGATCTCCTTCGGCAAACTCGCCCCCAATTGGCGGCCCAGCTCCTTCAGAAACTCCATGGTGATCGGCCGCCCTTCGTCGAGGTAAGGAGGCCCGCCGTCGGGAGAGCTTTTTGGCTCATGCGGGTTGCAAAGGCCCGATGGCCCGAGCTGTAAACCAGCAGTATTTTCGTCAGAGCAAAATCCTGGTTCATTCCAAAATCGGCGCTAATGTTTATCGCTTTACTCCCTGGGGCGTATCGAGTCGCTTCCACCCCGGTACGAATTCAAGAACCTGCCGGGCACCCGCCAATGTATCGAGTGCAGTGCCGAGGCAGTCGAAAGCGGTTCGAATGCTGCTCGCGTCGGTTGCACTGAACGGGAGCAAGGGCCAGGGCTCAGGTTGGAGTTCCAGCATGTACTGCCGCTCTTCGTCGAAGCAGGCCTCAATCGCATCCCCTTCGCGGAAGATCGCGAGCAACACCGGCACCGGTGGATTCATGTCGCTGAAGATTTCTACAATGTGAGGCGGAATGACTATTCGGTCGACGCGCTGAGAAACGCTGTCCAAATCCTGAGCGGCCCGCATGAGGCGTGCAACGTTTGATGGCGTCGCCAGACGAGCCAGTAACGAGCGCAAGGCTCTATCTCCGAGTGGCCTTCGTGTGAGGCACTGAGGAAGAATGTCTTCCCGGCTAGGCAGCGCAGCCATCGCTTCTGCGTCGGATTCATCCCGCGGATCGTCCATACCTTCCATGTTTTCGAGGCGCTCATCGGCATCGCGATGATCGTAGGTTCGGAACCAGCGGTTGATCCCGCTAAAGAAGAGACGCACAAACGTTGCAGGAAGCCTTGGGTGCGCCTTTTCCAGAATCGGGAGTACCGGGCCGAGGTTCACGAAGCCGCAGCTCTCCGCTTCCATGTACAGGAAAACGGGCGAGCCGTCCGGCTGATCGCTTGGCTCGATTAGGCCGAGCGGAGAATCGGAGAATGAAACCGACACCTCGAACGCCTGATCGATCGCAGTTGCCCCATGATTGTGCGCGAACCGCTGGAGCGTACGCCGCACGAAATGGAGAGGGTTGCCCGCGCAGGCGCTCCAGTCAGCCGCACGGGCAATATCGGTTTCAAGGAGCAGCGTCGCAAACCGTGCCGCCGCCGCATCGCTGCCAAAAGATTGGTGGTGGAACGGTATTCCATCGAGGCGTGGCACGGGCAGGCTCTCGCCCGCTGCGATTAGCCCGGG
>JBPCOQ010000076.1:0-35982 GCA_051000095.1 Bryobacteraceae bacterium | reverse complement strand
CGATTTGATCGTGGTTCGTTCCTGTTCACGCGAATCGGCAGGCGCCTCTTTCAGCATCGACTCTTGCGCGCCGAGGCCGGCACATACCAATAGACAAATGGATACGAGGTGTAGGCAGGTCAAGCTTGAGTTTAACTTAGCCTGAATTTCTCACCAGGGTTGAAGCACAAGAGTCCACAAGAGTGTGGACTCGGCACGCTAGAGAGCGTGCGCCACAGCCGACACCGCACAGACTGTCTGAGCCGAGGTGGCGCACGCACTCGTGCGTGTGTCAACGCCTGGTTCGTGAGAAATGCGCGCTAACCTGCTCTACTTTTTTGTTGCGGCTTCCGCAAACGTGCGGCATAGTAGAAACTGAAGCGCTAATCATTTATGGGCTCAGGCAACTCTCGATGGCGGAACAAATCTTCTACCTTACCGAACTGCTGGGCCTCAAGGTCTATGACCTGAAAGGGCGTAAGCTCGGCGTTATCAAAGACGCAGCGCTGGTGCCGCGCGTACATCCTTCCCGAATCGATCGGTATCTCATTGGCGGGGGCTGGGCTTGGCTCACAATCCGCCACGATCAGGTCAGCGCTATCACCTTTGACGGAATTTATCTCAAAGACGAACAGCTAACGCCGTACCATGCCGATGAGTCCATGCTGCGCATGACGCGCGATCTGGTGGACCAGCAGATCATCGACGCCCAGGGCCGCAAAGTGGTGCGCGTGACCGATGTCACCTTCGAGTGCCAGCACGACAGCGGCAGCGACACCCTGAATATCGTCGAAGTCGATATCGGGATTCGCAGCATTTTCCGCCGCCTGCTCCAGGGCGTAATCCCGGCCAAGTGGGTCCGGCGCCTGCAAGGGCCGATTCCGCCCAATTCGCTAAAATGGGAGTACTGCACCATCCTGGAATCTGATCCCCAGCGCAGGCTCCAGTTGAATATCAGTAACAAGCTGCTAGAGGAGATGCATCCGGCCGACCTCGCGGACATTGTCGAAGAGCTCAGTCCCAACGATCGCGAAGCCATCTTCGAGAACATCGACAGTGAAGTGGCGGCGGAGACCTTGTCTGAAGTCGAGCCTGAGATCCAGGCGAGCATCCTGGAGTCGCTCGATACCGAAACCGCCGCCGACATTGTGGAAGAAATGTCGCCCGCGGAAGCGGCTGACGCTCTGAATGAACTGCAGGACCAGACTTCGCGGGAGATTCTGGCCGAGATGGAGACCGAGCCGAAGACTGAAGTCCGGGAGTTGTTGGAATACGACGAGGATTCGGCCGGGGGCCTGATGAACACAGAGTATGTCGCGTTACCCGAGGACGCGACGGTGGCCGATGCGCTGGCTGCGATCAAATCCAACGAAGAAGTGCTCGAGAAATTGAACACGCTCTTCCTGGTGGATGCGGAGGAACGATTGACAGGCGCTGTGCCGATCGCCCGCCTGTTTCTCGCATCCGGGGCAACACCGCTAAGAGAGCTGGCTTCCGACGATCTCATTCAAACCGATGTTGCAGAGAAGCAAACGAATATCACCGAGGTGTTTGACAAGTACAGCCTGCTCGCGTTGCCGGTAGTAGATCGGGCGGGTAAGTTATCCGGCGCAATCACAGCGGATGACATCATCTCCGTACTGAGACGCAGGTGATAGATGGCCAGACGATACCGGACACAAATTGCGATCTTTCTGTCCGTGCTTGGCCCCGGTCTTATTACTGCCAATGTCGATAACGATGCCGGCGGCATCTACACTTACTCGGCAGCCGGAGCTAAGTACGGCTATCTTCCGCTCTGGACCTTAATCCCGATCACGCTCCTGCTCATCGTCACCCAGGAGATGTGCTCGCGTATGGGCGCGGTGACGGGCAAGGGCCTTTCGGACCTGATTCGCGAAGAGTTTGGCCTGCGAACGACGTTTTTCATGATGGCGGCGCTCGTCATCGCGAATTTTACCAATGTGGTCGCCGAGTTCGCCGGCATTGCAACGTGCTTACAGCTTTTCCATATCAGCCCGTATGTGTCGGTGCCTCTGTCCGCCGCGGCTGTATGGCTTCTAGTAGTCCGCGGCAGTTACCGGAATGTGGAGAAGGTATTTCTGTTGGCCTGCACGCTGTATGTTACTTACATCATTTCGGGTGTGCTGGTGAAGCCGGACTGGAAGGAGGCGGCCATCTATAGCGTAAAACCCATCCTGATGTTCGACAGCGGTTACATCTACATGCTCATCGGCATGGTAGGCACTTCGATCGCACCGTGGATGCAATTCTACTTACAGGCCGCCGTAGTGGAAAAAGGGATTACCGCAAAGGAGTACGTTCAATCCCGCGTGGAAGTGATCGTAGGCTGCATACTCACCGATGTAGTGGCGTTCTTTATCATCGTAGCCTGCGCGGGCGCGATCTGGTCCCACGCGCCGAAGGACATACAGAGCGCAGCCGATGCCGCGGTCGCACTGAAGCCGTTTGGGCAATATGCCTATCTGCTGTTCGCAGCCGGGCTATTCAATGCATCCTTCTTCGCGGCCTGCATCCTGCCGCTTTCGACATCTTACACGGTATGTGAGGGCCTTGGATTCGAATCGGGCGTGGACAAGAAATTTCGCGAAGCTCCCATCTTTTACTGGCTGTATACGCTGCTCATTGTCCTGGGAGCCGCGGTTATCCTGATACCGGGTTTCAATCTGATATCGATGATTCTGTTTTCCCAGGTCATCAACGGCGTGCTGCTACCTTTCGTTCTGATTTACATGATCATGCTGATCAACAGAAAGGGCCTGATGAAAGAGTGGACCAACTCCCCGCTTTACAACGCCATCTCGTGGGCCTCGGTCGCGATCATGATCGGGCTGACGCTGGCACTGGTTGCGATTACGATCAAGGGTGGGGCGGGCTAGCTGGTTTGCACTTGGCCTTGGAATCTTCGATCAAGCGCTGGATTTCTGGTATCGGAACGGGCGTTTTCTCTAATAGCGCGGCGCCAGCGGGAGTTTTGTAAAGCTCAAGCATGGGGCACGCATGAGTCTTTTCCTGCCAAGCGGCCGGGCAAGGACCGGATCGAAAACATCAGGGTCTTCGTTTCAGTGCAACACACTCTCGAAAACCCTCCTGTGGTGTGAGGTAGAGTGGAGCAGGCCGCTGGCCTGCCGAGCAGGCGAAACCGCCTACTCCACTCACTGCTTTTCATCGCCTTTGGTGGGCGATCCCGCGCCCATAAAAACAGGCAAGAATGCCTGTGTCTGGAGTTGTGTGCCGAGCATGTTCGGCAGTTTGGAAGTGAAAGTCTTCTACCCAACCTGATGGAGGTGATTCGCGATTATGCTCGACTTGGCCCATGACGCATGAGCGTAGCCAAAGCATTAAGCGCTGCGCTCCAATGTTTACTTTGATTCTCTGGGGCTTCCGAGATTAGCCGACGGTCGATAGCTAACTCGCCGAACCGCCGTATACGGACCCGTACGTACGGTGGTATGACAGGGAAAGCGAGTGATCGCCTACCTATGTTGATGTGTGCTGCTCCGGGCCGACGATCGAGCCGGAACATACCGTCCGGCATACTTTCCGAACACAACGCGGTGGAGCGGGAAAACATATCCGCGGCAATCCGGCTTGGCTGGACCTGTACTATGTTCCGGAACATACGTCCTGCCTTGTCGCGAACGGTTTACCAACTGACCTCGGCTTTTGCCGTGGAACTGCCACCCATCCACGGACCCTTGGAACCGGGCTCACCATCCCGACCGTCAGTCGCGGTATGCCCTCGAAATCCTGACTGGGAGACCGGTCTGCGACGCCGACTCCGTCCACTCCCAGCGCCGCCCACGCCTTTCTCGCTCGCGTTGGACCAAAGTCGGGACCACCGTGTTCGTGAGATCCGCCGCCATGGTTTCGCATCCGCCCAACCGGTTGCCGCCATCAGATCAGCGTATTTCTTTCACCCGAGACAAATCACCACGCGTGGCCGCAACTGAGGCCCACCGAAATCGGAAGCGTTCCTCAGCTTCCAGCCGGTTTCTTAAGCATGGCCGGATCTCATCAACAACAGTTAGGGTTGTCGAGCGAATTCGGGACAGCCTACGGAATGCGACGGCCAGGGGCCTCCACTAATTCCCAATCGCCGCCTTGGTTCCAGGGACCGCGAGCGTCGGTCTCACCCTCATCGCCGGTTCCTGTGGAATCGTTGAAATACTGGTTGACCAGATCGGGTGACGGCGGGATATTCCCGATGGTGAAACGATCTTTCCCGAGACTTTCCAGGGCGGCGGTAAACGCTTTCATATGAGTGATCTCACGCGTCATTAGAAACTGCAGCGCGTCGATCGTCCCCTGGTCATCGCAGAAATCGATCAGCCGCTCATACACGATCTTGGCGCGAGCCTCAGCCGCGATGTTGCTGCGCAGATCCACGTCCAACTCGCCGGTGATTTTGAGGTAATCCGCAGTCCATGGGTTGCCCATCGAGTTGCAAAGAGTGGCCCCACCTCCGCCTGCGATCGCGACCAGTGGATCAGCCTCTCCAGCGTCCCGGCTCTTCTTCATGGGCTTCAGGTGCATTCGGGCCAGTGTTCCGACTATTTCCAGGTGGCTCAACTCTTCCGTGCCGATGTCCATCAAAAGGTCTTTGCGATCCGGGTCGTCGCAGTTCAATCCCTGAATCGAATACTGCATCGCGGCAGCTAGCTCGCCGTTGGCGCCGCCGAATTGCTCTAAAAGCATGTTGCCGAAGCGCGGATCAGGCGTCCCGACATTCACCGTATACATTAGCTTCTTAATATGGTGGTACATTCATCCTCCGCGAATAAGATTGCAAACGCTTTGCGCGATCTGCTGAGGATAAGACGCGGTTCGGGCACCACTCAATCACAAAAATTAGCAGGAACAATGTTACTCGCGCTCCCCGATCAGGAACTCCCCGCGAAGCTGCGCGACTTGCGCCAGTAGTTCTCGAACAGACCCTTCATCGCTTCGCCCAAGCCGCCGTGCTCGAACACCACAGCCGTCCAGGCTGGTTTAGTGATCACCGGGTCGAGCAAGGCGATCAGGCCGCGGTCGCCATCGAAGAGCGCCAGCTTCATCGGCAACGAATCCGCCTCACGGATCTCGACGCCTGCGGCCGCGTACTCGTCCAGGTGCCGCCGATGTCTCTTATCCAAAGTTCCCGCCTCGATGAGCAGGCGGCAATCGACCCCGCGCGACCGCGCTTCCCGAACCAGTTGCTCATCGAGCGGATCCACCGCATAGGGCGGCCTTGAAAATTCCAGGTAATCGGTCTGGACATCCGACAGCATCTGCCGGTAGTATGAGGCGGTTTGACCGGGTTGGCTGACGATCTGCAAATAATCAAGCGTGCCGCGACCGCCGCGTCCTTCCGAATACGCCGCCGCAAGATCGTCCACCAGCCCGTCAGCCGCCCCGGTCTCCGCTTGCAACTGCCGCTCCAACGCCTGCGCCCGGTGCGCAACATAGCTCGGAATCGCGAGAGCCGGCTCAACCGCCGAGAACCTTTTCGTTTTTTCCTGGACGACCTGCGCGAATCCTTTCTCGACCAGGCTGTCCAGCACTTCGTAAATTTTCTGCCGCGGAACATGCGCGCGCGATGCAAGCTCTAGGGCCTTGAACTTGGGATGCCCGATCAGAACCAGGTATGAGCGCGCTTCGTAGGCGTTCAATCCGAGCTGTTGGAGCCGTCTCCAGAAGCCCTGAAAGTCCATCTCGCCCGGCTCGGTCGTCATCTTGGTTCCTGAGCATATCAGATGACCGCGGCCAATTGCTGTTAGAATCGCGGTTAGATCGGTTTAATATCCATGCCCGATTTCCCCAACACTCTCGGCGAGCTGAGAAACAGCTCCTTTCCAGAAGAACGCACCCGGAATCGTAGCGTCAAAGACGAGCTGCGCCAGAATTTGATCTGCAAGCTGCAACGCCGTGAACCGCTGTTTGCAGGCGTGGTCGGTTACGACGATACGGTGGTGCCGCAGATCGTGAACGCCGTGCTGTCAAAGCACAACTTTATTCTGCTTGGATTGCGCGGCCAGGCGAAAACACGAATCATTCGCATGCTGACTACGCTGCTCGATCTGCGGACGCCGTACATCGCGGGATGCGAGATTCGCGACAATCCCTACCAGCCGATCTGCCGGCACTGCCGCGATCTGATCGCTTTGGCCGGCGGCGAGACGCCGATCGCCTGGCTTGAGCGCGAACATCGATATGTCGAGAAGCTCGCCACCCCCGACGTGACCATTGCGGACATGATCGGTGACATCGATCCGATCAAGGCTGCGCGCGGCGGCCACGATATCGCAAATGAGCTGACCGTGCATTACGGACTACTGCCTCGCGCCAATCGCGGCATCTTTGCGATCAACGAGCTGCCGGATCTGGCTGGCAAGATACAAGTGGGCTTGTTCAACATCATGCAGGAAGGCGACGTGCAGATAAAGGGATACCCGGTGCGCCTTCCGCTGGATGTCATGCTGGTGTTTACCGCCAATCCCGAAGATTACACGGCGCGCGGCAAAATTATCACCCCGCTGAAAGATCGCATCGGAAGCGAGATCCGGACGCATTATCCGAGCACGATCGAGCACGGGATCACCATCACAAATCAGGAGTCGTGGACGGACCGGCCGTCGCCCGTTCGCTTGGAGGTGCCGAACTACATTCGCGAGACGGTGGAGCAGTTGGCGTTTCTCGCTCGCGAGGACAAAAAAGTAGACAAGCGCTCCGGCGTTTCGCAGCGCTTGCCAATCTCCGTTCTGGAGAATGTGGTCTCGAATGCGGAACGGCGCGCGCTGCGAAATAAGGAAGATGTGGCGGTCCCGCGGGTTCTCGATATTTATTCCGCGCTGCCTTCGATCACGGGTAAGCTGGAGTTGGAATACGAAGGCGAGCTCAAGGGTGGCGATGCCGTGGCGCGCGAGCTGATCCGCACTGCCGTCGGCAAGGTCTATAGTTCTTATTTCGAGGGCGTGAACGTTTCCCCGATCGTACAGTGGTTCGAATTGGGCGGATCGTTGCGTATGGAGGAGACCGTTGCCTCCTCGAAGATGGTGGAGCAGCTCGGCAAAATTCAAGGCTTGATGGAGAAGACCGGCGCGCTTGGTTTGGGCGTGAGCGAGCCGGATGCGGTGCGCGCCGCCGCGGCCGAGTTTATTCTGGAAGGCCTGTACGCGCATCGCCGCATCAGCCGCAACGAAGAGAGCGGCTTCACGGCTGGCGAGCGGAAGCGCGAGGCGCCCGACCGGGAAGAAGGCGGCCGGCAAAAACAAAGGCGGCAGTTCAATTGATAAAGCGGAGCTCATGAGATCGATACGCTATTCCCGCTATACTGGCGACGACTTCGGCCTCTCCGCCGAGGACCTGATGAAGGCTCTCTCGGACTTCTTCCTCGAGAGCGGATTTCACAACCAGTACATGGGTTTCAGCGAATGGAACCAGCACACCTTGGAGGATCTGAAAGAGGCGCTTGAGCGCGCGCTCGAGAACAGCGATTTCTTCGATCGGGAGCAGGCTGAGCGGATTCAACAGGCCCTTCACCAAATGTCGCCGGAGCAACTGGATCAACTGCTGGACAGGCTGGTGCAGAAGATGGTCGATGAAGGCTATATCACGACCGAATCTCGCGATGCGAATGAGACCGGGCAGGGTGGCGAGGGAAACTCCGATCGCAAGGTGGACGTGAAGGTAACGGACAAATCGGTCGACTTCCTGGGATTCAAGACCTTGAAGGACCTGCTTGGGTCGCTGGGAAAAGCGAGCTTCGGCGCGCACGATACGCGGGATCTGGCGACCGGAGTGGAGACCAGCGGCGCCGCCAAGCCGTACGAGTTTGGCGACACGATGAACCTGGACATCAGCGAGACGCTGTTCTCGGCGGTGCGGCGCGAAGGGCTATCGGTGCCGGTGAATCTGGAGTACTCCGATCTGCATGTGCATCAATCGGAATACCAGAGCTCGTGCGCGACGGTGCTGATGCTGGACTGCAGTCACAGTATGATTTTGTACGGCGAGGACCGCTTCACGCCGGCCAAGAAGGTCGCACTGGCTCTGGCGCATCTGATCCGCACGCAGTATCCGGGCGACAGCCTGCGTTGCGTGCTGTTTCACGATACGGCGGAGGAGCTGCGGCTGTCCGAGTTGGCGCGGGTTCAGGTTGGTCCATATTACACGAATACTAGGGACGGCTTGATCCTGGCGCAACGCTTGCTGAACCAGGAAAAAAAAGACATGAAGCAGATCATCATGATCACGGATGGCAAGCCGTCGGCGCTGACGCTGGACGACGGGCGCATGTACCGCAATGCGTTCGGCCTCGACCCGCTGGTGATCAGCCGCACGCTGGAAGAAGTGAGCCGTTGCAAGAAGCAGGGAATCCTGATCAACACCTTCATGCTGGCGAGCGATTATGGTCTGGTGAATTTTGTGCAGAAAGTGACGGAGCTGTGCCGGGGCAAAGCATATTTCACGACGCCGTATAATCTGGGGCAGTATTTGCTGATGGACTATATGAACCGGAAGACGCGGACGGTGCACTGAAGCCGGCAAGCGGCGGTGCGCTAGCCTTCACCGGAGAGGGGCACTGCGTACATAGATTGCAGCCCTTAAGATTCGTATCGATCACCCGGTCCCACTCGCACACGGGTCTCGATACTGCTTGGGGCATTCAGAGTCCGAAACATATCTGGGCCAGAGGATACTTCTGCGACGGGGGACTGTCGACTAATCGTTGGGGATTTCCACTTCGACAAAGCTACCGGGTGTCGCTGTCTTCACCGCCGCGACGATCTGCGCTACATGCGGCTTGATGAGGGTCCACCGTCCTTTTCCCAATACGACAATAGCGATCTTGAGGCCCGCAAGGTTCTGCTGGTAGCTGAGATTTTTGTCCGTCGTCACCAACACTTCGAACCCTGCGGCCTCAGCCGCTGTCAACAGCTCGCCGTTTTCCAATTCCTCCCATCCGCGGGCGCGAGCTTCCGTGACGGTGTGGTGGTCGATCAGATAGCGGGCAAGGGTGCGCGGCGTGCCATTATCGAAGAGAATCAGCATCGGGCCGGTGTGCTGGCGCTTCCGTGCTTTGGGCTGCGAATTGCAAAACAACTCGAACCTGTTCCCGTGTCACGCCAAATTCTTCCACGAGCTCGTCAACGCTCATATCCTGAAGGTTCTCGAACACCGTCGAAACCGGCGTCCGGGTTCCTCGGAAGACCCATGCTCCGCTGCGCTTGCCGGGGATGCTTTCCACAGCGGAGCATTGTGACCAATCAAGCCCTGTCGCCATTACCGAACTCCTTCGGTTTCATCGTAACTGTTTCAACGCCAAAACAAAATATCCTGATTTCCGAACTGAACACGCGGACGTGATCAAGAAAGAGTCCAGTGCCCCGAAACCGCGGAGCGCTCCGAAATGGAAACCGCTGGTCTTGTCAACGCTGACCTCCCGTATTCCTACCACGCTAAGATATCCTGTTCAACAGATTCATGCAGTCGAGCGATTATACTCGGTGAGCGCATGTCTCGCGGTCCCGCCCGGCCTCATCTACAATGTAATTACAATGAAAGTTGAATTGATACGAATCGGAAATTCGCGTTGCATCCGTATCCCCAAACCATTTATCGAACAATGTGGTTTAAGGGAGGCTATTGATTTGCGTGTTGAAAACAACTGCTTGATTATTGCGCCCGAACGATCCACTCCTCGCAAAGGCTGGGATGTGGCGTTCAAGACAGCCGGACCGGCAGATTCCGATGAGCTTTTACTCGCCAATAAGTTGCAAAACGAGTTTGATCGGCACGAATGGAGTTGGTGAAGCCGCCCAGGCGAGAGAGGTTTGGCTCGTTTCGCTAGACCCCGGCTCCGAGATCCGGAAGACCCGTCCATGTTTGGTCATCTCGCCCGATGAGATGAACCGGCGCCTTCTTACCGTAATTGTCGCGCCAATGACCACGACAGAGCGCGAATATCCAACCCGCATTCCGATTACGTTTCAAAGCAAGCGAGGGCAAATTGCCCTGGATTAGTTGCGGACAGTAGACGGGCAACGACTCGTGCGGAAGCTCGGCTCACTCCCGCGGAAGACCTTGCAAAGCGTCTGCGATCTTCTTGTCGAACTTTTGCCTTTTAAGCTACGATAGCGCGGCTCCGGAAATCACATTCCTCCTCAATGCAAGCTAATCTAAGAACAAATGCGTGAAGACGGCATCGTTTCAGCATCGGCTCAGGCCGATGAGCGGCAGCTCGAGGCTGCCCTCCGCCCGCAGCGGCTTGCCGATTTCACCGGCCAATCCAAGCTGAAAGAAAACCTGTCGATTGCAATCGAAGCGGCCAAGCACCGCGGCGAAGCCATGGATCACGTGTTGCTCTACGGGCCGCCGGGATTGGGCAAGACCACTCTGGCAACCATCATCGCGTGCGAACTGGGCGTGGGGATTGAGCAGACCTCCGGGCCGATTCTGCAAAAGAAACTGGACCTCACCGGCGTTCTCACCAACATTCGCGTGCGCCAGGTTTTCTTTATCGACGAGATTCACCGCCTTCAACCCGATGTCGAAGAGATCCTCTACTCAGCGTTGGAGGATTTCCGGATGGACATTCTGATTGGAACGGGTCCAGGCGCGCGCACGCATTCGTTGCCGATGCCGCGCTTTACCGCAATCGGGGCGACTACCCGGCAAGGTTTAGTGAGCGCTCCCCTGCGAGGGCGATTCGGTCTGGTGCTTCGGCTGAATCATTACGACGTGGCTGAACTGACCAGCATCGTCAAGCGCTCGGCCGAATTGCTCGGCGTCGCCATTGATGCGCCGGCCGCCGAGGAGGTGGCCCGCCGCAGCCGAGGCACGCCCCGTATCGCCAACCGCCTGCTGCGCCGCGTGCGCGATTATGCACAGGTACGGGCCTCGGGACACATCGATTCCAATGTGGCGAAGACCGCGCTCGATCTGCTTGAGGTGGATCGCTTCGGACTGGACGAGATCGATCAGAAGATCATGATGACGCTGCTTCAGAAATATGGCGGTGGACCGGTGGGTGTGAATACGATTGCCGCTTCCATCGATGAGGAGCCGGACACGATTGAGGAAGTGTATGAGCCGTATCTGATACAGCTCGGTTTCATCGATCGCACGCCACGAGGCCGTGTTGGAACCGATCGGGCCTTCGACTACTTCGAAATCCCGCGCAAGTTCCGCAACAGCGTGCAGAACACTCTATTTTGAAAACGGCGTATCTTTCAATCGGATCGAACGCCGGCGGCCGCCAGCAGAATCTGAATCGGGCGATTGAGTTGCTGGAAGTGGCAGGAGTGCGCGTCGTACGCAGATCGTCGGTGTATGAGACCGAACCGCAGGATGTAAGGAGCCAGCCGTGGTTCTTGAACGCAGTGATCGAGGTGGAAACCAATCTGTTTCCGCTGCAGTTGTTGAGTCGCATTCACAAGATCGAGCGTGAGCTGGGGCGCAAGCGCCTGGTGCCCAAGGGTCCGCGTACGATCGATATCGATATTCTGCTGTATGGCGAATCCATTGTGAATACGGCGGATTTGCAGATCCCGCACCCGTGCTTTTCGGACCGCCGTTTTGTGCTGGAGCCGCTGCACGAGCTTGCGCCGGAGTTGCGGCATCCGGTTACCCGGCGGACTGTCAAGGACATGCTGGCCGGGACGACGGGGCAGGTTGTGCGAAGGATCAAGGTGTGACCACGCGTTGAAGCACTGTTTTCTTGTCATCCGATGTCATTTTTTCCGCCGCGTATCGTAACGTCAGCCGCGACGCCTTAGCTTTGCGCTCAGATAGAAAATCCACCGTTGCCGCGGGTTTCCTGGGGTAGGCTTCCTTGAGCAGCCAACCAACTCCTTTTTGCACTATCTCGTCGGCATCACCGAACAACAAATCCGCTACCCGGAAAATTGACTCCGTGTTGCGACCCTGCTTTGCTTCCTGGAGCAGGGCCACCGCGGATGCCCGGCGCTTCCAGCGATTCCTGGCGCGGGTCCACAAATACAGCCGCTCGATCAAGGCCGGGTCGTTTCGAATGCACGCGGCCAGGAGCCAACTGGCGACACCGTCGGTATGGGCCCAATTCCTCACGTACCGATCGATCCAACGCTCGAAAACCGCGAATTCGCGCGCGCCACACTGTTTGTAAAACCGCCGGTACAAGTGGCTCACCAGGATACCGCCTTCGAGCTTACCGGTTTTCCACAACGCTTCACACACTTGATCCCGCTGCTTGGCCGGCCAGTGCTTGATCTCTCGATATACTGCGGCGGCAAGCTGTCGAATTTGCGCGCCGCGGACACCGTAGGGGTCCACCGTCTCTTTGAAGAACCAGCGCAAGTTTTTCGCAAACTGGGGCTCCGCTCCGGCCTCGAATTCGCGATTGATAAACTGGAGCAGTTCCGGGACAGTCATGTTACTTCTGGCTTCCCTTCAGCTTATCTTTTTGACCAGCAGCGCCGTGTAGAGTTTCAGAAGCATGCAAATCATGAAAGCCTGGCAGGTGGAATCGTGGGGCGAGCCCGAAGCGATGGCGCTCAACAACATCGCTGTGCCCGCGCCTGGACCCGGCCAGGTTCGTATTCGCAATCGGGCCTCCGGCCTGAACTTTTTCGATATCCTGCAGGTGCAAGGCAAGTATCAGGTGAAGCCTCCGTTCCCCTTTACGCCGGGCGCCGAGGTGGCTGGCATCGTGGACGCAGTTGGTTCAAGCGTTATAGGACTACAACCGGGGGCTGCCGTTCTCGCCATGGCGATGGGCGGCGGGGGTTTTGCGGAATACTCGATCGCTCCGGCCCACGCGACTTTCCCGATTCCTCCAGGCATGAGTTTCGAAGAAGCCGCCGCGATGCCTGTCGTTTTTCACACATCCTACTTTGCGCTGAAAGAACGGGCCTTGTTACAGCCCGGCGAGTGGTTGCTGGTTCATGCGGGCGCGAGCGGCGTCGGCACGTCCGCGATTCAGATCGGGCGGGCACTCGGAGCGCGCGTGATCGCGACCGCCGGGTCTCCGGAGAAGCTGGCCTTCGCGAAAGCGCAGGGGGCGGAGCTCGCGATCGGTTACACGGACCCATCCTGGGTCGATCAAGTAAAGCAAGCGACGGGCGGCCACGGCGCGAATGTGATTTACGATCCCGTGGGCGGCGATATTTTCGATCTCGCGACCAAGTGCATCGCGCCAAGCGGACGTCTGCTCGTCATCGGATTCGCGAGCGGACGTATTCCTTCGATCGCAGCCAATCGCGTTTTGCTGAAGAACATCGCAATTGTGGGCGCCCTGTGGGGTGGCTATGTGCAAGCGAATCCAGCCTATCTTGGCGAAGCGCAGAATGTTTTGGCGGACATGTTCGCGAAGGGGCTGATCCATCCTCCGGCGCCTATCGCATATCCGTTTGAGGCGTTGCCTGCTGCGTTGCGCGATCTCGCCAATCGCAAGATTTTGGGAAAGGCGGCGTTAGTCATATGAATCTCCAACTCAAAGGCAAAACCGCTTTGGTCACTGGCTCCACTGCGGGAATCGGTTTGGCTATTGCCGAAGCTCTTACGAAAGAAGGCGCCTCGGTGATCGTTAACGGCCGCACATCCGAGCGCGTAGAAGCAGCCAAGTCAAAAATCGGCGCAGCCCATGGTTTCGCTGCCGACCTGGCGACCGAGGCAGGCGCCCAGGATCTGATTGCCAAATTTCCGGAAGTCGACATCCTGGTGAACAATCTCGGCATCTTCGAGCCGAAGCCTTTCGAGGAGATCAGCGACGGCGATTGGCGGCGCTTCTTCGATGTGAACGTGCTGAGCGGAGTCAGGCTCAGCCGTCATTACATCGCGGGGATGAAGCAGAAAAACTGGGGCCGGATCATATTCATTTCGAGTGAATCGGCCGTGCAGATTCCGGTCGAGATGATTCACTACGGAGTTTCCAAGACAGCACAGCTTGCCGTCTCGCGAGGGCTGGCGGAGACCACTGCGGAAACTGCCGTCAACGCCATCCTGCCCGGACCGACTGCGTCTGAGGGCGTGAGCGAATTCGTGGGCCGAATGGCGCAGGGTAGCGGAAAGGACTCCGCGACAATGGAGCGCGAGTTCTTTCAGACCGCACGGCCCACGTCGCTGCTCAAGCGTTTCGCTACGCCCCAGGAAGTGGCTGCTTTGGTGACGTTCGTTTGCAGCCCGCTGGCCGCGGCTATTAACGGCGCGGCCTTGCGGGTGGACGGCGGTGTGGTCCGCTCGGTGGTTTAGCGAACCTGACCTAAAAATCGACCTAAAACACGAACTTCAGCTGATAACGAATCACTCGCGCCCCGCCATCCGCGAACCCGGGATTCAGGAACCGGCCCGCCGGTGACGTGAACACGTTTGCCGAGATGGTGGTAGTGCCGCTGTCAAACGGGCTGATGGCCTGCACACCGTACTGGCGGTGGTTGAACACGTTGTAAACTTCCATGCGGAATTGGAGGTGCACCCGCTCCGTGATGCTGATGGACTTGTTCAGGCTGGCGTCGAAATTGTCGATTCTCGGCGTCCGCAGAGTGAACCGGCCAAGATTCCCGGAAGGACACGGCGTAGTGGTCGAGAGACATGCAGGTAGCCCAATGTACATGGCGTCAGTTGGGCTGATGGGCGTGGTCGCACTGGCGAGGTCGTCCGGATTGACGTACCCGGTTGGACTGGAAGAATTGGGCACGGCGCGCACTCCGGGCCGGCCAAGCGGATTAAAATTGGGGCGATCGTAAACACCGCCGCCCAGGCCGTCCGCATCCTGCCCATTCAGGATATTCAGCGGCGCGCCCGATTCTACAACAGTAACGCCCGAGATCTCCCACCCGCCGGCCACGTGTCCCACCAGGCCGTGTTGCTCCCGCAGGAACGGCAACTGGTACACATACGTGAATGCCATGCGATTCGGCCGGTCGTAGAGAGAAACGGACCGGTCGTTCTTGAGCCCGCCAAAGATGGAAGGAATCTGCGTCTGCTGGGGCAGGTTGTTGCCTCCGCTTGCGAATACGTCGCTGCTGTTGTCGATAAACTTCGAGCGGGTATAGGCGAGTTTGAACGTGAGGCCGTTCGAGAACTGACGCCGCACCTCCAACTGAAATGCTTCATAGTTGGAAGATCCGCCGTTGGTACGAATCAGGCGTGAGCCCTGCAGCGGGTCGAGACGCCCTTGAATCTGCGAAGGCAGAAAACTAGCGGCAGTATATCCGGCTGGATAGTTGCGCAGCGAAGCCGTCACCAGCGGGTTCAAATCCTCATTGATAAAAAGTCTGGTTCCCTTGCTGCCGACATACGAGGCATCCAGGACCATATGACCCGGCAGCTCTCGTTCAATACCTGCCGACCAGCGTTGGTAATAGGGGTTGACCAGGTTGGCGAGCACCAATGTCTGCGAATCCAAGGGCGACAGAGGCCGAGCTACCGACGGAAACGCGCCGGATACATTAGCGAGGCCGCGAGGGTTGTTCACGTCAACCACGGATGGCGCGTTGGTGGAAACCAGATTGGGCGAAGAGGCTAAAGCGTTGGACGCAATGTTGTTGAAGAACGAGTCGTATCCGATCTGATAGCCGGTCCGGAAAACCGATTTCTTGACGCCGAACAGCTTGCCCAGAATACCCGAGTCAAAAGAAGGCGCGTAAGCAATACCGATTGTCGGCGCGAAGTTGTTCTTGTCGGACTTTACCGCGTCTGGTTGGCTGTACGGTCCGGTAAACGTCTTCGGATCGATATTGAACAGCCCCGTGAAGGCCGGGGTCTTGATGGAATTGATTGGGACGCCGAAGTACTCATAGCGCACGCCGAGCGTCAGCGTCAAAGCATCGGTGACGCGCCACCGGTCCTGCGCAAAGTAGGCTTGCCGGAACAAAGACGGATAGTAAGTGGGCGATCCGAAATCACGCGCTGCCCCGCCGCTGGAGCCGCCGAAGTTGTCCAGGAAGTTGGCAAGTCCCGTGTAACCGGTGCTGGCCTGGTAGCTAAGGGTTCCGCGCCCATTGAATGGAGCCGCCTGTTTCGAGCGCTGGTCCAGCAACGATGTCCCGAAGCGGAAGCTGTGGTTGCCATGAACGTAATTCGCGGTGTCCTGCAACTCGTAGTTATTGGCAATGCGCCCCTGCGGGATGTTGCTCGGAATCCCCAAAATAGATGCGCCCGTCGCGCCCGCGATGGTGATTTGCGGCAGGGTGGCGGCTAAGGGATCTGACGCGGTAGCCGGAAAGAAAAAGACAATGCGGTTGTACGCCAACCGCAGCTCGTTGGTTGCGGCCGGAGAAAATGTGTGCGTCTCGTTGGCGAGAACATTCTGAACCTTAGGCTGGTAGGCGGTGTCAAACCCGAAAAAGCCTGTGCTGCCGCCTACCGTTTGCTGTCCGTAATCCAGCATATAGCGGCCGGAAAGCTGGTCATTCGTGCTGAAGTTGTGGTCCACGCGCTCGATCAGTTGGCGGTCCAGAACAGGCGTCGGGATTGGTCTTTGATAGGTCCCGAACTGGATGTCGGGGCGGCCTGGGCCGGCGGAGACATTGAAGAACTGTGAGTTGGCATCGGCCCCGGCGGTGATCTGACGCAACAGGTCTGCCCGCGGATTCGTGCCGTTCGGAAACAGAGAGGCGAGGGTTGCGCGGCCCGCTGGCGAAAGGGTAGTCAGTCCCGATTGCGATGTGGAATTCCGCCGCTCTTCCTGGTAGGCGCTAAAGAAAAATGTTTTGTTCCTTTTGATCGGGCCGCCCAGAGTGCCCGCGAAGAACTGATCGGTGCCAGGCAGCGGATGACCACGCTGCAACACGGCCGGCGAAGTTTTCTGCAGATTTGTCGGGGCATCGACAATAGTCGACTCCAGGAGATAACGCGCCGTGCCGTGAAATGCATTTGTGCCGTTCTGGGTGATGACGTTAACCACTCCACCGCCTGCACGGCCATACTCTGCGTCGTAGTTGCCGGTTTGCACCGACACTTCCTGAACCGCATCCGGATTGGTGATCTGGAACGCCTGGCCTGTAACGGAGATGTCGTTGTTCTCAGTGCCATCTATAAGGAAGTTGTTGGAGCGGCCTCGACCGCCGTTGACCGAAAATGTACCCACGCCGAAAGAGTAACGATTGGTCGAAACGCCCGGCAGCGTTAAAGCGAGCGAAACAGGATTCTGACTCGCAATCGGCAACTCGATGATGTTCTGCGTAGTAATCGTGCCGCCACGGACCGGAGCTTCGGTCTGAATCAGGGCCGCTGCCGCGGAAACCTCGACGGTACTGGTGACCTGTCCCAATTCGAGCTGCGAATCGACGGATGCAATTTGGGATGCAACCACATCAAACGGCTGAGTGAGAGAAGCCTTGAAGCCGCTCGCGGTGACACGAATTGTATAACTGCCCGGGTCAACCGCATCGAAACGGTACAAACCGGCTTCGTTAGTGTTTGTGGAGCGAACCACCTTGGTCTGAGTGTTTGACAACTCAACCGCCGCGTTCGCGAGGACGGCCTTGGATGCGTCCGTGACGATACCGGTTACCGTACCTCGGCTGGACTGCCCAAATAGCGAGGCTGAAAAACTGGCGAGCACAAGCACAAGCAGCGCTGCGCGATGGGACATAGTTTTCTCCTGAAGTGTTACTATTTCGAGACTTGTATAAAATGTAGCACATCAGTTGACTTAGATCAAGCTTTTAGCGAATGTTATACAACCTTGACCCTTCCCGATGTCAGGCGCGCTATTTATACTCCTCACATGTAAGAACTTGTCTCAGCCACTACGCAGATACAGGAAGTCAACCGTTGCAGCATCGACAATCGAAGAATCGCTCGCAAACCGCCACTCCGCTCCCCATACTCCGGCAGCAGATCCAACCGCGTCTGAAACCCCGCTACCCGCGGAACAAAACCCGTATGCAACAACATCTGCCGGGTCTGATGCAAGCTATACAGCCGCCGGTGTGAATTTGGCCGGCGGTTGAAGCGCAGCCACCATTCTTCCACCGACCAGCGGTTAGGCAGGTAAGTCAGGATCAAGCATCCTGCCGGCTTGAGCACCCGGTACAACTCCTTCAGCGATTCATAATCCATAGGCACATGCTCCAGCACGCCCGAAGCCACGACGGCGTCGAAACAGGCATTCGGATAAGGAAGCAACCATGCATCCCGCAGGCGCTCGTATCGCAGGCCCGAGTATTCGAAGAAAATCCGATACTGCTCAGCGCCGCTCACATCGCAGCCATCTATCTCCACGCCGTCGCCTAGCTTCTTCCGGATCATGCACGCATCCGGAGCATGCCTGCATCCCCAGTCTAGAATTCTGCCACTTAAGGGAAGGAACCGCTCATAGAACCGAAACACCCTAACGCTGCCGCGGACAAACAGAGTCTCCCCATGCAACCGCAAATAGTCATGGGCGGGAACGATCTTAAGCTGCTCTTCGTACAACTGGCGCAGAAGCTCCGTCAATGTCCGATCTCGTTTCCGCCAGCGCCGGAGGTGTTCCGGGCTGCTCATCTCACGGGATACCTACTAGTATAGGTAAGGCAATAATGGTAGGAAGGTCAACTTTATTGCTGCCCTAATGAGACAGTTCAGCTTCATTCTCGCCGTGACCCCAGGCAAATCCATTCCGGTCTGTGCTGTTTTTTTGCTCAGCCTCAGCGCGCAAGAGTGCCGTACCTGCCATCCCAAAGAGACCGCCGCATTTCTCTCCACCGCGATGGGCCGGTCGCTAGGAGATCCAGCCCAGCAGCCGGATGGCCGCTTCTCTCATAGGCTCTCGGACAGCACAATTACAATCCGCCATCGCGCCGGCATTCTCGAGCACAGCGTCGAGACACCCGGCCTATCGGCGACTTATCCCATTGCCTATGCGATTGGAGCGGGCAAAGTCGGCTACAGCTATTTGACTCGAATTGGGCAGTATCTCTTTCAATCACCCGCTTCGTTTTATCGGCAAATCGGTAAGTGGGATCTAACTCCTGGATATGAGACCGAGCACCGCTTGGATTTCACTCATCAGGTCACAAGCGGCTGTCTGTTCTGCCATACCGGAAGCGTTCGGCTTGTGAAAGGGAGCGACAACCGGTTCGACGATCCTCCTTTCAGCCCGATCTCCTGTGAGCGCTGTCATGGTCCGTCCGAGGCTCACCTTGCTCACCCCGCAAAAGGTACGATCGTGAACCCAGTCAACTTAACGCCTTCGCGGCGAGATGGCGTTTGCGAGCAATGTCATCTGGAAGGTGAAGTTCGAGTTCTCAACCCGGGAAAGGGTTGGTGGGATTTCGAACCAGGCCAGGAGCTCGAGAGTGTGTTCGCCACTTACCTGAAATCCGGCGATTCCGGAAAGGTCCGTGCGGTAAGCCAAAGCGAGTTGCTCGCCGAAAGCCACTGTTCCAGATCGAGCGGGGGAAAGCTGTGGTGTGGCACCTGCCACAACCCGCATGCCCCGGCGGAGAATCGGGCCCAGCAGGTGCGTCAGATCTGCCTGAATTGCCACCAATCGCTATTTGCCGAGGCGAAGCACAAGCCCGCAGTAGAGTGCGTAAGTTGCCACATGCCCAGGTTACGCCCGGACGATGTCGCGCACGCCGCCGTGACGGATCACCGGATCCCGAGAACAGCGGCAGCCACGGTTGCACAGGCAACGACAGCCCTACACGCCTGGCACGAACCGCCGGCCGGCCTGAAGCAAAGGGATTTAGGCCTTGCGTATTTCGAGGTCGCGTCGGCGGAGCGCGATTCCAAGCTTCTGCACGATGCCTATGAATTGCTATCGCATCTGCCCGCCGGGGCTCGGGACCCGAGCGTACTCGCGGATCTTGGCTCCATTCTGCTGTCGCAGCATTTCAACGATCAGGCGCTCCGGCTGTTTCAACAAGCGGTTGCGGCAGAGCCTGCGAACGCTCGCTACGCCTATGTACTCGGCATGGCCTTCGAACGTAGCGGAAACTTCATGGCCGCTCAGACGCAACTTCGCCGCAGCATCCAACTCGACCCGTCACAGCCAGACCCCTATGTAGCCCTTGCGGCCATATACAAAGGGCTGGGCCAGGACGCCATGCAGCAACAGATCTTGCGGGAGTATCTGAAGTTCATGCCGCAAAATCTAAGTATTCGGCCACCGTGGGGCAGGTGATCTTGTCACCTGCTGGGCGGCCGAAGGTCGCCGAATCGCCGGCGAGGGCAACAGATTTTTCTGTTGTAGTATTGGTGTGAACGGCGGGACTCGCTATGAATTCGCTTGGAACCCGGCGAAGGCCGCTTCGAACCTGCGCAAGCACGGCGTCTCTTTTGATCTGGCTGCGACAGCTCTCGGCGATCCCTTCATGAACACGGTCTTAGATCGAGATCCGGTTTTTGTCGATAGGACATGCGATCGACGGAACCATTCTGCTCATTGTCCACACTTTCGAAGAAACAGGTCTGATCGCCAAGGTCCGCATCAGTTTGGCAAGAAAAGCCACAAAATACGAAATTGCAACCTACAAGCAGAATCGCCAATGAATGTAATAAATCCAGAAGACAATCTGAGTGATGAAAACGATGCGCCCGCCGAGGTCGACTTCAGCAACGCGGAGATCGGCAAGTTCTACCGCCACAATGCGATCTTCTGCTTTCCCGTTTACCTCGATGCGACCGTGCAGGCATGGCTGATTGAGAAAGCGGCGCACAAAGGGGTAGCACCCGCCGACATCACAAACGATCTCCTCAAGCGTGATATCGAAATCACCGAGGCGATGAAATGAAGTGGGACATGCTTCAGCTTGTCCCCATCCTTGCCTCGCTGTCGCTGGCCGCCACATTTCCGAAATCCGAAGTAAAGATAATCGGACCAATCGACTATGGCCAAACCAGCCCCGCAGTGCACTATCGGAACCCGCCTAAATACCGCGCCTTTGGGTTCAACGCCCGGCCGGGCGATCATGTCGAAATCTGGGTCCACGCCCGCCAAGGCTCCCCGGAAGCCTTCCTGACAGACAGCGCCTTTACCTCAATCGCCGGCGGCAATGCCCGCTTTTCCGCCACAATCCCGCAGGATTCAAAGCCAGCGACATATTACATTGTGTTTCGGGATATGAAAAGTAACTCTGGCAATTTCACAGTTGAGCTGCAGAGGCCTTATGCCGCAAGATAAGGATGATCGCCGTCAGTTCCAAACCATCACAAAGCTCCTGGAGCAATTGAATCACGGAAACCGGGCAGCCGAGGAAGAACTCATCCCTATCGTCTACCGCGAGTTGCGCCTCCTGGCTGCCCGCTATATGCGTCGCGAGCGCAAAGATCATACTCTACAACCGACCGCCCTGGTACACGAGGCGTATTTGAAGTTGATGCAGCAGCAGGCCGGGAACTGGCAGAATCGCGCTCACTTTTTTGCAATCGCATCCCAGGTGATGCGGCGAATTCTGGTGGATCACGCTCGATCGCGCAGGGCAGTCAAACGCGGTGGCCTGGAACGAAGGGTTACGTTAAATGAAGGGGTGTTCGCCGCCGGGAATCAAGCGATCGATCTTATTATTCTTGATGAGGCGCTCCACCGTTTGGCGGAATTTGATGAACGGCAAAGCCGGATTGTGGAGTTACGGTTTTTCGGCGGGCTCTCACTTGAGGAAATTGCGGTTGTCCTCGACATGTCCCCACGGACGGTCAAGCGCGATTGGAGCGTCGCCCGAGCTTGGCTCTATGGCGAGCTGCGAGACCAGCGGGGCGCGTCCCTTTCCGGTCAAACGGTCCCGGAGGGACGCCCTCCCGCTGGCGGCCGCGCGAAAGCCGCAGTTAGTTGATGTTGAGCGCCTTGCCGGCATAGTAATTCCCGAATGGAGTCGCTTGGCCGTTGCAATCGTATAAACCGAAATCATCCTGCGTCCCTTGATTGAATAAGTGCCACTGGAACATGTACGAGACGCCCCATGCGGTGGCTGCCTCGATTACCTCATTCGTATGTGCGATCGCGGCGTCAAATCCAAGCTGCGAGGGTGAGAAACCAATCTCGCCCAGGATGATCGAGTTTGAGCCGAGAACATCCCGCAGCAGGTTGAGATCGGCAACAAGGCTTGCCACGGGGTCGGGACGATTGATGCTCTCGTACGCCGAATAGGAGGCGTAATCGAAAGTCACAAACGGGAGTACGTCGTATAGGACGCTCTTCAAACCGGCATCGCGAAGTGCATGCACCATGCAAAATTCAACTGCGAAGTAGACTCTGGGCGCTCCACCAATCCCCAAAGCCGCCGCGCGATTCCGGCCCTCCAGGATGCCCCTCTGCCGCGCCATGAACCAGAGTTTGAGACCCTCCAGGGAGTCTTGGGGCGTTGCATTTCCGCCATAAGCTAACGCATAAGTGGCGTCGCACGAGGCGCGGACCGCTTGAAAGGTCGCGTATCCCCACGCCCGTCCGCAATACACATCGTTGTCCGCCTCCCAATTAGAAATGATAAATCGCTTGTGAGTGCCCTGGTAAGTCTGATACAGATAGAGCGTAAAATCGCTATACTCCTGAACGATCGCGGCAGTGTTTTCGGGAGTATAAAACCTCGGACTGAGATACCGGTGAGTTTGACAATCGCCAAAGGTAACACCGTCATAGGCGGTGATCATGATGACATCGATATTCGGATTGTCGAACGCCCGCTTCACGTCGGGCAACCGCGCTGCGTCTGTGAGTGAGAAGTTCTGGTAGCACGCGGTAGATGAGATATTGTAATCCGCGTAATAGCGAGCCGAGAGCGAAACGCGAGCGTTCCGAACTCCCAGCGCGGCGATCTGCTCAATGCCTTGGCTCATAGACTTACTGAAAGTCCCGCCCCAATGATAGAGACCGATGGTGTTGCCAGTGTGGGCCGGCGTACCGGCGGCGGCACAGACCAATCCGATGTACAGAACGGCGGTTATTCTCCGCATGACTTATCCCTCCTGAAACGGCGTCGGGGGCTTAACTTTGTCCCTCGCCTGGTTACGCGGAAGGTTTCGCCGAAAAGTGCCACGGCAGTAAGTTGGAAAGGACCCGCGCTATAATCTCGTCATCTCCAAGGGGCTTTTTGGAGAACACCGGAGGACCTAACGATCGTGACTCCCGGCCACTGGGAGCAGGTAAAAGCCCTGTTTAGCGCGGCCCTCGAGAGGCCTGCTCCTCAACGCCACAGCTTTCTCGGAGCCGCCCGCGTGAGCGATCCGGCCGTGCGCGGCGAGGTCGAGCGCATACTTGCCGAATACGAGCGCGCCGGGAACTTCCTTGAGGAGCCTGTGGTCCTCCCTCCTGCTTGCAATGAGCCTTCAGTCGTCCACGCCTTCGCCGCCGAAGACCTGATCTCAGACCGCTATTCGATCGTCCGTTTCATCGCAAGAGGCGGCATGGGCGAAGTCTACGAGGCCCAGGACTTGGAACTGGGCGGCGTCGTCGCCCTGAAGACGTTGCGATCCGGCGCGGATCTTAGCTCGGCCAGCCTTGGCCGTTTCAAGCGCGAGGCGCTTGCTCGACGAGTGAATGACCGTCACGTCTGCCAGACGTACGATTTCGGGCGTCACCGGCGGCCGGATGGGACCGAGGTTCCGTATCTCACGATGGAGTTTCTGCGAGGCGAGACCCTGGCCGAGCGCATTCATCGCGCTGGCCCATTTACGCCGGCGGAAGCGCTCCCCTTGGTGCTGGAAATGATTCAGGCCCTCTCCGCGGCTCACCGGCTGGGGATCATACATCGTGATTTCAAAAGTTCGAATGTCATACTCGTGCCGGACGCCGGAAAGCTTAGCGTGAAAGTAACGGACTTCGGGCTCGCGCGAACCAACCAGGAAGAGGCTACGGAATGGACAGCGCCGGGACAAATCGTGGGCACCCCGGCGTACATGGCCCCCGAGCAGTTCCGGGGCGAAGCGAGCGAAGCCAGCGACATTTACGCCTTAGGGATGGTGATGCACGAAATGATCACCGGCGTCCGGCCTTTTCGTCCCCAAGGCTTTATGAACGGCTCCATCTCAATCGCTCGAGCCCGGATACCGGACCTTGACCCTCGCTGGCACGCCGCCATCTCCAAGTGCCTGGAGCCGGAGCCTGCCCACCGCTTCGCCAAAATAGAGAATGCCGGCGCCGCTCTCCTTTTTGACGAGCGGGAAGGGACGGTCAGCATGACTGGACCGGCCCGGAGACGCCCCGGAAAAAAGCTATTCCCATGGGCTGCAGCTCTGATCGCCGGCTTGATTCTCATCGCAATCGGGCTGGTAGCGGCTCGAAGCTGGATAACACGCGCCAACCGCGAGCGCCGCGTGGTAGTGATTCCCTTCACGGACCTCGACAAGAGCGGCGCGAACCAGGCGTTCTGTGATGGCTTGACGGAAACACTCGTCAGCCAACTCACTCAACTGGAACGATTCCAAGGTTCGCTTTTAGTGATACCCAGCGCCGATGTCCGAAAGGAAAAGATCGCCAGCGCGGGCGATGCGCAAAAGGCACTCGGCGCGAACCTCGTTCTCACGGGAACTGTCCAACGCTCATCCAATGGAATACGTCTGATTGCCAATCTGATCGACGCCACAAAACGCCGTCAGATTGGTTCTCGAATCATCCAGATTCCGCAGAAGGATGTAGTCTCCATGCAGGATTCGGTTATTACCCAAATTGCCGGAATGCTCGATGTTCCCGTGCGGTCCGAAGTGAAAGACCTGCTGGCAAAGGGCCTCACCGAGAATCCTGGCGCGTATGATTTCTACATCCAAGGGTATGGTTTCCTGCGTCGATACGGACCTATAGAGGATGCGGATCACGCGGTTGAAGAGTTCAATCGAGCGCTCGCCATTGACCCGTCTTTCGCTCTCGCGTACGCCGGGTTGGGCGAGGCTTACTGGCGCAAGTACGTCCTGACCAAAGATCGAATCTGGATAGAGAAGGCGTGGCCTCAATGCGAGCGCGCGCTGAAATTCAACGAGGCATTGGCGCCGGTGCACGCAACATTGGGGCTGCTCTATGCCGGAACTGGCAAGTACGACAGAGCTGAGCGGGAATATCAGCGCGCTCTTAAGATAGATCCCGGTAATCACGATGCCCTGATCGGATTAGCGGATGCGTATCAGGCGTCCGGCCGGTTCCAGGATGCTGAGACGACGTTTCGGAGAGCAATCAGTGAGAGACCCGGCTATTGGAACGGATATGCGCGGATCGGAAAGTTTTATGTGAACAGGACGCGCTACTCGGATGCGATTGTGCCGTTTCAGCGAGCAATCGAGCTGACGCCCGATAATGCGACGGGTTACGCCAACTTGGGTGGTCTGTATATTTACATGGGACGTTACCAGGATGCTGAAAGAGAGCTCAAGAAAAGCCTGGCGATCAAATCCACGGCCGGCGCGAATTCTAATTTAGCTACAGCTTACCTGTTCGAGCATAAATACGCAGACGCCGTTCCAATTCTCGAAAAGGTCGTGACCCCAGCTTCCATGGACTACCGTCTTTGGGGCAACCTCGGCGACGCTTACCGGTGGAGCGCAGGCACAAGCGCCAAATCCGCCAATGCCTATCGGCAGGCAATTCGTCTTGCGGAAGTCGAGATCTCGGTTAACCCGAAGGATGTCCGGGCTTTAAGCGCAATGGCCACCTATCTCGCAAAAATAGGCGAACACAAGGAGGCCATGGCGGCCGCCAAGAATGCTATTGAGCTGGCGGCGGACGATGCGGAGGTACTGTTCGATGCCGCACTAACATTGGAGTTAAGCGGAGAACGCCAGGAGGCCTTGGCGGCGCTGGCTCGAGCCATTCAGGCAGGATATTCCCGCAATGACATAGTGAACGATTCCGATCTACAAAAGCTGCGCACCGATCCAAAAGCTATTGCAATCCTTTCGAGATAGTCGTAGAATCGAGAAACTCGGAGGCCGCCATGCCAGTAATTGTTGTTACAGCCACAAATTGTAAGATAGACTGCGTAGATCTGGAAGCCGACCGGAATGACACAGAAAAGATGCGGTGGAAATGTAAGGACGGCGATTTGTTGGTCGATTTCAACGTAGATCACCCATTTGCCGCGCCACCCACGGGGCCGATACAGCTTCGCGCGATCCAGGGGAATCGTACGCGTCCAGTCAAGATTCATAACCGCGCCACGGCTAAGCCGTACAAGTACACAGTTCACGTGACACCTCCGGGCCAGCCAGAGTGTACGCCGTTAGACCCCAAGATCATCATCGACGACGGGAGTGGCAAGAATCAGGATGATTTCGTCACCGCCCGCGTATTGCCAACCCTGGCGATCGGGCTGGGCTTGGCACTTGCCGTCTGGGGCGTGACTACCTGGAAGCGCGGCTGAGCAGTTTAGAGAGGACAACTATGCCAGATGAGATTATCATCATCGAAGTCGATAATGACTGCACGATCCAAGAACCGAAACCGAAGTACAAACGGCACCACAAGAAGGACTGCGATACCATTCAGTGGAGAAGCGACGATACAGACGAATTCTGGATTCATTTTGACGATACTCCCTTCGAGAACGGAGACACCTTTCACGCGACTCAGCATAGGCGCTCGAAACCACCCGCCATAGTGAATGAAAAGCTGAATTTCCCCGGACATTACAAGGAATTCAAGTATACAATCACGGCTCAACTGCCGAATCATCGTGGAACATGCAAGTTGGACCCCAAGATTATCATCGATGACGGCAGCAAGGATATGGATTTCCTCCCCAGCCGCGTATTGCCGGCGCTCGCCATCGGGGCTGGCTTGGCACTCGCCGGCTGGGCCCTGACCAAGTTGCTCGAACGCCGCGAAAACGCATAGCTGTTAAAGCTGCCCGCGCTTACCGGGCGTGAATCGCCACTAACTCGCTCTCCACCGGAACGCCGCGGCTCACCTTAACCCGCAGCACAGCTTCAAACGGCACCACCCCAGCGAAGCCGTTCCCGGTCAAGCGGCCCAATAGCTCATCGATGCTTGCCGCCCGGCAGACGTACTCCACGGCGGCCTGCGTGCCGATCGTCGTGGTCCCCGCCAGCAGCATTACCCAGTGCGCCGGGTTCATGCCGGGTGCCAGCGCGACCAAACTGTAATCCTCCGCCAAGGGTACAGCGGGCGAGGCGAAGAAGGTCTTCGGTTCATTACCCTTGGGGTGCACATTGACGATGGCCAAGTCCCCCTTTCTGACGGGTGAGTCCAGCCGCTTGAACACAAAATCCCGGGTGCTCGGAATATCACGCAGCGACAGGTTCTCAGATGGCGATCCGACAAAAATCAGGTCGTTATTTTTGGCATCGTCCATGGAGAGCAGCCGTCCCCTTTTCACCCGCAATCCGTGATTGAGGACGGCAAATACGTGGTCCAATTCATGGATGCCGAGCACTTCGCCGACGCCGGTATAGTGATCGAGTATCGGTGATTTGGTATCCGTCTCGGCATTATAATACCTCATCCCGGTTTCCGGCCTGCCAACAAATTCCGCGTTGCTAAAGACCACCCAGGGCTGATCGGCGGTGTCGACAAAACCTTTCCAGAGACGCCGGAACGCAGTGGCGTCCGCGCTGGGCGGGACCACTTGGGAATTACTTTTGGAAGAAAGCGCGGTCGCCAGATATGCAATTATTCCCAGTGAGAGGATCAGCGCGGCGCAAACGCTGACTAGCGAGACTATTACTCCGCGAGGCGCCGATCTGGCCGCCACGCTTAGGGGAGCCCTCCCTGGTGAATTGGCTGGTTCCGGGTGCGCAACTTCCGGGTGCGCGATCATAGGCGGCTTTGGATGAAAAGTGACCGCATACGACCCCTTCGGAAGCTCGATCACAATCGGGTCTTCCGCCCCAGGCCCTGCGTAATATTCGGCCAATTTCGACCGGAGCCGCCCGGTCTGCACCCGAACCGTCGAGTCCATCCGGGGGTCGAAGTCCGCCGGACGTCCGAATACCTCGGTCGCGATCTGGTATTCCTTTACCGCTGTCCCTGGATGGGCGAGAGTCTGCTCGGCTAAATAGTGCAGCAGCTTGCAAAGCGATTCCGATCCATGCAGCAAACTGCTCGCAGTCAAACGGTCGATCTGCCGGGATTTCTCTTCCTTTTCCGCCAGGGTCGCCCCTGTTACCGTCATTAACCGGAGGGTAACAAGATAGCAAACGCATTGCAACTATTACGTTTTGGGGCAGTAACAGTATCAGACGTGGGAAACACTTGCCCTCCGCTAGAGAAAGGAGCAGACTAGATCAAGTTCTAGGGGTACGTCTCAACTGAGAATCAGGTTTCGACCTTCCAAGGAGAAGATTGATGTTCAGCTCACCAGGTAGAATCTTAATCGCATTGTTCGCCCTTTGTTTGGCCGGCAACTGCGCTTTCGGCCAACAGGTGTTCGGTAGTATTTTCGGCACGGTAACTGACGCATCCGGTGCCGCTGTGCCAAATGCGAAAGTCACGATTACGGACCAAAATAAGGGTACGAAATCTGAGGTCATGTCGAATGAATCGGGCAATTATTCGAAAGGCCAATTGATTCCCGGGGTTTACACTGTTGAAGGGGAACTTTCGGGCTTTCGTAAGACGATTACCAGGGACGTGACGGTCAACGTGGACCAAGGTTCGCGCGTCGATCTGGCCATGCAACTCGGCGAGGTAACCCAGGAGGTTGAGGTTACCGCCGCCGCTCCGCTGCTGCAATCGGACCGCGCGGATGTGGCGACTACCTACAACACCCAACAGCTTCTGAATCTTCCCTCTTTTGATCGCAACTTCCAAGCCTTCGAATTGCTGATACCCGGCGCGCAACGGCTGACCTGGAATCACGCATCCAGCGAAAATCCACAGGGTAGCCAACAGATTCAGGTGAACGGGCAGCCTTTCAGCGCGACGGGGTTTGAGCTGGATGGAACCGATAATCAGGATCCGATCCTGGGCATTATTGTGATCAATCCGAACCTGGATGCCATCACGGAGACGCGCATTTCCGGTCAGAATTACGATGCCGAGTTCTTCTACACTGGCGCGGGAATCATGAATGTGTCCACCAAATCCGGTACCAACGCATTTCACGGTTCGGCATTTGAGTTCTTCCGTAACAACTCTCCGGGATTTCAGGATTTCGCCCGTAACCCGTTTAATTCTGCTGAGAACGTAACGGTACCACCGACCAAATGGAACCAGTTCGGTGGTTCAATCGGCGGCGCGGTCGTAAAGAATAAACTGTTCTTTTTCGGCGATGCGCAATTGACCCGGCGCCGCGATGGATCGAGCGTGAAGACGTCGGTACCCACGGCCGCGGCGCGGCTGGGCGATTTGAGCGGATATTTAAACGGCGGCAATAATCAGATTTATGATCCGTCGACTGGAAACCAGACCACCGGCATTGGCCGCATGCCATTCGTGAACAATATAATTCCCACGAACCGGCTAAGCCAGCAGGCTCTCAACATTCTCAAACTGATTCCGCTTCCGAACTCCGCTGGCGACGCCGGCGCTCCGTATCGGAATAATTATGTGGCCAGCGGTTCGCGCGCATTCGATGTAAACGGCTGGGACACCCGCTGGGATTATTACATCAACGAGAAGTCCTCCCTGTTCGGCCGTTACAGCAACCAAGCCTACAATCAACTGGCTGCCGGCGCGTTCGGACTCGTGGCTGGCGGGCCGGCGTTGGACAACATCAATTTTGCGGGAATCTCCGATGTGGGCAATCAGAGTCTGGCAATCGGGTATAACCGCACGTTTGGTACTAGCTTGGTTACCGAATGGCGCTTCGGCTTCGAGCGTTATCGTGTCAACGTTTTGCCGAATGGGCTCGGAACCTCGCCCGCCAAGGATGCTGGTATTCCAAATCTGAATAACGATACCTTCTTTACGTCGGGACTGCCGTTCTTCCGCATCCGTGGCGATACGAACGATGACAACGGTCCCGGCGAACAGAAATTTGGCTACTCGCTTGGCGCCAACCAATGTAACTGCCCGCTCAACGAGCGCGAACAGCAATTTCAGTGGGTCAACAACACGACCAAAATTGTTGGAAACCATAGCATCAAATTCGGAGCGGACCTTCGTTACGCGCAGAACCTCCGTGTGCCGAGCGATAGCCACCGCTCCGGTGAGCTGACTTTTGCTCGAGACTACACCGGCCAGGTTCTATCGGCCAATGGCAACACCACCGGTGGATACGGTTTGGCAACATTTCTCCTCGGTGAAGTTACAAACTTTAGGCGCTATTTCAGCAGCAGCACCGATGCTCAGGAAAGGCAGAGACGATTCTTTTGGTATGGTCAGGATACTTGGCGCCTCACTCCCAAGCTGACGGTTAACTATGGTTTGCGCTGGGAGATGATTTTTCCGGAGACCGTAAACAAACCCGGAAATGGAGCAAATCTCAGCTTGGTGGATGGTCTACTGCATGTCTTCGGCGTCGGGAAGACTTCCGATCATGGCATCCAGGATATGAACTGGCTCAATCTGGCGCCTCGCCTGGGCATCGCCTATCAGGTCACTCCGAAAACAGTAGTGCGCACCGGCTACGGCTGGGCGTACTCGCTAGGCACTTTCGGTACCAGCTTCGGACATAACGTGACCCAGAATATCCCCGTGCTCGCGAATCAACAGTTGAACAATTCAACTCCTTTCAGCGGCGTCTTCACACTGGCGCAAGGGCCACCGACTCCCGTTATCCCCGTGGTGGACCCCACCACCGGTACTGTGCCGTTGCCTATCGGCGTCAACGGCAAGGTGCGGCCGTCGGACGTCCGCCTTCCGCGTACGGAAGCCTATAACCTCACCGTTGAGCACCAGCTCACTAACAAATTTGTTATGTCGGTCGGATACGTCGGCAATGTTGGCCGCCATGCCTTCAATTTACCCAGCGGCCAATTGATCAATGCAAACCAGCCTGCCTTTGTGCCGGGCGTTTCTAACACCAACTCGCTACGTCCGTTTTTCGGGAGGTTCGGGTGGACGCAAGACATCGACTTCTACTGCGATTGCGCTAACACCCGGTACGACTCTCTTCAGGCCCAAGCTACCATGCGGAACCTCAGCGGAGTCACGCTCCAGTTCAACTACACCTTACAGCGTGAGATTGGAGATAGCGGCGATAGCTACACCTTCAATTACAATCGCCCGCTCGGCTATGGCAATAGCGACGGCATTAGCCGTCATTTGATCACAGTGGCTGAGAATTTCGAGATCCCGTTCGGCAAAGGAAAGACATACGGTAACAACATGTCCAGGGGCATGGACTATATCATCGGCGGTTGGAGCCTGAACGGCGTAACAACTTACACCAGCGGCCGCCCGTTCAATCCAAATATCGGCAACCCCCCCACCGGGTCGGCTCGTCCCAACCAAGGCCCTAGCGGCCGTCCCGACAAGGGCACTGGCGATCCTTATGCCGTACCTGGCGGCCAGGACCGTAATCAATGGTTCGTGGGCGGTTTGGGCGGACCGTTCCTCCTCCCAGCCAACAACGCCTTCGGTAACTACGGCATTAACAACCTGTTTGGACCGAAGTTCATCCAGCAGGATATGTCGCTCGCCAAGCGGTTCCAGTTGTTGGGTGAGGACCGTCTTCGCATGGAGCTTCGCGCGGAAGCGTTCAACGTGTTTAACCATACGAACCTGGGCGATCCGAACAACAACATTACCAGCGCGCAGGTTGGCCAGATCACCAGTCTTCCAGGTGCCTTTGGCACAATGCGAAGGTTCCAGTTCGCAGTCCGCTTGGATTTCTAAGCGGCAACCGGCTTGATAACCTGAGGGGTGGAGCAATCCACCCCTCTTTCTTTTTGTGCGGCTGAATCTCTTCCTATTTGCGTTCTCCTGGTCCGTCATTGCGGCAAGTTCGTCCCCTGGAGGATACGTGGGGACCCAGGCATGTTCCGGCTGCCACAAAGAAATCGCCATTGCACAATCGCAGACCCGCATGGCCCAAACCTGGCAGGGCTCGACGGCCGCTCTGCTGCCGCGCAATTTTGAGGAGCACGCCGAGCAGGCCGGTGCCCGGTACGGGGTCAAGCGGACCTCAACCGGCTTCGCCTTCTCAGTAGGCATGCCGGGTCAATCCCCGGTTCAACTTCCGGTGGAAGCGATCGTGGGTGGAACGCGGCATGGATTCAGTTTTCTCGCGCGGATCTCGGAAATTGCGGGAGTGAAGCTGGAGCGGTCCGCACTCATCGAGACCCGCTACCTGCACGACAGTCCGCACAACCGTCTCGAGCTGTCTCCCGGCTTTCCCGCGGAGAAGCCCTCGAGTTATGAGCTTGCGCTCGGCCGCGCGCTGACGCCCGAATTCGAACAGAAGTGCCTCGCCTGCCACGGGCAGCCTCAGGCGGACACATTTAACAAAGGAGGTGTGCATTGCGAATCCTGCCACGGGCCGGGCAAAGCCCATCTGGAATCCGTTGCACGGAATCAGCCGCGCGCGGGCATTAACAAGGATGCGGCGAGCTGCGCGCCATGCCACAGCGGATTCGGACCCGTCTCGGATCCGATGCCGGAAGATCTTCTTATATCCAGCCAAGTGAACGCGATTCAACAATCGGAGTGCTGGCTCCAAAGCGCCGGCGCGCTCAACTGCATTCAGTGCCACGACCCGCATCGCGATTCGAAAGAAGTGGCCGCGCGCTCCAACCAGACCTGCACGCACTGCCATGCCGCGGAGTCCAGCACCCAAGACCGCTGTCTGGAATGCCATATGCCGGTTGAAAGACGCGGGTCTTTCGAGATGCTGGATCATTGGATTCGCGTACATCCCGAGCGCGCTGGCAAGTCGCCCCACAGCGTCACGCCCCGGAGCAAGTTCCAGCCGATCCACGAGTATTTGCGCATGATCGCAGTCGATGATCGCGCAACCGCCGAAACACTGCGGGCTCGTACTTTGAAGGGTGAGCCGTTCTTCGATATGGCTCGGGACAATTCGACCGACGCCACAGCGGCGGGTGGCGGCTCGCTCGGCGACATGCAGCTTGCTCAGTTGAGCGGTCCTCTTCGGGCGGCGGCCCAGACCTTGCGACCTGGCGATATCAGCCCGGTAGTGGAGAATAACGGCAAGAAGATTGTGCTACAGCGGCTCCCGCGGGATTTTCGGTGGCAGGCCAACCTGATTTTCGAGGAGGGCGCCCGGCTGAAAGCGGAACACAAATTGCCCGAGGCCGCGCAGAAGTTTGTGGAAGCGCTCCAAATCTACCCCCAATTTTTGCGAGCGCTGATTTTTCTGGGCACCACGTTTGGAGAGCAAGGCAACGCCGCGCGGGCTGCGGGAGTCCTGGAGTATTCCGCTCGCCTGTATCCCAACGATGCTGCGGCCCAATACAACTTGGGCATCGCTTACGACGCCCTGGGCCGGCCTTTGGACGCTGTGCGGGCCTATCGCCGCGCTATCGAAATCGAACCGGGCCTCACCCCCGCGTATCAGAATCTGGGAGCGGACCTGGTTGCCGGTAGCCAATTGACCCAGGCAGCGGAGATCTTCCAGCAGGGTCTGCGCGAGAACCCGCTCTCCGCAATTCTCTATTACAATCTGTCGCTGGTCCGTGAGCGGCAGAACGATGCTGCGGGCGCTCGCCAGGCTTTGGAAGTCGCCACCAAGATCGATCCGTCGGTCGCTCACAAGGCCGGCCAATGAAACGCGCGTGCCGATCTTTGGCCGGATATTCTATGCGGCCGTTCGTGGCCGCGCTTCGCGCTCGATGATTCGAGCCATCTTCCGTCCGCGGTTTCGAGTTCGTAAGCCGATTGCAGGTTCAGCCAGTATTGCACGGAAGTCCCAAAATGGCGCGCAAGACGAGGAGCCGTATGAAATTTTGAAGATTTCTGTTCCCGTATCCCAATTCTTTTGTCTCAGTTTCTGAACGCCGACGGACCGCCACCTGTTAACTCCAGTCCGCGGCGCACATTGAGAGGAGAAAAATAATGTATTCATCGAGAAATAGGCTGCGACTCGCCACGATTGCGATCACGGCGGCGGCCACGACTCTGCCGGCTTTCGCGGGATTCAATGCGAGCGCACCGGCCAAGATTCGCCGAATCTTCACCGAAATGGCCTTCGCGGAGGGCCGCATCATCAGCTACCACGTGCTGGAGCCGGGACCGGCCGGTGTTCAAGCATTTCCTGTCTCGCCCCAAACCGGGATGCTTTTGCGGTTTCCCGGTTGCACTGCGCTGCGCCCAGTGTTGGATGACAGTGCCAAGCCGTCACCTGACGCCAATCACTTGATTCCAGATAAAATCGTGCGCGAGGTCTTCAATGTCGGCATCGCGGACTGCAGCGCGCAGCCGACCTCCGCCGGCGACGCGATCAGCCGCGCGACTTCGATGCGCTCCATGGCTTCGTGAATGCTCCCAGCGTTCCGGCGCCTGTAGGCGCTCCAGTTCCGGCGGAGCAACAGCAGAGCGCCGCGCAGTTGTGGGGTCCACTTCCCAATGTCGGAGTGGTTGACTTTTTTGCGGGCGGAAATCTGTCGCCGCAGCACATAAAGGCGACCACGTTGGGTGGGTTGCCCGTGGCAAACATTCAGCAGGCCGCGGTTCAGCGCCCTCGCATCAAGGCCTACACGGCTGATCAGGTCGTTTATTTCATCACCTATGAGACGAAGGGTTTGACCAGTGCGGGTCTCGCCACCGCAGACACCGAGGACCAATGGAGCAACACCGGATTTCCTGGCGAACGCAACATCTATATCCTGGCCTACGGCCGGGCACCTCTACCTCCGAGCGGTGCGCTTCCGGCTGGCTCACTCGATTCGAATGGCGTAGCGAACGACTTTCAGGCGGTGATCAACATTGCGGGCGGCGGACCTTTCTGGAATCCCGGGAAGTACAGCCCGCTCTGGAAGATGGTCTGCGCCGATGGCGGCATCTCTCCGGCCATTGGACCAGGAATGCCATGCGGCAGCGTGCGGCACTACGAGATAGGCCAGCCGCGATCTCTCGCTGAACTGAAAGCAACGGGCATCCACATCGTGAACGGGATCTTTCCGGACATTAATTGCCCGGTGATCGCCACCGATGTGAACGACGACGGCGTATTCGCGGATACGCCACTTTCGCGCGAATTAGTCCGCTTTGCCAACATTGACTGGGACGGCAACGGCCAACCCGATGATGGAGTGAACGATCCTAATTCGACGCTGCAGTAGGTTCCTTCCTTTGATAGCGAAGGGCGGATCCATCGATCTGCCCTTCGCTATACAGGCAATTGCCCCACCTATCGACTTGATGGCTCGATCGCCGCGGCCGTAATCGCGTGTTTCGTGCTTATCGCTGATAGACCCGATCTATCCCCCAAGTCGCCTCTCAACAACTAAACAGCCCTCGTGTTCCAAACCCTGAAACGGCAGTTAAACCAGTAGCGTCAGCCACGCGGCCAGTGCTTTCAATTTATGATCTTGCCACCGAAGAATTGACGAAAGGCGGCACTCAGAATCGGCTTCCATCGCTCCCTTGCGTGAACTGCTCCCCAGTTACTTTGATCCGCTTCACAAACTTGCTCACCTTCGTCAGCATTTCGGCGATGTGCGATGCTTTGGCATGCGTGCTCGTAACCTTCACCGTGGCCTGATTCCCGTGACGAGTCTGTTTATAGGCTAACCGGGCACTTCGCGCTCAACTTCCAGTTCATGGGTTCCCTGTTTGCGGGCCGTTGGGGGCCGGCCCACACAGGCAATCATGCGCTTGCGCACGATCGTGCCTGTGCCCACAGTTGCAAACACCTTCCACTTCTGAAAAGCTCAAGATGATGAGCGGCTTGGTGCGCGACGTGACTCACGCGTGGCGTCTCATCGAAAAAAGCCCCGGCTTCACGTGTCTCATCGTCTTGCTGCTAGCGCTCGGCATCGGCGTCAATACGCTGGTCTTCAGCGTACTGGATGCCCTGCTGCTACGGAAATTGCCGGTAAGGAATGCCGATCTACTGGTCCGCGTTGTCGAAATCCGCCCGGTGCTGGGCGCGCGGAGCTACTTTCCTTACTCCTACGTAGTACTACTGGGTCATAAACAGAACATTCTGATGTAGAATTCTTTTGTGGGATCACGCCTCTCCGCGCCAGGCCCACAAGAGAGACGCTTCGCGGCATATATGGAGGGCCTGGCGAACGCCGCGGGGC
>JBPCOQ010000033.1:0-14735 GCA_051000095.1 Bryobacteraceae bacterium | reverse complement strand
TGGGCGCGGGATCGCCCACCAAAGGCGATGAAAAGCAGTGAGTGGAGTAGGCGGTTTCGCCTGCTCGGCAGGCCAACGGCCTGCTCCACTCTACCTCGCACCACGGGAGGGTTTTCGAGAGTGTGTTGCACTTAGAACGTTACATCGTTGCCCACCAGTGCGTCTACAAAGTGGAGCCTCAAATGTACGAATACAATCAATGGTGCGGCCCAAACGATGGGGGTATAAAACGCGGAGACCGCACCGAAACGGGCGACGAGCAAGCGCAGCCAACCGAGAGAGTCGCGCGGGATGGCTACGGGCTTGACAATGCCGCGAGTTCTGAAGGCACGCCCGAAACCGGCTACGACAACTTTGACACCCTCGAGGACCAGCCGCCGGCGGCGGGTGGCGATCTGGAGGATCTGAGCGTACTCAGCGCGGATGATCCCAGCCTTGGGCTGACGAACATCGGCATAAAACCACCCGAAGACTGGGCAGCCGACACCGGGCCTACCCGGTCCAATGAAGAGATGAATTTTCCAAAGGAGCAGTGAAGTGTTTAAGAAAACAGCTCTCTCGATTTCGATTTGTGTCCTCTCGCTCTCCGTCGCATTCGCGGCAAAAAAGGACAAGAATCACAATGATGTCTTTATTGCGGGCGACACGGCGGAAAACCATATGGCCCGCGAGGTTCGCCACCAGCTTGTAATGCTGCCTTACTACGGAGTGTTCGACGATCTCGCTTTTCGCGTGGATCAAGGCACGGTCACGCTACTTGGAGCGGTGACCCGTCCGACCCTGAAATCGGACGCGGAGAATGTGACCAAGCGAGTGGAAGGCGTGACGAACGTGGTCAACAACATCGAAGTGCTACCGCTCTCGCCCATGGACGACCAGATCCGGCGCGCCGAATATCGGGTAATTTACGGCGATCCCACTCTATCGACCCGGTACGGTTTTCGCGCGCTGCCCTCGATCCACATCATCGTGAGGAACGGTCACGTCACGCTGGAAGGGGTAGT
This sequence comes from Bryobacteraceae bacterium, assembly GCA_051000095.1. Lineage (GTDB taxonomy): Bacteria > Acidobacteriota > Terriglobia > Bryobacterales > Bryobacteraceae > JBBSHP01. Next base: position 13,731 of record JBPCOQ010000033.1, on the reverse strand, counting down.
AGCCAACGAGGGTGACAAAGACCTGATCAACATCCGGGCCAACGGGGTACCCGGAGTCTTCTCGGTAACAAACGACCTCCAGCTCGAAGGCAAATAACCGGGATCTCGGTGGCACAGGCATTCTTGCCTGTGTGGCACTTAAACCGGCAACAACTGATATTCCTTGATCTTCCTATACAAAGTAGTCCTCCCAATCCCCAACAAATGTGCCGCGACAGCGCGATCCCCCTTGGTATACTCCAGCGTTTCAGAGATAGCACGCCTCTCAAGGTCGACCAGCGAAGCCGGCGGTCCGGCAGGATCACCGGGATCACCCACGGGCGCATGGATCGACACTGGGCCCGGCGCATGCACGTTCGCCGCGGCAGCCCAGCATTGCGCCCGCTTGGCCGCCAGATGATTCTGCAGCATGGAAGGCAGATCGCCTACATGCAACAGCGGACCAGAGTTGATCGCCACCATGTGCTGGATGCAATTTTCCAACTCACGGACATTGCCCTGCCAATCGTAGGAAAGCATAGCGTCGGTGACCTCTTGAGTAATGGCGTGATTGCGCCCGTAACGAGCCAGGAAGTGCGCAATCAGGACCGGGATGTCTTCTTTGCGGTCGCGCAGCGGTGATAGCCGCACCGTCACCACATTGAGCCGGTAGAACAAGTCGCGCCGGAATGTTCCCTTGACGACCTCCTTCGCGAGATCGCGATTGGTGGCGGCGATAATTCGAAAGTCTGACCGCTTGTGCGCGAGCGACCCGACCGGGCGGAACTCCTTCTCTTGCAGGACCCTCAGCAGTTTGGCCTGCAGGTCGAGCGGCAGTTCGCCGATCTCATCGAAGAACGCGGTGCCACCGTCGGCGGTCTCGATCAGCCCGATCTTGGTTCCCACCGCGCCGGTGAACGAGCCCTTGACATGCCCGAACAGTTCGCTCTCCATCAGCGGGCCGACCAGCGAAGAACAGTCAATCGTGACAAAAGCTCCGGCTGGATCCATGGCGTGGATGGAGCGCGCCACCACCTCCTTGCCAGTTCCGGTTTCGCCCAGCAATAGCACCGGCCAGCGAGTGCGGCCCAGTTTGCTAATTAAGTTGGCGACTTGCCGGATTCTTGGTGATTCCCCGACCAGAACATTCTCCGGCATTTCCGTTTGTTGTGACATGCTGTTTTGAGATGGATCTCCTGAAAGGAGTAGTGCGTTTTCAGCCGGATTCGTCTACCTCGGATTTCGGGCGATTATTGCCGCTACATGCCGGGCGATCATCAGATCTTCGTCCGTTGGAATTACTCGGACGGTGCAGGGTGCGCCGGCACGGCTGATTACCTCGGCGTGGATCGCATTTTGCTCGGGATCGAGTGCCACTCCCAGGAATCCAAGGCGGCTGCAGATTCGCTCGCGAATCGGGGCGGCGTGCTCGCCGATGCCGCCCGTGAAGACCAGCAGGTCCAGTCCACCGAGCGCGGCGGCCATTGCGCCGATGTGCTTGCTGGCGTAATAGCAGAACATCTCGACGGCTTGTGCGGCGTTCGGCTCCGATCCACTTGCCTCGAGTAGACGCTGCATGTCGCTGGTGATGCCGGAAACCCCGAGCAGCCCCGCCTCTTCTTCCACCAGATGAGCGAGGCGTCCGGGATCGTAGTGCTTTTCGTTTGCGAGAAAGAACAGAACGCCCGGGTCCAGGTCTCCCGTGCGGGTGCCCATCATCAGGCCGCCCGCGGGCGTCAGGCCCATCGTCGTGTCAACCGGTTTGCCGTCGCGCAGGGCCGCCAAGCTCGCGCCATTCCCGAGATGCGCGATCACCGTCGCGCCCTTCAGCGCGTCCCCCAGCTTGCTGACGATGTATTCGTACGACAGACCGTGGAATCCGTAACGCCGCAGTCCGTCCTCCCAATGCGCGCGGGGCAATGGCAGGCGTTGCGCGATCTCCGGCATGCTTCGGTGAAAGGCGGTGTCGAAGCAAGCAACCTGCGGAAGCGACGGCTCGGCCTGGGCGACGAACTCCATCACCTGGATCTGAGCCGGCAGGTGCAGCGGCGCCAGCGGAATCAACAGCTTCAATTGCTCCATCAGCTCCCGCGTGACCGGCTGAGGGTCGGTGTGATCCGGGCCGCCATGCACCACCCGGTGCCCCACCGCTTCGGGGCGAGGCAAAGCCCGCATTTCCGGCGCGTTAAGAATCGCCTGCACAACCTCTTGATGCGATGAGAACTGCCGCTGCTCCGCTACTCCATTCACTCGGAACCGGCTGTCCGCAAGTCCAATGCGCTCGGCGGCCCCTTCCGCGAGACGCTCCTCGAAACGGAACAGCGTGAATTTCAGCGAGGACGATCCGCTGTTCAAGCAAAGAATGACATTCGGCCGCAACTCCGATTCTACCGGCGCTGCAATGCGACCATAACAGCATGACCCCAACCGGCCCGCTCAGCGCGGAGGAATTACGCCTGATAGATGCCTACTGGCGAGCTGCCAATTACCTGTCCGTAGGGCAGATCTATCTGTTCGACAACCCGCTTCTCAAAGAGCCTCTCAAAATTGAGCACATCAAACCGAGACTGCTGGGCCATTGGGGAACCACCCCGGGGCTCAACCTGATTTACGCGCATCTCAATCGCCTTATCAAACAGCACGACCTGAATGCGATCTATATCGCCGGACCGGGTCACGGCGGACCGGGTGTCGTTGCGAATACCTATCTGGAGGGCACGTACAGCGAGTTCTATCCGAACATCGCTCAGAACGCGGACGGGATGAAGCGCCTGTTTACGCAGTTCTCTTTTCCCGGCGGCATTCCAAGCCATGTGGCGCCGGAAACGCCGGGATCGATCCATGAAGGAGGCGAGCTTGGGTATTCACTCGCGCACGCCTATGGCGCTGTATTCGATAACCCGGATCTGCTCGCTTGCTGCGTGATCGGCGACGGAGAAGCCGAAACCGGAGCTCTCGCCACCAGTTGGCATTCCAATAAGTTTCTGAACCCGGCGCGCGACGGCGCCGTGCTTCCCATCCTGCATCTGAACGGATACAAGATCGCCGGGCCCACCGTGCTGGCACGCATCCCCCAGGAAGAGCTGGCTCAGCTTCTGCGCGGCTACGGTTACCGGCCCTACTTCGTCGAAGGCGATGAACCTGCGCGCGTTCACCAGCTTTTGGCAGGCACGCTCGACACCATCCTGGCCGAGATACAAGCGATTCAACACACAGCGCGCGAGCACGGATTTTCCGAACGGCCGATCTGGCCTGTGATCGTTCTGAAAACTCCCAAAGGCTGGACCGGGCCAAAGACGGTAGACGGCCAGAAGATCGAAGGCACGTTCCGCGCTCACCAGGTACCGCTCACCGAGCTGGCAGAGAAGCCGGCGCACGTGCAGATTCTCGAAGGCTGGATGAAGAGCTATTGTCCCGAAGAGCTGTTTGACGAGCAAGGAAAACTGGTGCGGGAGCTTGCCGATCTGGCGCCTAAGGGAGATCGCCGCATGGGCGCGAATCCTAACGCAAATGGCGGCTTGCTGCTCAAGGATCTCCATCTCCCGGACTTTCGGGACTATGCTGTCAAGGTATCCAAACCGGGTGGGGCCACCGGAGAGGCAACCAGGGTGATGGGCCAGATGCTGCGCGATGTCATGAAGCTGAACGCGACCGCGCAGAACTTCCGGGTATTCGGCCCCGATGAAACGACGTCCAATCGCTTGGATGCGCTCTTCGAGGTAACCGGCCGCGAGTCCACTGCAGAAGTCATCCCGGATGACGATCATGTTTCTCCGAACGGACGCGTCATGGAGATGTTGAGCGAGCACATGTGCCAGGGGTGGCTCGAAGGCTATTTGCTTACGGGACGGCACGGCCTCTTTTCATGCTATGAGGCTTTCATTCACATTATCGATTCGATGTTCAATCAGCATGCCAAATGGCTGAAGACCACCCACCACATACCTTGGCGCCGCCCGATCGCTTCGTTGAACTATTTGTTGACCTCGCACGTATGGCGGCAGGACCATAACGGATTCAGCCACCAGGACCCGGGTTTCCTCGACCACGTCGCGAACAAAAAGGCAGGCGTGGTGCGGATCTATCTTCCCCCCGACGCGAACACGCTTCTGTCAGTGACGGACCATTGCTTGCGCAGCCGCAATTACGTGAACGTGATTGTGGCAGGGAAGCAGCCGGCGCCTCAGTGGCTCGACATGGATGCCGCGGTGAAGCATTGCACGGCAGGCATTGGGCTTTGGGAATGGGCCAGCAACGACCGGGGAGGCGAGCCCGATGTGGTGATGGCGTGCGCGGGCGACGTTCCAACGCTCGAGGCGCTGGCCGCCATCGAATTGCTCAGAACCCATGTCCCCGATCTGAAGATTCGCTTCGTGAACGTAGTCGATCTCATGGTGCTCGAGCCCGCCAGTGAACATCCGCACGGCTTGTCGGAATGGGAGTTCGACTCGATCTTCACTACCGACAAGCCCGTGATCTTTGCTTTCCATGGCTATCCGTCTCTGATTCACACGCTCACCTACCGTCGAAGGAATCATGAGAATTTGCATGTTCGCGGTTATAAAGAGGAGGGCACAACGACCACGCCGTTCGATATGACGGTGCTGAATGACCTGGATCGGTTTCACCTGGCCGGCGATGTCGTGGACCGGGTACCGAAACTGCAGAATACCGGCGCGCACTTCAAACAATTCCTGCGAGACAAGCTGATCGAACACCGCCAATACGTGAATCGCTACGGCGAGGACATGCCCGAGATTCGTAACTGGAAATGGGCCGGGAGGTGACCCGCTCTAAGGTGTCAGCCGCGCCGCGATTGTCTTCTCGCTTGTTCTGAGCACTTTCAGAATATCCGCAAACTTTGTAGATGGATCGTTGTTATATCCCATCAAGCGGTGGTTGTAGTTCTTGCCTTTCGATGCCTGCTCCACATTCCGGCGCACCTCTTCGAGAGCGCCGAGACGGTGATCGAACTTCCCGTTAATTTCAACGCTGGCCTTATATAAAGCACAATATAGGCTCCATGTGGTCGCGTTTTCCGGGCAAACGCGATTGTCTTTGCGATTCCACTTTGTTTCATCGCTTAGGATCTGTTCCCCACGACGGACCACTCGTAAATCGGTTTCACCGACCGGGATCGTCTCGCCGGATTTCGTGGCAGGCTTCGACCGGTTCTCGGAATCGGACTGACCGTAAACAAGAGTCAGGGAAACAAACACCAGGCGCAGAACGCGCATTGTGACCTCCAGGATTGAAGCGGGCGCTCCCAGTGTATCTCGGCTCGGGACAGCGATAAGTCGAATAATTCTCCACAACGCCGCGCCAGCCACTCACGCGTCCCGGCATCCCATTCGCTGGATGATCTCGCCGAGTTCGATGGCACAAAGCTACATTGACGTTGTGGCACAAAGTGTGGCACAGTGTTCTTGATGCCGTCGGTGAATATCCGTCAATTGCGCGATACGCGCCAGCTCAAGGCTTGGCTACAGGCAGGTAAGGTCGTGGAACTTCGAGAGAGAGATCGCGTCCTTGGCCGCATCGTTCCTGAAAGCTCGCCCGGCGAGCCTCCCACGTGGCCCAATTTCGCAAACCGCGCGAAGAAAATCTTCGGAAAACGTGTATTGCCGGGTGCGGATCTGGTGATAAAGGAACGCGGGCGCTATTGAACATCTACGCCGACACAAGTTTTTTCGTGTCGCTCTATCTCACGGATATTCACTCCGAGGAGGCTCAGCGCCGCGTATCGGAGCGCCCTCGAATCTGGCTGACACCTTTGCATCGAGCCGAGTGGGCGCATGCCATCGCGCAGCACGTGTTTCAAGGCAAGATCTCAGCCCGCGAGTCTCAGCAGGTGCACAGAGATTTCGACCATGATCGTAAAATCGGGTTGTGGGCAGAAGCGAGCCTGCCTGAGATGGCCTTCGAAACCTGCGTTGGACTGGCCCGTGGCAAGGGGGCTCGTCTGGGCGCCAGAACGCTGGATAGCCTCCATGTGGCCGTGGCTCTGGAACTCAAAGCGGCCCATTTTTGGACGTTTGACACCCATCAGGCAAAACTAGCCGAGGCGGTAGGATTGAAAGTCTCCTGATCGATAGAAACGGAATAACCGGACGATGCTCCTACAGCTCAAGGCAATCCAAAAGCGCTTCGGCGGTGTAGCCGCCCTCCGCTCCGGCAATTTGGAAGCGAATGCGGGCGAAGTGCACGAACGGGATCGCGATGGTGCATCAGGAATCTCTGCTCGCGCCGCACCTTTCCGTGGCCGAAACCATTTTTCTGGGGCGTGGAGAGCGCTTGCCGCTCGGGTGGGTGAACCGGGCCAAAGCAATCCAGCAGGCAGCGCGCCTGATCGAGGAACATCACTTTCCTCTGCAAGCCCACTGGCGCGTGGACAAGCTCAGTCCGGCGGGCAAGCAGTTGTCCTACTGCACGGCAATGCTCGTTAGCCCAAGCTGGCTCCGGTAATTCCCGACATAAACGATCAGGAACGCATTCCCGCTCGCTGTGCCGGCGGGGATTCGCACGTTCACCTGAACCGCGCCCGCGATCAATCCCGGAGCCTGCCCGGCGAATAAGATAGGTGTAACCACGCCGTTCACCGTCGCTCCAACCCCGAGGATTGGGGCGGGAAAGGGAGGCTGAAGAGGTCCGAGTTCGCCGTCGCCGATCGGCGGTGTCATGGCGCCGAGTCCGGTCATGTAAACGCTGACGATGGAACCAGCCTTGGCGGGATTGCTGGTCGAATTCACGCTGCCGTCCTCGTTCAGCGCCGCCACTGCACCGAACCCACTGCCATTCGAAGTGAATAGCGCGGGTACAGCGGGCCACACCGGCAGGGTGAACTGTCCGTCGGCGCCCTGGACGGAAACCACGGTGCTCGGAGCGCTGACCTCAAACGGAACCACCGCGTTGATCTGATTGGCGTCCGCATAGAGGACCGGGGCGGCATATGCATCGAAGGTCACCTTCGGGTTGGGCGGAAAGCCTCTGCCGAAGAGCGTGACAATCTCGCCGGGCGCGATCACCCCTTGGGCCTCCCGGTTATAGAGTTCATTAAAGCTGGCTGCATTAGCCACCGATAATAGCCGTGGTGGTGAGACGGTCGTCAGATCGAACTTGGCGACGAAGCCGGAAAGGGATCCGCCCGGAAAGAACTGCTGATAGGCGCCCGGCGTCGTTAGAAAAATCATTTTCGAAGTATCCCCGTTAACGTACAGGCCCCCTTTTCCATCAAGTGCGATGTTGAGCGTCAAACCCGGCAGGTGGGTTGAGAGGACCACGCTGGAGCCATCGGCGGTCAAGGCCATGATTGTGCTCGACGCGTATATGGTGTCTCGGAAATCCGTTACGAGTGGAAAGTATGGCCTGCTTTGGTTATCCACCGTGACGGAGGTGATCTCAGTGCCGTCCGGAGCTTGCGTTCCCAGATAGGTCCCGTACAGAAGATCGCCCGAAGATGAGAGCTTCACGGTATAACCGATTGACTTGCTTAGGGACCCCTCGCGAGCGCCTGGGGGGCCCTGAGGCTGAAGCGCGCCTGGAGTGGTCGGTACTGAGGCGGATTCCGTCCTCCCCACTACCCAAACCGAATCTGTTGCGTCAACGGCAGTGCCCAATGCCGAGTCGAAGAAGGCGGGCCCATGGTCTGCACCGGCGCCGCCACCGAAGGTCTTACTCACCAGCACAGTCGCACCTTTGGCGTCGAGTTTACGAATGGCGTTTGCGGTACCGTAGCTGAAAATATCGCAGTTAGATGGAGCAAAAGCGGGACAGCTCGTTCCCACGACCCAAGCTTGGCCCCGACTGTCGACTGCTATGTCGCCATTTAGACCGTAAGTGGAGGTGAAATCCAGGTACGTCGCATATTCCACGGTCCCGAGGGTACTTAGCTTCGCGGCGAAAGAATACCCGCCGGTTGTAAGGTATGCGCCGCGCGTCGGTGTAAACGTCTTGTCGGCCAATCCCGTGAGGTAGACATTCCCGGTTTGGTCCAGAACGAGCTTGGCTGCATACGCGCCAACCATGGATGCTGTGTAAATGGTTTGCTTCGCATCCGGACTTAGCTTTATGATCGTCGACGTGGGGAAAACGTTGGACGATGCCTGAGTACTGCCCGCCACGTAAACGTAGCTAGCGGCATCCACTGCTACCGAGTTCACCTGACTTACCGGTAAACAAACGGACCAGACGACTGCAGTACCGGTCGGATTGAGTTTGGTAAGAGATGCACATCCCAATGCTCCAGTGACATAAGCATTACCCGACTGATCCACGGCGAGACCATAGAGATACGATCCCGCTGTGCCGATATAGGTTGCGTAGCCCAATCGCGGCGGATTCGCGGGCTGGGCGAAAGCCGCTATAGCCGTGATTAAAAAAGGCCAAACACGTGTGAACACGGGTACTCCTGAATCTAAGGACTGCCTACACCGATAACGCTAAGTAGCAGGGTCGGGGCCTGCTGGCCCGACGGAACAATGACTGGGATCACGCTTCCCGATTTCGGTAGCGCGATTCCATTCGTATCCAGCAGTCGAAAGAAGGCGCTAGATACCGCGATGTTGACCTTCCGGTCGAACGGAATCAGGAGCTGATAGTTTCGCCCGCCTGTATCCTGCGAAACCAAGGAAGCCATTCGGAACGACAAGGCATCCGTGCTAACGCCGAGCAATAAGTGAGCGCCCGGCGTCTTCCCTTCGTGCATGGAAAGCAACTGGCGGGGATCGGTCACGCGTAGGGTTACGATTGCGCCTTTGTTAAGGACCAGGTTAACGCTCGATAGGGCTTGGCCGGAGGGCAGCGCCACGGTCCGGCCTCCCGGCCCCCACTCACAGGGGTCGATCCATGCCGTGCCTGGTACCTGAACGCAGATGCGGTAAGTACCACTGTCGAGAGAAGGAAGGCGGAAAGAACCATTCGGGACGGTCGCCGCCGCTCCGGATATCCTACGGAGTTTTGATTTGGCAGTATCGGCAATCCTGGAAACGCTCACCAGTCCGGAAGCGACTGGGCTTCCGTCGGCGCCTTTCACGGTTCCGCTGATTACTCCAACAGCCTCGCTTACCTGAGTTACCTGAGCAATGCACAAACTCGTGCAGGCGCCCGCGAATACAAGTGCAAAATGTGCAGTGTTCATTTTTGTTTCCCTATTGAACGGGACCTACATGCCAGTAGCCCCAAAGCGACCAAAAACCACCACCAAATCCGTTGCCCGAGCTATGAGCATTGACATTATTGTTAGTAAATTCGTACATGTAGTACGTCCCGTTCTGGGCAAACTGGATATCCAGGTCGAGAACAGCATCGTTCAAACTATAGTGAATGTCACGGGAACTTGCCGCGTAAATCGTGCAGGCGGAATTGCTTAGGGGCGCCCCTGAACCGATTGCCGAGCTCGTCGAGAAATTGGGCATGTACGAGGCCGGATCCGCTTGTGTGACCTGATCGAGATAAATCACGCCATTTGTGCCTGCTTGCTGCGGCGGAACGTAGAGGAGGTGGCAGAACGGTGCGTTGACGAACGGACCACTAGCACCCGGTCCTCTGACGTCGAACCCTGTGCCGGTGCTGAGAAATACTTCGATGTAGTTAACGTTGTACGCCCCTCCAGGATCGTTCGCGCCGAACTGGAAGGTCCCACGGTTTGAGTATGCCGAGCAAACAGGGGGCGCGGTGTTAGGAACGTATGCGGTGCATGGCGTCCCGAGGGCGACACCGAGCGGCGCGTTCCCTTGTGGAAACACGGCAATCGTTTCCGGTTCGGATGACGCCACTTGGGACGGGACTGGGCTGATCGCATACGTGTTCACGGTGACATGCTGATCGACAACCACCGCTGTTGGGGCATTCAGCCTGTTACCTGAGATCGCGTTAATTCCGACGTTATTCGTACTTCCGTCGCTGCTGCCGGGCAGGTTAATCCCGTACCGCGCGTTGGAACTAGTGTTGTCCTGAACCGTCACGCCTTGAACATCCCTCATCGCGTCGCACGGAACAGCATTACTACCGGGATGACAGTTGGCGTTGCCCGGGAAGCGGGTGGCGATAACAATATCGCCATTCCCTTGATCGCTATTCCCTTGACCAAAGCGATCGTTGTCATAGAGTGTATTTCCGGTAACAGACGCATTATTAACGCTAAAGCAACCCAATACCTTCTTCCGAGAAGCCGGAAACAGTGTTATCACTCACCGTCAAGTTGCGCGAGTACAACTCCATGCCCGAGGTCCGGGTCTCCCCGGGTTGCCAGTTACCCCTGAGCGTGTTGCCGGTAATCTTCACCTGGTCACTGCATATTTCCTGCTCAAGAGCCCCTCCCCCGGTCATGGTGGTCCGGTGATAGCCGTTGATGGTGTTGTTGTAAATGCCCACGTATCGCCCGAACCCGCTGACTAGACCCTCGGTCCCGTAAAAGGTGTTAGTGTCAAATCGGATATTCCGGGGAGTGCCGGCATTAAGAGCGTCCGCAAAGACGGTCCCGTGAATCGTCTGCCAGTTGTCGCACTGTGTGTAATCGCCATAATTCGTAGCGATGTTGAAAGCGCCGATCTGCACTCCTCCGGCGGAAATCACATTGTTATTTATATTTACGTCGTTCACCATCTGGCCAACGCCAATCGGAGCGATAAAGATGGGGTGCCCGTCAACCGAATCCTCAAACCGGCAGTTCATAATCGTTACATTATAAGGGCCCGTGTTGTTGAAAGGCGCCCCCGGAGAACTGGCCCAACTTTGGCCAGGCGCGGTATTCGTGATGAACAGATCAGGATCGCAACCTCCCTGGGCTTCGCAGGCCGTCTGCGCTTGGGTTCCTGGACATGGATTGCTGGGATCCCCCTGCCGCTGCGTGCTGGCGCCACAGAACGTCAGGTTTTGAATCGTTACACCGGTAAGCGGAACCGTATTGTGGTTGCCATGATCATCGCCCACCTGCATCATCGGAACCGTCAGGTCATGGCTGCGTACGAGAAGCGTCTTGTTAGCGGGGTCGGTGCTGCCCTGGACGGTGATACCCGACCGGCCAATCACGATAGGATCCGCCAGAGTGTAGGTGCCTCCGGGCAGAGGGAGGCATGAACCGCTCCCACTTGCGCTAACGCAGTGTATGAAATCCTGGAGCGGATCTGAAATAGTCTGCCTCCAAGACGTGAGATACGCCCAAGGCCCCGACAACCCGCTCCCATTCTCCCCATACGCATACGCATAGATTGGCGCTGAACTCGAGAACCCACCGCCAAAAATCACCGAGACCATTACATCGTATCCACTACCGGTTGTTGCCAGCGTCGAACTAATGGCTTGCACCGAACAGGAGCTGTTCGCCAACGGACTCGGCTGCTGCGAAAAATAGCCGTCCACGCTTCCATTCGGACTCACCACATCCAAGACCCTGGGACCTGGCATCCACTCGATCTGGCACGCATTGCTCCCATTCGGCCCGCTTGGATCGGTCGTGAACAGCATCTGCCCATACGCCACATCGCCAGCCCCGCCCGGGCTCGTATAGTGCACCACAAACTGCTGCGCCGTCCCCGGCCCGCCGCTCGATACCACCGCCCCGCTCACCCCCACATAATTGCCTTCATTCGAGCTGTAGCTGAAGTAGCCGTTCGCATCCAGCAGCACATGCGTGGGATTGCCGCCCCACATCGTGATATTCCCATTGGTCCCGGCCGGCACTACCGCCGCATTCGATGTCACGTTCCCAAAGTACGAGTTGAGCGTCGATACATGCGGATACGGCTGCCCCGCCGGCCAGATGCTCAAAAAACCCAGCGGCCCGCCTTGCGGCAACGCCGTCGCATTCAACGAATAGGCCTGCGCCGAGCCCGGTATCGGACACCGCCCGCTGGTCATCGCGAAATCCTGCTGCACATAGGCCTGCAACGCGCCGGTGGCCCGCGTATCCACCACCCGGCAAGGCGGAATCGGGTAGAAATACATCCCGCCGGGTGGCGGCGCAAAGTACCCATTGACATCAATAATCAGGTCGGTGGGATTCCCCGCCACCACCTGCACCCGACCGTCTCCCGCCGGAACAATCGCCGCATTGGCCGTCACCCCTCCATCCAGCGCATTCAGCGTGGACACATAGGGATATGGCTGGTTCGCCGGCCAGATGCTCAGATACCCGAGCGGCCCCTGCGGCACCGCCGTCACATTGAAGGAATACGCCTGCGCGTTGCTCGGGATTCCACACGACGACGAGGAGACCGGAAAGATCCGCGCCGTGGTACTCAGGCTGGGTGGACCGAACGGAGTCCCATCTTTGCCATACCCCGCCCTCGTATCTACGACCCGGCACGGAGTTAGCGGGTAGAACGTCAACCCTGCTGTCGAGAAGTACCCGTTCACATCGACAATCGCATGGATGTCATTGCTCGAGTTCATCGCGATCGAGCCACTCACGCCCGCCGGGGCCAGCACTGCATTGGCAGTAATACGCTTGCGTACGTGCCGTATTGCCGGTGGGTGCCTCCAGCGTGGAGAGTCCCAAGTTCGGCTGGCCCGCGGGCCACACACCCAGCGAGTTCACCGGCCCGAAAGGAACCAGCGTGACGTTCAGCGAAAAGGCCCCGGCCGATTGCGGAAGATAGCACGGTCCCGCCCCCGTCAGAGGGAAGTCGCGCTCGATGTTGGCAGACAGATTGGGCGGGCCGTATGGCGATGGCTTGCCCTGTTCCGGCCGGGTATCCACCATCCGGCAGGGCGGTACCGTGTTGAGAAGCAACTGGGCTTGGGCACCCGGAATAAAGGCCAGCGTGGCCAGCAACCAGATCCACCTCATTTGCCCACCTTCGCTAACACATTCACCACCAGGATCTTCTCCGGATCGCCGTGCGCAAATTGCACGTTCACCGGCACAGCCGCAATCGCAAGGTTCTGGCCTGAGAGCGTGAAGGCGCTACTCTGAATCGATAGCTTGTGCGGCTGATTGTACGGAATCACCAGCGCGTGCGTTCTCCCCGCGGCGTCCTCGGCCACAATGGGAATGCGATGCACAATCGCCGACGGACCCGCGATCCGCAGCGCCATCTCGTTACCAGAATGCTGCCCCACCTTGGCCGGCAGCAGCTTAGCCGGATCATTCACGCGGATGGTGAGGCGGCGGCCCCGTTTCAGGGTGACCGCCACCCCGCTCAAAGCCTGCCCGGCGGCCACCGTGAACTTGGAATAGGTGGAATCCAGCCACAAGCAGGAGTTCAGGGCCTGATCGTCGGGCCCAGTGGTAACCGCAGCGGGCAATTCGACTCCGCAGATTACATAGGCGCCAGCCCGCAGTTGGTTGAATTGGAACGTGCCGTTGGTGGCCGCCAGAGCGCGTTGGATGAAAGCGCCCGAGATGGCCGTCAGGCTGGCCTGCACGGGAGCTCCGATTTCATTGCGAGTAATTCCGGCGATGCTGGCGGTATTCGGAGCGACCTGCGCACCCAATAACGGGATCAGGAGTAACGCCATTATCACCAAGGTATATTTGCGCATATCTTCACCTTTAAATCGGAAAAACGCCCGACGTACGCCCATTGGTTATATTCCGGGTAATTACTACTCTAGTCCTGGACTAGATGAGAGTAACTCAGTTTTAATTTGTAAAGCAAGAGAAAACTGTATCCGCGTTCAATATATTTTGGCTCGTCTGGGGAATCTGTGGGTAAGTGTGCCCCTCAGCGCTGGGGCTGAGTGAGGAAACGGTGGAACTTCCGGCAGGTGGAATCGAAGGAGCGTTGTTCGTCTTCCCAGCCGTTGTGGATT
>JBPCOQ010000231.1:0-12031 GCA_051000095.1 Bryobacteraceae bacterium | reverse complement strand
AGGATTCCGGATAAGGAACTCGCCCTGGTCAACCTCCATCGAGACTCATTTCATGGCGAGTGGAACTATGAAATCCGCCCAATCAGCGGCCCAAATGGATAGGTTATTGTCTAACAGACACTTAGCGATGGGTTTCCGGAGAGCTTGCTCCCGCCGGGGTAGGCGGACACTAGTTTGGCGAATTTGTATGCGGCTCTGCGCAAGGCCGGAAGTCTTTCGTTTTCAGGTACATCTGGACCAAGATGGGGTTGGGAGGACGGTAGTTTGCACGTAATAGAGTCCGCCGGGCGGTTGCTTCAGAGAGACCAGCCCCTAGCCGTTTCGTGCGCCATTCAGCGAGCTTCACTGGCTGAAGATCATTCGTCCTGACTTGTCCCCCAGCGCCTGTTTGAGTTCAGGATCGTCGGATTGGTGGGATTGTGCAATCAGGTTGCAAGCTCTTCTTCACGCCGGTTTTCCGCTTCCAGTCCCAGACGAGTAAGGTCAACCACCGTCGTGTCGAGGGCAATGTTCATCGTCTCGGCCTTTTCGTTAATTTTGGAATACAACTCAGGAGAGATGCTCATAATAAAATGCTTTGCTTTGTCCAGACCGGTACACTCACTCCCGGTCTGATTGAAACACGCCACGTCGCCACCTCGATGCCGGCGAAGTGCAATCTATTCAGAACTATAGGTAAAGAAAGGACGAAAAATAAACTTGCCGGTTATGTGACTGCCCACCTGCGTTCAAGGATTGGCGTGCTGGCGGAGCAGGTCTGCCGCTTCGGGTTGGTTGTTTTCGACGGCGGCTTCAAGTGGTCCTGAGCCGCGGCGGTTTTTGAGACTTTGGTCGGCGCCTCGCTTCAAGAGCAGATCGACCACCTTCAACCGCCCCAGGGATGCGGCGTAATAGAGCGGCGTCGCGCCGTCCGCGTCGCGATCGTCGATCTCGGCGCCGTGGTCGAGCAGTAACTGCACTACTTCCCGATTCCCGCCCAGGGCGGCATCATGCAGAGCCGTGCTCCCGGATCGATTACTCTGGTTGACCCTGGCTCCATGCGAGAGAAGCAGGCCGGCGATCTCCTTGTGCCCTTTCAAGCACGCGTCGTCGAGAGGCGAGGCGCCCTCCGCGCTGAGCGCGTTTGCATCGGCGCCTTTCTCGAGCAGCAGGTTGACCACGTCGATCCGGCCGCGCAGGATCGCATCCCGAAGCGCGCTCGAATTGGACGGGGCGCCCTTGGCGAGTAAGGCTTCGACTACTTTCGTCTGCCCATAATGCAGCGCTTCATCGAGCGGCGTGGCGCCGGAGTTGTCGCGAGAGCTTACGTCCGCGCCGGCAGTTAGCAGCACGCTGACGACCTCAAGGCGCCCCTTTACCGCGGCTTCGTGGAGCGCGGTCATTCCGGATTCAGCATTCTTTGATTTGAAGTCCGCCCCATGAGCGATCAGAACCTGGACTATTTCGGCGTACCCTTTCCAAACCGCTTCATCAAGGGGAGTGCTGCCGTTTGCGTCTTTGGCGTTCACCTGCGCTCCGTGCACGAGCAGGAGGGTCACCATCGGAGCGGAGCCGCGGCTGGCGGCCAGGTGCAGTGGCGTCGAGCCGGAACGATCTTTGGCCCGCGGGTCGGCGTGGTGGGCCAGCAAAAGCTCGGCGATCTGGAGATGGTTGGTGCTGATGGCGTAATGCAAGGGCGTTGAGCCTGCCTCGGAATGGCGGGCATTCACGTCGGCGCCCCGATTGAGAAGCAGGAGTACGGCGCCGGTTTCGCCTGCCCAAGCGGCATCGTGGAGCGCCGTTCCCCCCAAAGGCCCGGGAGAGTTTACGTTGGAGCCTTGATCGAGGAGAACCCGGAGACGATCGAGATTGCCGCTTCGGGCGGCGCGATGCAAGTCATCGAGATCGGCCGCCAGCGCGAGACAGGCTGCGATCACGGGTAGCACCCAGCGCATATTCTTTTAGTATAGGAAGGGACACCACGTGATTCCAATTGCTGCTTTCCAGAAACCCATCGCTAAGGCGTTGGCCTGGACGTAGCACATGCTTCAGCTTGTCCCCGCCGGGAGCCAGTTGAAGTATCTCTACGTCGCTCTCGCTGAAACATGTCCCAAATGAAGAAGGTTGGACACAGCGGCGTTGGCCAACAGAGTGACGTGGCGCTCGGTAAGCTGCGCGAAAGGATCGTGGGTTTCGCGGCATCTAGAATCCAGAGAGATGCTGCCGAAGACCTCGCGCAGGACACGCTGGTTTTGCTGCATGAAAAATATCCTCAGGTCGATCGCCTGGAAGAGTTGCTGCCTCTCGCCTTGCGGATTGTGAGGTTCAAGATGCTGGCGCTGCGGCGCAAGTCGGTCCGGCGTGGCGAGTACGCGCGGGTTTCGCTGGATACCATCCAGATCGCAGACGGCTCGGCCGATCCGGCTGTGGCGGCGGAGCGGGCGGAGATGCGGGAGCGCCTGATCCGGGCGATTGCGCAGATGGGAGAGCGTTGCCGCAAGATGTTTGCTCTCAAACTGGCAGGCAAGAGCTTTGGTGACATTCAGAGTATGCTGGGCGCGGCGTCTATCAATACGGTCTACGCCTGGGATTTCCGCTGCCGCAAGCAACTGCTCGACTTGATGGGCGGACGGTGGGAGAAGACGCGATGAGAGACCCGCGTATCGAAAGACTGCTGGGCGGATACGCCACCAACACACTCACGGAGGCCGAGCGCGAGTCTCTGTTCGAAGCGGCGCTAGATGATCAGGAGCTCTTCAACGCTTTGCAGGACGAGGAAGCCTTGCGGGATCTGCTGGCGGATGCCGATTCCCGGCAAGCGATCGCGCGCGCTTTACAGCAGCCCGCCGTCCAGCGCGCAAAGCCATGGTTTGCGCAAGGTTTAGTGTGGGGACTGGCGGGAACTGCCGCCGTGGCGTGCGCGGTGGTGCTGGTGGTGAGCTTGTCGAGAACGCAGTACTCGCCGCCGGGCAATGTCGCGGAATTGAAGAGTCTCATCCCTGTTACGATTCCCGCGGCGCCCGCGCCGACGCCCGCCACCACACCCAGGCCACTCAAGCGCCGGACCGTGCCTCAGGCGCGGAATGCCGATCAAGCCACGAATATCCAGGTTGCTCCCGCGCAAGCGCCAGCGCCCCGGATGGCAAGATCTACCGCCTTTCGAGCGAGTGAAGGCGCGGTGTTTCAGAAAGCGGAAGGGGACGCGATTCCGTACTCTGTATGGAAGCGCGGCGCGGATGGAGAATTCGCGGCCCTGATGCCAGGTGAGCGGTTACGGCGCGGGGATATCGTGCGGTTAGCGGTCCGGCCGCAGATCTCCGGGTCGTTGACCGTAGCAAGCCAGATTTCGGGCGAATTGCAATCCAGTCTGAACGTGATGGCCGGCCAGGAATACATCGTTCCCGATTCACCGATTCAGGTGACGGGCGAGCGGCACTTGCGACTGATGCTTACGACAGCCGTACCGCCACGCACTGTGGTGACGAACATCACGCTCGCGCCCGGTAAAGCTTCAGATGGCAGATGATTCGAGCCGGCTCAGCATCGCCATCATGCGAACGCCGGCTTCGGGTTTGCCGCCGAATCGCAGCTCGTTGTAGGCCAAGGTGATGTCAGCCACGAGGATCGACAGCGCAGGTTCACCCACTACCCGTGCGAATTCAGAGGGCGTCAGCCAGTCTGGTTTTTCGATGCCGCGGCGACGAAGCGCTTTCAGCATGCGCTCGTACAGCATCGTCGCATCGGTGCGATGTACCTGGCCGCGTTTTAGCTTGCGAATACGCAGGCGTGTGTGCCACCACCGCCGTCCGCGGGCGCCGTACCGGGCAAGCAAGATCACCACCACCAAGGCAGGGATAGCCAGAATTCCATAGACCGAGCCGAAATCGGACGCCGCCTTCGATTTCCAGGACGGCCAGGGGCTTGTGAGGTCGTCGATCCAACTCATCCGAAGATTGTGGCCGGACTGCTCCATTTGCGACGCCAGCACCAACTGGCGGTCGAGGTTGTAGTTGATCACCCAGTCCTGCCAGAAGACCTCCGCGGCATCCACATACAGACCCAGACGGCTGAAAACCGATGGCGCCGGAGGATGGGGGTCCGGGGGCGTTGGATCGAACGTGGTCCAACCCAGATGTGGAATGTAGGCCTCCACCCAGCTATGCGCATCCGAAGCCCGGATCACCTGCCAGCCGCTGATCGGGTTGTAGAGGCCGCCCAGGAATCCGGTGACGACGCGCGAAGGAATGCCGATGGTTCTCAGCATCACTGCCATGGACGACGCGAAGTACTCGCAATGGCCTTTTCGGCGGCGAAAAAGAAAATTGGCGATCGGATCGGCGGCCTCGGTTTGGGGCAGCTCGAGCGTGTATTGATAAGTCCTCCGCAAGTAGCTCTCGATAACGCGCGCCTTTTCATCCGGCGACTTCGCTATCGCGGAAATCGATTGTGTGAGAGTTGAAATACGAGGATCGAGCGAAGGCAGGCGGAGATACAGGCTGCGGTCTTCGGTTGATAAGGCGGGAGCGGGATCGCCGGTCCGGCCTGCCGGATCCGGCCCGGACGGATCGAGATAACTGAAGACCTCGTAATTGAGATAGGTGGAGCCGCCGGAAATTAGGCGATAGCTATCCACCGGCGTACGCAGAATCAGAGGGGCGTCAATATGCAGAGACTGCGGCGTTCCGGCAAAGAACAGGATGCCGTCGAGCGACACATCGTTGAGGTGGACGGCATACGAAATGCCTTTGTCTGGACGCCAGCCCGACAGGCGCAACTGGCCGCTGGAATTGGGGCGCAGAACATCGCCACGCCAACGCGTGTTGTACCAGCGGCGGCCATCGAACTGCGCCAGGGCGGAGCCTCGCCAGCGCAGCACGGGAAGGCGCTCCTGCCCCGGATCCATCTTGACATGCATGACCGGCGTGTCCTGCTTTTTGATTTCGCCGATCTCGCCGAGCGAGATCTCATTGGAAAAGCCGGCGATGTGATAGCGGTGCGAGAGCAGATGCTGGAACGCGGCGCGGGCGGTTCGCGGCAGCAGGAAAAACAGTGCCCCGGTCAGCAAGAGAATGCCGGTCGAGACGAACAGGGTCGCGCTCGCCAGGCGGAACGAGACGCGCGGCGTGGCAGCCCGCGCGGCGCCGAGCGTCTGCGCCGAGCGCCGGATTTCGGAGCTGGCAAAAGTGGCCACGCCAAGCAGCAGAAAGAGCGCGAGAAACAGGAAGAAGTTGATGCTGGAGGAGAGCACGCAGGCGGCCAGCAGCTCCATAAAAGCGATCAGCTTTACGAAGATGTAGTCGCGATTGGTAGTGGCTGTGAGGATTTTGACGATGGCGATGAAGAACACTAAGTGCACGGTGGCGGGCAGGAACGCTCGGGAGACGAACGCGTAATCGACTGGGTAGAAGCCCATGTAGCCAAGCGTGACCGCGGCGATAACGCCCGGCGGAATCCTGTATTGGATCAAGCCCGAGACCAGGAGGCCGCGCAACAGCAGCGCAGCGGCAGTGAGGAGCACGGTGGGTGTATCGAGATACCCGGATCCGACTACGGCGAGGTAGCCGCTGGTCAGGAGACCGAGGAGCGAAAACTCGAAGAACCGGTCCACGGGCGAGCGGAGGCCCGTGGTGGTGGCGTGCATAGCTTTAGTTTAGCTGAGGTCTTGCGTGGAAGATCATGGTAACGAGAAAGTCCGCCCAAAGAAAATCTTCGGTTCAGGCCGCCATTTGTCCCATGAGCACGGAATGGTTTGACAAGGCTTGATCTCATCCGTCAGCTTCCGGACGGGCTTATTCTCTTTGTAAAGCCATAGTTCGCTCAGCAGATATCCGCCCCCTAAATCATAGGCGACCACTTCGAGTTGGTCTCCAGCGGCGCCTGAGAAAACGACCCTGGACGACTCGACACACTCGGACGGCGACCCAGGCGACCCAGGCGGGCCACACGAAGTGAACTTGCCGTACCCCACTGGGTGTCCGTTCAACTTCAAGTAAAGATAATCATCCACTTTGTAAGCCGATTCAGGACCACTGGCGCCCGCAATCGCATAACGATGCGGTTTCGGTTTTGCGAATATAAGCTGCTTCCAGCCGCGACTGCAATGAATAATCCCAGGATGCCTCCTGAAATCGGGGTTTTGTTGCGGCGAATGAACCGGGCCGTCCTGTACGAGAAGGAGTCGGGCCGCGCCCTGACAGGCAGTTTGTTCAGATGTCGCCGAATATTGGCGCTAAACTCCCCGACGGTGCGATATCTTCGTTCAGGCTCCTTTCGCAAGGCCATTAGGAGAATGGCATCCAGGTCGCCTGCCAATTCACGCCGCCGCCGGCTAGGTAGCACAGCGCGGCTTTGCCGCAAACTGTGGGGCAGGCGGTCGGGCTTTGCCGCCTGCCGGGCGACCCGGTGTTTTGGGTCGCCTGCAACCGCGGCTGGACGTAGACAGCAAGACTCTCTGCGCTACAGTTGCGAAATCGTCGCGCCGCGCAAAGAAACGAAGATTTAGTAGTACAGGCGTTACTGTGCAAATGACGGCCTCCATCCGCTCGCTCACCCGACGATCGAGATCGTATGGGTCCCTGCCGGTCAGTAGCTCGTACAGGATTACGCCGAGTGAATAGATGTCGGTTCTCGTATCAATCGGCTCGCGGCGGCCTGTTCAGGGCTGAAGTAACGCTCAGTTCCGACGAAAACGTTGGTGCTGGGGGCCGCGCGATCAATGGAGCGGTGGATCGGATCCAGGATCTTGGCCAAGCCGAAATCGAATAAATGCGGCTTCGCATCTCTGGTCACCAGAATGTTTGCCGGCTTTAGATCCCGATGCACAACGCCCTTCTGGTGAGCATAGGCCACGGCTTCGCCCGCCTTCTCAAAGAGTTCCAGGCATTCCTTGAGTGACAACCCTTGCTCCCGGCAATACATATCAATGGGCAGGGCGTCCTCGACGAACTCCATCACAAGATATGGCTGCCCATCTCCAGTCGCGCCTGCATCAATTGAGACGCTTCAACGCGGCGAAAATACGCCGTGCCCTCGCCGAAGGCCAAGAACTCACGCCGCGACGTCGAATACAGGATTGGCGGAATCAGGAGGCAACTCTCCGCGAGCGATACGGTCGAGAACAATCTCCAGCGCCGCCGCCTGAGCTCGCTGAATCGCGCTCGGCTTCGAATTCGCATAGAGCAAGATATTCAGTTCCGGGACTTCAGCGATCCAGCGGCCGTCGACCTCTCGGTCGAGGTCAATGGTGAGCTTCATAGCCACAGCTTACCACTGGCGAGAAGTTCAGGAAAATCAGATCTGGTTGCCGTGACCAAGTACGTCGTAATGCTTCACGAGGGTCGCTCTCTACCAGCCAGCCGGTCGCGCGGACCAGCCGCGCATTCAGCCACGTTTAGTTTTAGCGTCAAACGGCCCGCCTTGTTGCACTAGCGGTTGTTCTTCTCGCATGGCGGCGCGGGCACAACCGCGCGTGGCATAGGATCATTTTTCGGCGCCGGTGCGAGACGTATGGTGAATTGTTCCGGAGTGTCTATCGGCATCTGCAACAGCGGAACAGAACAGACATGCCGGGTTGGCGGTGAAGCCGGCGGCAGCATCACAGCGATCCGGCGCATCTCTGGTGTGGTCGCCTCACCTTTCGCAATCCGGGCGAAGGCCTGCTGCATTGCGAAAGGTAGTCTGGGGTCGCCGCCCGGTTTCCAGCTTTGGGCCACGAGGATGTTCAGAGCGACAGCAAGGCAAACGAACACTCCTTGCAAGCGTCGCATACTGCGCTGATTATAGCCGATCCAAGATCTAGCATGTGTGTCGCGCAATGAGAGCCAATGCTGCCAGCGCGGTCGCGACCCAGTTTGGGCTGTACCCAGCCGCCCATTCAACCCTTCCTTTGTGCTTTCATAGATACATGCCCCGCATTGCCTCCTGGCTTGTTTTGGCGCTCCCTCTGTCTGCGGCTACGCCCCTTTTCAACAGCTCTTTCGATAGCTCGAGCAAGGCTTGGACCGTCGAGCGCGGCATTGCGTTTACCGACCCTGCCGTTTCGCACAACAATCGCAAGGCGCTGGTGGTGCAACCGATCCAGGCTTCGGATGCTTGTGTCCGGTCGGCGCCCGTTACGCTTACGATCGGCAAGCGCTATGAGCTCAGCGGATGGGTGCGCACCGAAGATCTTCACGTCGAAGATACCGGGCGCTCGCCCATTGCCGTGGGCGCCGCGTTATCGATGAGGTCCATGCCGTTCGATCTACATTCGGAATCGCTGGGCGGCACTCACGATTGGACGCGTTTGACGCTGCCGTTCATCGCTACCCGGGCGACCGACACGATCGTCCTGACGGCCGGCAACGGGGGCGTTTTCCACGGCAAAGCTTGGTTTGAGGGCGTCAGCATCGACGAGGTTTCGAGCCAGGGAGAATGGCCGGCGCGCGCCGCTGTAAAGACCTTTGGGCCGGCGTATCGCTATCCAACCGGCGGTTGGATCTATCTGCACATCGAAGGACAACCGTATGAGCGCGGCTATCAGCACGGACATTTGATGGCGAAAGAGATCGTCCAATACATGGAGCGCTCCGCGGCCGATATCGATCCTCAAGCCAAATCGGCGAGCTGGAATCAGGATCGGACCATGGCGAACGCGCTATTTCTGCGCGGCTTCGACAAGGAAATCCTGCAGGAGATGCAGGGGATCGCGGATGGAGCGGCGGACGCCGGCGCAAAGTGGGACAACCGGCGTATTGACTTGATCGATATCGTCACGGCCAACACCACGGTCGAGGTGGGCGAGCTGCGAAGCGCGCTGCCGATGACGCCCACTGGCCTCGAAGGCCTGCATCTCACCTCGCCGCAATATTACAACCGCATGCGCGACGTCCCGGTGACCTCTCGCTGCAGCGCCTTCGCCGCGACCGGAAAAGCCACCCGCGACGGCAAGATGGTAATTGCTCATCTCACGATGTGGCCGCTAACACTGGCGGAACAGACCAACGTGATGCTCGATATCAAGCCGGTGAGTGGACATCGCATCCTGATGCAAAGCTATCCGGGCGGCATCGAGAGCGGGACGGACTGGTACCAGAACGATGCGGGCGTGGTGCTCACCGAGACCACCATCCGGCAGAGTCCCTTTAACGCTGAAGGCACGCCGGTGGCCTACCGCGCGCGTAAGGCGATTCAGTACGGTGATGACATCGGCAAAGTTGTGGAATACTTGGGAGTCAAGAACAACGGCCTGTATACCAACGAGTGGTTGATCGGCGACGCGAAAACTAACGAGGTCGCGATGTTTGAGCTGGGTACGAATAAAACCAAGCTGTACCGCAGCTCGAAGAATGAGTGGTTCGGCGGCACAGAGGGTTTTTACTGGGGTGACAATAACGCCAAAGACCTGGCAGTGCGGGTGGAATATGCGCCCGATCCGAACGGCGCGCCGGAGCATCTGCCGTATGTTCCGATGGCCCGCGATCTGAAGTGGCAGGAGCTGTACCAACAGTACAAAGGCAAGATCGACGAGCAGTTTGCGTTTCTGGCAATGCGAACGGCTCCGCTGGTTTCTTCTTCGGCGATGGACGCCAAAGTCGTGACCGCCGACCTGGCTTCCAACCTGATGATGTGGGCGGTGTTCGGCAAACCCAATCAGCGCGAGTGGGTACCATCCGAATGGCAGAAGCAAGGGTATGCGAAGAACGACGGTCTGTATTCGTCGGGCTACCGCTTGATCTCGGCGCAGCCATCCGATTCGTTGCAGGCCTCTATCCGCGAGAACGAGAAGGTCCGCCTCGAGAGTAAGCCGGCCGCGGACAAGCCGCCCGCTTTGAAATCTTACAAGGATCGCCTCTGGAAGGGCTGGATTCTGCCCGCCTCGGACGCGGACAATTGGCTGACTGCCGGTTCAGCCGCTTACTACCGCGATCTCGAATCGAAAGATCTCGACAAGGCGATGGCCGCGCATTGGGCCAAGTATCGCGACGTCACGTTGAATGATTCGCGGGATCCGCGCCAGGAGTTTCAGGCCGCCGAGCACAAGGGCGCGATCTTCCTCGATTCGCTGCGCCGCGGTATGGGAGACGATCGCTTCTTCCAGTTGATGGCGGATTTCTTTGCGGCCAACACGACGAAGCCGGTTGCCGCGAAAGCTTTCCTCGACGCGGCAGGCGCCACCTTTACGCTCCCGAAGGACCCAGGCGGCCCACTCTACCTAGTGACCGATATTCGCGAAAGGTTGGGTTCGGCGATGCTGGTTTACGGTACCTCGCTCGATGCCGGCGCCAACCGCTATGCAGCCGAGCAACTGCAGAAACATTACCTCGATATGCTGGAGCGCGCTGTTCCGATCCGAAAGGATTTTGAACTGACCGAGGATGATTTACGGACGCACGACGTGATCTTTATTGGCCGCGCGGAAACGAACTCGGCTCTGGGTATGATCGCGAAAAGCATCGGATTGGATTCCGTGGGCGGTATGTTCCGTGTGAATGATACCGGCCATGCGTCTGAGACGGAAGCGCTGCTGCTCGCTGCCGCGAATCCGCTCGATCGCAAGCGCATGGTTCTAGTCGCGGCCGGGAATAGCGCGCTGCAGACCGTGAAACTGGCTCAAGCGGGACCAGGCCGGGTGGAGTATGCGGTGTTTGATGCGGGCAAGGAGACGGCTTCGGGATTTCGGACGATGACGCACCGCGGCGGTGACGGAACGTTCGCTCAGCGCTGATTGCCGGTAGTACTAGGCTGTACCCCGGACAGCGTAAGTTTGGGCTTCCAAGTGCATATTGTATCCAGGTGAAAAAGCGGCATCTCATTCTGCCCGCTCTAATGATCGTAGGAGCGGTTGGTTTAGCTTTATACGTGTTTTCGGTGATTCGGTCCACGCATGCATCGAGCAGCGCCGGATACCAAGAGCGATCTGTAGGCCTACACGCTGAACGACAAGGAAATGAGCTGAAGCTGGCTTGGAACGCGCAATCTCCCGCTCTGAAAACAGCTCCGGAGGCCAATTTAGGAATCGAAGATGGAGCTCACAAAACCCACCTGAATTTAACACGAAGCCAAATACGGCAGGGCAGCGTGAAATATGCACCCTATACGGATGACGTAATTTTTCACTTAAAAGCGTTCGATGGGGCCCATAACAGCTCGGAGGAGACATTGGAGGTGCTTCAATCCCGCAGCCCGGCTGTTGCTGCTCCCGAAGCTAACGACATTCGTGAGCCCGTGCCTGTCTCGACTCCGCCGGAGACTGGTGCCGCAGACCGCGCCAAAGACAAGATGCGTGCGGAATCTGCTCCGGAGTCCATACCCGGAACCATGATTGTCCGCGGCGTTATCGTTCGCGATACCCCAGTGGATGTCCGAATTCCCGCGGACTCACGCGGCAGGCCAGCACAAGGTGTGTCGCCGGACCCGGTCCCTCAGACTCATAAAAGGGGCGGGATCTTTCATCAACTTGCAAAGATTGGGAAAGCACCGGCGCACTTGTGGCCATTTCATCATAGGGGAGATAAAGATTCTTCCCGGTAGCTTATGCCTTGTCTACTATTGGTCGTCATACTGGCGTTTCCACGGGTTGTCTTGGCTCTGATGTTTTTCTTCAGCAACTACCTGGAACGGGCTTATCACGGAGTCCTTGTCCCGCTGCTTGGATTTATGTTTCTACCGGTCACCACTGTCGTTTATGCCTGGATGGTGAACAACGGACTACCGCTCGCCGGCCTCAATCTGATCTGGATCTTGTTAGCAGTCCTGATCGATCTGGGTTCGTTTGGCGGCGGGTACAGCAGACGACGTTACCGCTGACGTTACACTCGAAACCAGTAATTTTTTCCACAACTTGGCCTGCCCGAGGGCGAGGCGCGGCAACGCGCATTGTGGTTCTATAGGACTATGAAACCCGAGCGCTGGCGGTCGATTGCGATCGGGGCATCGGTCGCTCTGGTACTAGTACATCGTACAGTTAATCCTTTATAATATCTTTCTTGGTCTTTCGCTCCTTCGGTACCTTCGGTACCTTCGGATGCGCCGCTTGGTATTCTTTGGTCGCTTTGATGATCTTCTGGAAGTG
>JBPCOQ010000230.1:0-37493 GCA_051000095.1 Bryobacteraceae bacterium | reverse complement strand
AGGATTCCGGATAAGGAACTCGCCCTGGTCAACCTCCATCGAGACTCATTTCATGGCGAGTGGAACTATGAAATCCGCCCAATCAGCGGCCCAAATGGATAGGTTATTGTCTAACAGACACTTAGTCGCGCGCGGGACAGCCGGACATGGATCGCGCCCGCGTCAGGACAATTCCGTCATCCATCTCTCCGCGGCCGTTGCCAAATTCCAGAACTGGCAGCCGCCCATGCGCCTGAATGACACCACGCGCGCCTACTTCGAGCGGCTCGCCACGATCAGCAGCCCGGAGGAGAAGTACCGCTACAATCACATCGCCGGCCGCGACAAGACTGAATCGATTCAGAAATACTTTGCCGAGCATGAGCCGGGCCAATATTCCATACTCCGCACTTCTGTCGTTCCCACCATGATCAAGGGAGGATTTCGCTCGAACGTGATCCCGTCGGAAGCCGAGGCGACGCTCGACATCCGCGCGCTGCCGGACGAGAACATGGATCGCCTGTACGGTCAGATGCGCCAGATCATTGCCGATCCGGCCGTCGACCTCCTGCCCGGCACCACCGATTCGAGGCCGTTCGGAACGCCTTCGAAGCTGGATACGGCGATGTTCCTGGCGCTCGAACATGCGCAAGAGAAAATGTTTCCGGGCGCGATCACCATTCCTTCGATGCTCACCGGCGCTACCGACATGGCCCAGTTGCGAGCGAAAGGGGTGCAGTCCTACGGCTTCGGCCCAATCGTGGATGAAAAGGAGATGGCTTTGCACGGGCCTCACTCCGACCAGGAGCGGATGCTCGAAACATCCATCTACCGAATGACCGAGTATCTCTGGAACGCCCTCATTGAGGTGGCCGCCGCGAAACAATGATTGCAGTTCCAAAAGCTAGGGGGATAAAAACATGGGCGTTGAAGAGGAATTGAGAGAGCATGCCGAGCACGCCAGCGGATCTTTCGAGAAAAGAGTGGCCGCGTCGATGGCGATCATTGCGGCAGCTCTCGCCGTTGTATCGGTTCTGGGACATCTGTTTACGACGGAGGAGTTGGTAAACCAACAGAGAGCGTCGGATCAGTGGTCGTATTATCAGGGCAAAACCAGCCGGCGGTATGAATCTGAGATTGCCCGCGACGTTTTGGCCACCGCGAAAAGCGAGAAGTCAGCCGAGTATGGCGCGAACATCGAGCGGTACAAAAAGGAAGCCGACGAGATCCAGGAGAAAGCGAAGGAGTTCGAAGACGACAGCCATCTGAAGGGCCGCCAGGCATTGCGATTGCACTTCGGCGAGATATTCCTCGAGATCTCGATTGTCTTTGCTTCGCTCGCGATTTTAACCAAACGTCCGATCTTGTGGTGGACCGCCATCGTGGGAGGGGGCATCGGAGCGCTGATTGCATTAACGGCTGTTGCGATTCACTAATCTCAAAGTGCGGAGCAGGCGGGTCGGGCCGGCATTTTCAAGTGGGGTAGGTTGCTAACCTGCGGGCCGATTGGCAATCGGCCCCGGCGCTGGACCAGAGGAACGCTTCGGGGGTAGCAACCAACCCAGCCCATAATGAGCGATCTTCCCGAATTCGATTTGATTGCGCACCAGATGGTCGTAACTTTCATCTTGCTAAAAGGGCCGCCCCGTAAGCTTCAGAAATTCATTGGCTTTCCAGGCAGTAAACCTCTTGAGCGAATGCATGGCCTTCGAGACCGCGACGCTTGGCGTGGTGAAAAGGTGTACGTGATTTGCCATCACGACATAGGCGTGGAGTTCATAGTGATTCAGCCCTTGCTGGTGATAGAGAATGGATTCAACTACCAGATTGGCGATCTCCGGACGTCGAAGGTACAGTGGGCCGGTGCGGCGCTATCCAGAATACGATCCATACTGATGCCTTCCAGACGTCAGATGGCCGGGGAAAGGGCGGTTGGGCGGCAGGCTGCCGTGGAGACGCCAGGTGCAAAACATAGGCCGTCAGATCTCGTACAGATGCGGCAAACGTCGGTGAGTGAAGGTCGCCACGGAACGGCAGTGGCTGCTCAGTATGAGAATTCTCGGTTTCTGGGGGGAGGCCGATTGCCAATCGGCCTGCAGGTTAGCCCAACCTGCCCCACTTGAAAATGTAGAAACTCCAACACAGTCGACCAGATCACCTGCGCCACGGGGTCATCACCCTGCTACCATTCGTTTTATGGCCAAATTAGGGTTTCTCGGTTTGGGAATCATGGGCTATCCCATGGCACGCAACCTGATCGCCGCCGGTCACGAAGTCGCCCTCTGGTCGCACAAGAATGACAAGGCCAGCCAGCTCGCTCAAGAGGCCGGCGGCCACGCCTGCGCTACTCCCAAAGAGGTCGCTCAGCAGTCGGACTGCATGTTCTTATGCGTCGGCGATACCGCGATGTCTCAGCAGGTAATTCTCGGCCAGGATGGCATTATTGAGGGAGCCAAAGCCGGCAGCGTGGTGGCGGATGCCAGCACCGTTTCGCCCGAAGCCAGCCAGGAGATTGGCGCGCAGCTTCAACGGAAAGGAATCCATTTTCTGGACGCGCCCTGCACCGGCTCCAAGCCCGGAGCTGAAAAGGCCACGCTCACTTTCATGATCGGCGGCGATCAGAGTGTTTTCAATCGAACTAAGCCGTACTTCGAGACAATGGGCAAGCAGTTCTACTACTGCGGCCCCGCCGGGAAGGGCCTGCAAGCCAAGCTGACCCAGAATCTGATTCTCGCTAACATCATGCAAGCATTCAATGAAGGCATGGTCCTGAGTACCAAGGCTGGCATCGATCCCAGCCTGATGCTGGAGATCCTCGATAACAGCGCTGCCAAAAGCGGACTGATCTCTTTCAAGGCGCCCTTTGTCCTGCGGCGCGACTTCACTACCAACTTCTCCACAAAATGGATGCACAAGGACATCAGCCTGGCCCTGGATTCAGCGCAATCGCTGGATGTGCCAATGCCACTGACCGGCCTTACGCAGCAGATGTTTTGTGCTGCTATTGCAAAGGGTTACGGGGATCAGGATATGTGTTCTACCATTCGCGTCATGGAAGATTGGGCTGGCACGGAAGTTAAGAAACATTAAAAATACAAAAAACTGTTGCATTCCGCAATTCCATATATTAATATTGGAATCAAGCCGGGGAGGCAAACTCCCACCAAAGCGAGACTAACCTCATATAAGACCCCTGAAGCAATCCTCCCCGGCGCCCGCAAGGGTTTTTTGGGGCGGTCAGGTACCGAGGAAAGTCTAGAACACATCACGGCTAAGCAGTTATAATTAAGACGCTTGAAGAACCTCACCATCCTGGGTTCGACCGGGTCGATCGGTGTGAGCACACTCGATGTCGCGGATCGATACCCCGAACTCTATTCCATCTTCGCTCTCGTCGCCGGAACCAATGCGGAGTTGCTGGCTCAGCAAATCGAGAGGTTTCGTCCCAAGCTAACTGTTGTCGCATCGGAGCAAGCCCGGCGGCATCTTATAAGTAGTCTTGACAAATTGGGATTGGACCGAGCTGCCTGGCCGCAACTGGAATGGGGAGCAAAAGCCCGGGTGATTGCTTCCACCGCCAGCGAAACGGATTTCGTGATGTCGGCCATCGTTGGCGTGGCTGGTCTTGAAGCAACTTACGAAGCGATCCGCAAGCGGAAAAGAATCGGGCTCGCCAATAAAGAAGTACTGGTGGCCAGCGGTCAATTGGTCATGCAAGCAGCGCAAGAGCTAGGGACGGAGGTCATTCCTGTCGATAGTGAGCATAATGGGGCCCACCAATGCCTGCGGGCCGGAAGACGGAGCGAAGTGGCGCGCTTGATTCTCACGGCCTCGGGCGGCCCGTTCCGGGAGACACCGCTGAAAGCCCTGGCGGCAGTGACGCCAGCCCAAGCGCTAAACCATCCCACCTGGAAAATGGGCCAGCGGATCACGATTGACTCGGCCACCCTCATGAACAAGGGCTTTGAAGTGATCGAGGCTTGCTGGCTCTTCGATTTCGCTCCGGAGCATGTCGATGTAGTGATTCATCCGCAATCGTCAGTACATGCTATGGTGGAGTACACAGACGGGAGCGTAATCGCTCAAGTTTCGGCGACCGACATGCGCATGCCGATACAGTATGCTCTCACTTACCCCGACCGCCATGCCGCGCCGGTTCCCAAGCTCGATTGGACCCAGCCGCGGTCCTGGACGTTTTCGGCGCCCGATTGGCAGAAATTCCCGCTCTTGAGACTGGCTTATCAGGCCCAGTCCCAAGGCGGGTCGGCTACTTGCACCTTAAATGCGGCGGATGAAGTAGCCGTCCAGGCTTTCCTGAGCGAAAAGATCTCCTTCACGGACATTTCCGTAGTAGTAGATGAAACCATGCAACGTGTCCCGAGCCGGACCCCGTCGTCTGTACAGCAGGTTCTCGAAATTGATGAAGAATCGCGTTCGGTGGCGCAAACGATTCTCCGGGAGCTTTCTCAAGCTCCGGCTCAAGCGTTCCAGCCGGACGCAAGCTTACCCGTAAGGGCTTAATCCTATGGCTTTCTTCGTTCTCTTACAGAATATTTTCTGGTTACTCGTCTTGATCGGCGTGATGATTCTCATTCACGAGTTGGGACACTATTGGGCGGCAAGGATCTTCGATGTACGGGTCGAGACGTTTAGCTTCGGCTTCGGTCCTCGCCTGTTTGGGTTCCGCGGAGGCGAAACCGATTTTCGTTTTTCGGCGATCTTGTTCGGCGGCTATGTCAAGATGGCGGGTGATCTACCCGGCGAAGAGAACGCGAACGATTCCCGCGGCCTTATGGCGAAGCCCCGCTGGCAACGCATGATCATTGCCGTGGCCGGCCCGTTCATGAACATCCTGCTCGCCGTTGCTGTTTTAACCGGCCTGTTTATGGTGCGCTTTCCCAAGCTGCCCAACGATATGCCGCCCACCGTCGGGTATGTGGTTCCGGACAGTGCGGCTGCCAAGGCCGGTATCAAGGAAGGCGATCGCATCGTCCAGGTGGACAACACCGTGGACCCAAGCTGGGAAGACATCCTCTTCAAAGAAGGAGCCAGCGCCCAGCACCCGCTGACGGTGTTCGTGGAGCGCAATGGATTACGGGAGCGATTCACCGTCACTCCCGCGCTCGAGCCCAAAGAAGGCACCGGCTTTGCTGGTTGGGCGCCGCAGACCCAGGTGCAAGTGGCTGAGGTGATCCCGAACATGGACGCGGTCCGGGTCGGCCTGCAACCCGGGGACACGCTGGTCAGCGTGAATCGGCGGCCGATTCGTTCCACATCGACATTGTTGGACGCGATCAATGCGGGTGGCGGCAAGGCTGTCGATCTGGTGTATTCCCGCAACGGCCAGCAGCATAGTGTGGTGGTCCAGCCGTCCA
Organism: Bryobacteraceae bacterium; assembly: GCA_051000095.1. Classification (GTDB taxonomy): domain Bacteria; phylum Acidobacteriota; class Terriglobia; order Bryobacterales; family Bryobacteraceae; genus JBBSHP01. The sequence continues at coordinate 32,139 of JBPCOQ010000230.1, read as the reverse complement.
AGAGCACGATAGATGGCGCCGAACGCTGGATGATTGGCGTGCAGCTCAACCGGCCTTTCGTTTACACCAGCTTGAGCTTTCCGGAGGCGCTGAACGAATCCGTGCGCACCAATGCCAAAACAGCGACCTTAATCTATCAGGTTTTGCGAGGCATTATCGAGCAGCGCATGTCGCCGAAGTCGCTGCAGGGCCCGGTGGGGATCGCTCGAGCCTCGGGCGCCGCGGCCCGCGAGGGAGCAACCGCCTTTTTCGGACTCATGGCCATGGTCAGTCTCAACCTGGCGATCTTCAACATGCTGCCGATACCGATTTTGGACGGAGGCGTGATCCTGCTGCTCCTCGTCGAGATGCTGATGCGGCGGGATCTGAGCCTGCGCGTGAAAGAAGCGGTGTTTAAGCTGGGGTTCGTGTTCCTGATGGCGGTAGTGGCGTTCGTGTTGTACAACGATATTTCAAAGCTGGCGGGCTAACGCAGTCAAAATCTTCACCATTTTGCCGTGAGCCAGCACGACATCCGGATCGCGCTGCATCGCGTCGAAATAGCCTTTTTGAAAACCAGCGCCGGTTTCCGAGGGCACTAGCAGCGCCCGGGCCTTCGCAACCAGACTGTCGGCATCCCCAGCGGTCGGTGGCTTCTCCTTTGAGTCCTGAATTTCATCGATAACGACGACCAGTTGCGAGAGCTCGCGCAGCCACGCGAACCAGGGGTCGTTCAACACCAGCCCGAGGAACTGATTGCTGGAGGTGATCCGCTCAATCGAATGCTCGTACGAGTCCCGCTCAGATTCGAGAAGCGCCTTGTGAAGCGCGAGCAGACCATTGCGCAGTTGCGTCAGCCGTGCGGTAGTGGAGTCCGGCGCGTCCATTGGTCTACTTTGTCACAGCGTAGCGCAACTTGCTGGGCCAAAAAAAGGAGGCCAGTCTTCGCGTCAAAACTGGCCTCGCTTCAACAAGGGGCTCTCCTCCGAGCACAGCCCTCTGGTAAGTAGAGAATGCCACAGGTGTCGCCGAATGCCAAGATGTCTTTAACGCAGATGGTACTACTCCCTTCAGCGAGTAAGTTACTACACCGGTAGCACGGGTACCCCTCACGTCGCTACGCGCTTAGCGTTACCAAAGCCTTTACTCCCATCGCATCGAGTATCTCTTGCAGCTTGGCCATCCCGACCGTTTGATAATCGCTCTCCTCATATCGGCTGATCACCTGTTTGCTGACGCCGAGCCGCCGCCCCAATTCCGTCTGCGAGATTCCTTTCGCAATTCGGATTCGCGTGATAAAGGGCGCAACCTCGTCGAGTCGCTCCACCTTCGGTATCGCGAGTTCGCCGCGCTTGAGTTCGTTGTATTCCCGAATCTGGTCTTCAAGGCCGCGGACCATCGTCTGATAGTTCGCGGCGAGAATGCCGGCACGCTTGCCCGAGGCTTCCTGTTTGACTTTGGCCAAAGCTTGCCGGAAGCCGTCGATTTGGGCGACAGTCCGGTCGCGCTGCGCGTCACTCTTAATCATCCGCTGCACCTTCGATCTGAATCACTCCTCTTGGCCGGCCCTCTCGGTCCTGGCGGAAGAAATCAGGGAAGGCCATGCCGGCGCTTGCGCTCATGGCTGGGTGAATGAAGAACTCCAGTCCATAATCCGCCCACATCCTCCATTTCCACTTACGCACATGCGGCGCCAGGATCAATTCGAAGTCGATCCAGTACGGATCGAGCCGGTCGTAGACATCGGGATCCGGCTCTACCCAGTAGCCGTCAATATCACCGGGATCAGGCTTTTCCGAGCAAAAGCTCCCGTCAATATAGATCTCCCGAATGCCTGCATTCCGAAACGCAAACCACCGCTTTTTGGAGACCTTTCAGCAACCAATGGCGTCGCGGCGAAAAAACCGAGTTGTCTTGTGATCTCCTTCAGAGTCGCTCTATAATCGCCCGGCGGAAGAGCACCGGTTTCAGAATCAAAGGCCGGGATCAACTAACAACATCATCTCAGGAACAACATTACATAGTCAACACACTGGCTGTCATCCGCCATACCCGCTTTTCAAAGCATCATGCTGCCGAGGCAAAGCAACCTCAATCAGTAACAGCGGCCGCAAATTTATTTCTCCCCGCCTTTTCAATCACTTCTCATCTCACACCCCTTCGAGCCGCATCGCCACCGGCTACAATTAATCGTTCGGAAGCGCCCCCTCTCGCGAAAATCTGGTTTGCGGCGCATCTTTTCGGGAAATTCGGCCAGGATGCGCCGCGGCCGATCCAGCTACTTGCAGTTTCAACAACTTGGGACGCCTAAAAAAAACGCGCGACTACGTGAAAGATGCGCCGTACGCATTTACATCCGTCTTTCCGTCCGGTTGCGGCGTCATTCTCTAAAACAGAGCGGTATAATTCTGTTTTTAGACTGAATCGTTCGCTCCGCGGTTTATCATAGGGAATAGTGAACGGAGCAGGAAAGGAGACTGGTTGAGTTTACCCCTTACCGGCGGCATCTTCCTCCAACTCAGTATTTGGGATTTGATTCGAAGTTCGGGGCCGTTGCCCAAGTTCATCATGGTGCTGCTGCTGCTGTTCTCGTTGCTTTCCTGGGCAGTGATTTTTTCGAAGTGGAACGTGTTCCGGCAGGCGCGGATTGCCAACCGGCAGTTCCTGCGGGCGTTTCGGAAGGCCACCGGTCTCGAATCGGTTTCCATCGCCAGCGAGCAGTTCCGCTCTTCGCCTCTGGTCGCGGTGTTTGATTTCGGCTATAGCGAGATGGATCGTCAACTGAAAGCCCGGGGGGCGGTCACGAACAAATTAGCTCTGGAGCGGACGCTGCAGTTAGGAATGAGCGAAGAGGTGACCAAGCTCGAGCGCAATATGAACCTGCTCGCGACCACTGCGACCGTCTCGCCGTTTATCGGGCTCTTTGGCACCGTCTGGGGAATTATCGACGCCTTTCAAGGGCTAGGCGCCGTGGGCGCGGCCAGTTTGCGTGCCGTGGCGCCTGGTATTTCCGAAGCGCTGATTACAACGGCCCTGGGGTTGGCGGCGGCCATCCCGGCAGCGATTTTCTACAACCTGTTTGGCGGCTCGATTAAAGAATTTGGTGCCCGGATGGAAGATTTTTCGCTCGAGTTCATGAACCTGGCTGAGCGGAATTTCGAGGATTAAGATGGCCTTCTCTCTGAATGGCTCGCCGGGCGGCTTGGGACGCAGCCGGTTTCGCGGCACCAGCACTTTGTCCGAGATCAATGTGGTCCCTTTGGTAGACGTCGTGCTGGTGTTGCTGATCATCTTTATGCTTACGGCCCACGTCATGGAGTCGAGCCTCGAAGTGGATGTTCCACGGGTGAAAAACACGCAGGAAACTACGAAAGAACTTCCGATCGTGACCATCACGAAAGATGGCGAGTCTTACCTCAACGACAAGCCGGTGAACATCCACCTGATCGGCGCGGAGGTTCAGAAACGGTTCGGCAAGAGCAAGGCCGTTTATCTCAAAGCCGATCGGGCAACCAACTGGGATCCGATCGCGCAGGTAATCGCGGCCTTGAGAGACGCCCAACTCGCCGTCAGCGTCGTTACGCAGCCGGAAGACGAGACGGGCAAGCTCGGACCCGGAAGGCCGCGCTGATATGGCTCTGCACGCCGACGATATCCTGGATGCTGGCGAGTCGTTAAGTAAGCCCTTTCTTGGGTCGATTGCTTTGCATGCGGCGGTCGCCGGCGCGTTCATTCTGCTGAGCTGGCAATATCGGCACAACCGGGAAACCTGGGGCTCGCCGAATCCAAGCGGTGGCGGCGCGGTCGCGATCAATTCAGTCAAAACGATACCGCTTCCGCAGCGGCAGGGCCGGCCCAATCCAGTGGCGAACCACACGGAATCGCGTATCCCGCAAGCTCCGCCCGAGAAGGTAATTCAAAAGCGGGCGCCTCTGCCCGAGCCGGATGCGATTCCGCTCAGGAGCCGGGTGCAGCCCAAGCCATCCAGGATCGAAACAGCTCAGGACAAATACCGGCCGCCCACTCCCGCCCGGCCGAACCAGGTGTATAGCCAGCAGGCTCCGGCCCTTACCAGCCCGATGTTTGCCAAGCCGGGCGTAGGAGCGGTTGGGGTGGATCAGAACAGCGTGCTCGGCGATCGCTTCGGCGCCTACGCTGCGTTGCTGATGCAGCGTGTCGCGGAAAAATGGCACACCGGCGGACTCGAGGGCGTGCGCGCGCCATTCGTGATTGTGTCCGTCGACATTCTCCGGAATGGCGGCATACGCAACCCCCAACTGTTTCAGTCCGCCGGGAATTATCAGTTAGATACATCCGCGCAGCGTGCGGTGCTCGAGGCTGCCCCTTTCCCGCCGCTTCCGGCGGACTACGAGCGCGACGTGGTTAACGTACACTTTGTTTTTCAATTGACACGATGAAACGCACTTTATTCGGATTGGCCGGTTTGCTGGTAACAGCCTTCTTGATTTGGGCTCAGAACGTCGACATCCTCGTTCCTAAGCCGGGCGAGAAGCCCACCATCGCGGTCCCGGACTTCCGTGGGTCGGGCGTCGCCCAGCCCGTAATGGATGTCTTCAATCAGACTCTCTTTCGCGAGCTGCAGGATTCGGGGCGGCTGAAGATGGCGCCGAAGACGGTTTATCCCCTTGCCATGCCCCAGCAACCATCCGACTTTAAAGAACCTGTCGCGGGCCGCGGCCAAGGCCCGTGGCTAACCGATTGGTCGGGCCCGCCCGTGAACGCCAACTATCTCGCCTTCGGCTACACGGCCGCAACCGGCGGCCAATTGTCCTTGTTCGGCTGGCTCTACAACGTGCAGCTCCAGACCACGCAAGGCGCGCAGCTCATTGGGAAGATCTACACCGGAACGCTGGATGAGGCCGGCGCGCGGAAAGTCGCGGCCGAGTTTGCGGCCGACATTCTGAAGCAGTTTGGCGGCCTCAGTTTGATCGGCACCAAGATCTATTTCGTATCGGACCGCACCGGGCACAAAGAAATCTGGGAGATGGACTATGACGGCGCCAATCAGAAACCGATCACGGCCTATGGCTCGATCACTACGTTTCCTACTGTTTCGCCCGACGGTACGAAAGTGGCGTTCACGACTTACGCGCGAGGAACTCCGCAGATCTTTGTCCACTCACTCGAAACCGGTCGGAAGCTGCCGTTCTATAATCAGAGCGCTTCCATGAATGCGGCCTCGGATTTCACTCCCGATAGCCGGAACCTCTTAATCTATTCGACCGCGAGCGGCGACTATGCTCAGATCTATGAGGCGAACGTCAATGGTAGTGGCCTGCGCCGGATATCGCATTCGGCCTCGATTGACATTGAACCGAAGATGAATCCCAAGACTGGCGGGGATATCGTGTTTGTCCGCGGAATCGGTGCGGGGCTTCCGCAAATATATAGAATGAATAGTGATGGTGCCGACGTGGCTCGCCTGACAAACGGGGAGGGTGAAGCGGTCAACCCATCTTGGAATCCAGACGGGCAGCACATCGCTTTCGCATGGACTCGCGGCTACGATCCCGGCAACTTCAATATTTTTGTGATGGACATTGCGAGCCGAGGCTCTGTGCAACTGACGCATGGCGAAGGACGAAACGAGAACCCAGTCTGGGCCCCGGATGGCGTACACTTGGTCTACTCGTCCAAACGCGGCCGCGTGACCCAGATTTGGACCATGCTTGCGGACGGCAGCAGTCCACGGCAGTTGACCACGCGTGGAAATAACGAGAAGCCCGTCTGGAGCAAAATCAGTAAGTAAAAGAGTTGATGAAGCACAGGAGAAATTGAAAAGGATGAACCAGTTTCTGAGTTCCAGGGTTACCAGGTTAGGCGCGGCGCCGCTTGCGCTGGCGTTGTTGGTGTTCGCATCCGGCTGCAAGAAGAAAATCCCGCCGCCCCCGCCGCCGCCTCCACCCAGCAACACAACCACCACGCCCCGCACAACTCCCCAGCGGCCCGTGATCAACACCTTTACGGCGGAGCCGAGCACGATTGAGAAAGGCCAGCCGGCCACCTTGCGCTGGTCCGTCAGCAATGCGACTGACATGTCGATCGACCAGGGACTCGGAGCCGTCCAGAGCCAGGGATCGCGGCAGGTGTTCCCGAGCAACACGACGACTTACACGCTGATCGCGAACGGGCCGAATGGCTCGGACACAAAGTCCGCCACGGTCACCGTAGGCAGCCCGCCGCCTCCGCCGCCCACGACCCCCAGCCAGCCCAGCCTGAGCAGCTCTGAGATGATCTCGCGGGAGGGCCAGGACGCGTATTTCGACTATGATCATAGCGATCTCCGAAGCGATGCGCGAGCGGCTCTGACCACCGATGCCGACTTACTCAAGCGTGTCTTCTCGAAAGACCCGAACGTCGTCGTCGTCGTCGAAGGACATTGCGACGAGCGCGGCTCGGCTGAGTACAACCTGGGTTTAGCCGACCGGCGTGCGACCTCCGCGAAGGAGTTCCTTGTGCAACTCGGGGCTTCCGGTGACCGTCTCAAGACGATCAGTTATGGCAAAGAGCGGCCTCAGTGCACCGATGCAACCGAGGACTGTTATCAGAAGAACCGCCGCGCTCACTTAGCAGCCGGCCAGTAAGGTAGAGGCAGGTCTCTGACCTGCCTCGTATTAGGAGTCAATCATGAAACATTTCCGCATCTTCATACTAGCGGCATGTCCGTTGTTCGCAGCCAATAAAGAAATGGTGGAACTGCAACGTGACGTCGCGTCGTTACAGGATCAGGTGCGTTCCGTAAACGACAAACTGATCGCGCTCACAAGCCTGGTCCAGCAGGCGGTCGAAAACACCCGGCAGTCGAGCACTGCCATCGCTGTGATGCAGAGCAACTTCGCCGACACCCTCAAACGCCAGCAGGAGGGCGTGGTGGGGCCCGTTGTAACGGTTGGGACCAAGCTCGATCAAATGTCGGACGATTTCAAGGCAGTGCGCGAATCGGTTCTCGACATGAATTCACGCCTGGGCAAGCTGGACGCCAAAATGTCGGACCTTCAGAATGTGATCAACGTAATGAAGAATCCGCCCGCGCCTCCGCCCTCGGCCGAGACCATTGGAACCACTCCGATGAATCCGGCAACTCCGGTTGGAACTAGCCCTACGATGTCTCGTGTAACCGGCGGCCCGGTAAAACCACCCGCGGGCATGCAGGCGGAAACCACTTACACCAGTGCCTACCGGGATTATGTGGGAGGAAGTTACGATCTCGCGATGCAGGAGTTTAACGATTACTTGAAATACTACGGCACGACGCAGTTTGCGCCCAATGCGCAGTATTATATCGGCGATATTTATTTCCATAAAAAGGATTACGACAACGCCGTGCAGGCCTTTGATGCGGTGCTCGAGCATTTTCAGGACAACAGCAAGACTGCCGACGCGCACCTGATGAAAGGACGCAGCCTGATGGCGCTCGGCCGCCGCGACGCCGCCGCCCGCGAGTTCCGCGAGATCACCTCTCGATATTCCAGCAGCGAAGCCGCCCCCAAGGCGAAATCTTATCTGAGGGAGCTGGGCCTGTCGGCCGGGGATACCCCGGCCAAACCAACCCGCGCGCGCCGCCGGTAACTCATAACTTTCCAGCCGCGTAGCACAGGCTTTCGAGCCTGTGTGGGTCTGAGATCGCTAACGCGTCTAAGTCCAACAGAGACAGGAATGTCTGTGCCACTCATTCGTGACGAAGTGCAGTGGCCGGATCGAGATTCGCCGCGCGGTGTGCAGGCAGATAGCTGGCTGCGGCTCCCGCGGCAAGCAGCGTTATTGCGACCGCCCCAAAAGTGAGCGGGTCCACCGGTCTAACGCCGAACAACAGAGTCTGTAGAAAGCGCGTGAGCAGGCCGGCAATCACCAAGCCCGCGAAAAGTCCAATGGAAACCAGCGCGATTCCCTCTCCCGTGACAAGGCGCGTGACCCGTGCGGCGTCCGCTCCGAGCGCCATGCGTAATCCGATCTCCTGGGTGCGCTCGCGGACCGAGTAACTCAAGACTCCATACACGCCGAGAATGGCTAAAACAAACGCGATGGAAGCCGGTGCGACCACCAGCAGCATCGAATAGTTCAACCGCCAGGCTGAGTTCCGAACCACATCGCTCAGCCGCAGCACCCGATAGATGGCCGCCCGGTGGTCCACTTGCTTCACGATGCGGGTTACCGCCGGAACCAAAAGCATCGGATCGCGCGATGACTTGATGATCAGGTAGCTGGGAAACCAGTACTGCTCTTCGCAAAAGTATACGTACGGCTGAGGTGGCCGGTCCATGCCATCTTCCCGGATGTCGCCGGCAATACCGACGATGGTGGCCCAGGGATCGCCCGATCCGTCAAACTCATTGCGCACGCGCTTGCCGATCGGATCCTGGCCATCGAAGTAGCGGCGGGCAAACTCCTGGCCGACAATGGCGGCTTTGGGACCGCCGGGCCGTTCCATGGGGCCGAATGCGTGGCCTCGCAGCAGCGGGATTTTCATCACGGAGAAATAATTCGAATGAACAATGTTCCAGATACCCTGAGGACCGTGGCCCTTGGGAAGCGGGGCACGCCCCTCAATCGTGAACTCGACGAGGTTGTAGTAGCTGCTGAGTGGAATGACCGCTGCAACCGTAAAGGCATCGAGGCCAGGTATACCAGCCAACTGGCGGTAGAGCCGGTCTTTGAAACTGCGGGAAGCGGCCGTAAAGGCCGCATCCGCATCTTTGCCTTTCAGGCCTTTCGACTTAATCTGATCGTCGATGTCTTCCCAGGAAGGGGCCACTTCGACAAAGGCGAGATGGCTTGGATCGAACCCCGGTCCACGGCCGAACAGCGTGAGGAAACTGCGTAACAGGAGCACTGCCCCGATCACCAGCACGACGGCGACGGTGACTTCGGTGATCACCAAAGCGTTGCGCGTGCGGCGGCCTCCGCGTCCGCCGGTGCTGCCGCGCGTCGAGTCCTTCAGCGACTCGTTCGTATCAAGGCGTGAGGCGCGCAACCCGGGTATCAGCCCGAACACCAGGGCGGACACGAGTGTCACCGCGGCGGCGAAAAGAAGAACGACCGGGTCCATCCGTAAAGCTTCCACCTGCAGCAGGTACTTTCCGTGAGTGAAGCGGTCCGGACGCACGGACTGGAAGTAATGCACAATTGCCCAGGCGAGCCCGAAGCCCAACGCTCCGCCGGTGGTCGCCAGGACCAGGCTCTCGGTAAGCAGTTGCCGGATCAACCGAAAGCGGCCGGCCCCGAGGGAGCTTCTGATCGCGAGTTCTCTCGCTCGGGCCGACGCTTGAACCAGCAGCAGGTTGGTTACATTGGCGCAAGTTATCAGGAGAACACATGCCACCGCGGCAAGCAAGACCATCATCGCCGGGCGCAGCTCCCCGGCGGAGTCTTCGGCAATGGGCACAAGCTTGACGTGCCAATTCTGGTTAGTCTCCGGATGCATGCGGGCCATAGTTGCCGAGAAGGCATCCGCGCGCGCCTGCGCTTCGCTCAATGAGAGTCCAGGTTTCAGCCGGGCCATCGCGCGATGGAAGCGCTGGCCCCGGCGCTTCTCGTTCTCGACAGGATCATTGGCCCGCCACAGCGGGCTCGCCAGGAAATCGATTTGCCGGTTGAAGAAAACAAAGTCCGGCCGCATGACGCCGGCAATCAGCGCGGGTTGGTTGTTGATCCAAAGCTTCTGACCAACCACGCGGGGGTCGCCATGGAAGCGGCGCTTCCAGAAATCGTATTGGAGGACAATCGCCAGGCTACCCCCGAACTTATCTTCCTCGGGGGAGAACAACCGCCCGATCATGGGATGCACGCCGAGCATCTCCAAGCCGCCGGGCGCAAGCGTATAGGCAAAGACCATTTCGGGATCGTCCGTCTTGCTGATACGGGCTGAATACGAACCGAACATGATCATCTTTTCGAAAACGCCGGAGCGATCGCGCCAGTCCAGGTATTCGGCCACCGAAAGCGACCGGCCCATCACCTTCTGCTGCTTCAGGTCGAAGCCGGCCCGCTCATTCACGTTCCAAAGCATCACGAGCCGATCGGGGTCGCGATACGGCAACGACTGTACCATCACTGCATTGAAGATTGAGAAGATTGCGGTGCTGACTCCAATGCCGAGCGCCAGGGCGGCCATGGCCAGGAGCGCTGGCGTGGGGCGCAGCCGGAAGTAGCGGAAAGCGTGCTGGACATCGCGGCCGAAATCGCGCAGGAACACTAGATGTGAGTATACTTCGCTAAACTAAGGGTTCCGCTATGTTGTCTATCGTGATTCCGATCCATAATGAGGAGCCGTCCATTCTGCCTCTTTACGATCGGCTCACCGCCGTACTCGAAACCATCCCGAGGCCGTTCGAGATCATCTTTATCGACGACGCATCCACCGACCGCAGTTTCGATTTGCTGGCCAATCTGGTGGAGACCGATCCGCGTCTCAAGGTGGTCCGGTTGCGGCGCAATTTTGGGCAGACCGCGGCGCTTTCGGCGGGTTTTGACGAAGCGCAAGGTAGTGTGGTTGTTTCGCTCGATGGCGACCTGCAGCATGACCCCGAAGATATTCCCGCGCTGCTCGCCAAAATCGACGAAGGCTATGACATCGCAAGCGGCTGGCGCAAAGACCGCATGGATAACGCGATCACGCGCCGCATTCCCTCCAAAATAGCGAACTGGCTAATGGCCCAAGCTTCGGGCGTGCAGCTTCGAGATTTCGGGACGACCTTTAAGGCTTATCGCGCTGAAGTCCTGAAGGACATCAATCTGTACGGGGAGCTGCACCGTTTTATCCCGGCGCTGGCCAGTTTCTACGGCGCGCGTATTGCGGAGGTTCCGATCCGCAACGTGCGCCGCTCCAGCGGACAATCGCATTACGGTCTGGGCCGCACGTTCAATGTTCTGTTCGACATTATCACGATCAAGTTTCTGCTGAAGTATTTCACCAGGCCGATGCACTTCTTCGGGAAGCTCGGGCTAGCCGGTATCACACTGGGCGGCTCCTTATTGACCGGTCTCTTCATACACAAATTCTGGGGCCACGGCATGATGGAAGAGCACGCCCCGCTGATGCTGGCGGGCGCGCTGCTGGTGATCGCCGGCTTGATGATGTTCAGCACCGGATTGCTCGGCGAAGTTCTGATGCGGACCTATTTCGAGAGCCAGGGCCGGCGCATCTATGCGATCCGCGAGATTCGGTGTAGACGGGAGCCAGTGACTCCCGGATAGGCTGAGCTCAGCCAGGTACAATCGTGTTAAGGTAAGTGACCTTGGAACCGAGCCTTGACTTCATCCATATCGAGATCGAGACCGGGCTGATACTCGTTCGGATGGCTTCCATCGTTCACGAGAAAGAGTTATTCACGTGCGCCGAGCGCATTAGGACCTTGGCTGGCAAAGCGCACAAGCGCGCGGCGCAACATCTTGAAAAACTCCCGCCGCATATTCTTAGCGATATCGATCGCGAGGCATTGCTGACCAGGATCAAGCAGTTGAGAGAATCGGTGGGCGAGCGCGCTTCCGGCGGCTCGGCTTAAAGTATCCTAAAGGATCAGAGGTTGCATTGTCACGTATCGCCTATGCTTTTCGCAGTTTTTTTTCCATTCTGTTCAGCGGTAAGTTGCCCGCGGACATAGCCGAATTCTTTGGATACATAAAGCCTAAACCGCAGCCCGTTGCTAAAACCGAGCGGCCTATCCGCGCATCGGACGGCGCTTTGCAGATCCTCGGGATTCTACAGCGCGATTCCCGTCTGATCGATTTCCTGATGGAAGATATTGCGGGCTACTCCGACGATCAGGTGGGAGCGGCCGTTCGGAGCTTGCACGATCAATGCCGCGAGTCTCTCACGCGCTATCTTCAGCTTTCGCCTGTAATCGACGGCGTGGAGGGTACGTTTACCAAAGTGGAGACGAACGACCCGGCGAATGTGAAACTGCTCGGCAATGTTCCGGCCAACGGGAAAGCCTCTGGCGGATTGCTCCGGCATAAAGGCTGGCGCGCCGACAAGATCGATCTTCCACCGCTGGTTGCGAGCCAGAATGCCGCCGTGATCGCGCCCGCGGAGATAGAAGTCGAGTAGCGTCGTACGTGCAAAAAGTAATTGGCATCGACTTAGGCACGACGAACTGCAGCCTGGCATATGTGGGGCAGGTCCCCGACCTGCCCTCTGAATCTCCGGAAATCATCGTAGAACCCATTCCACAAATAGTCAATCCAGGTGAAGTCCGCGACGAACCACTACTCCCCTCCTTTCTCTATATTCCGGGCGCAACAGACTTTCCAGCAGGGACGCTCGATCTACCGTGGAACGGGCAGGGACCGCTGGTTGGGGTGTTGGCTCAGAAGCGTGGTTCCGAGAACTCGTCGCGTCTGGTGTCTTCGGCAAAGTCCTGGCTGTCTTACGCCGGGATCGATCGCGCCGCGCCCTTGCTGCCGCTGAACGCGCCGGCGGGAGTTGAGAAGCTTTCGCCGGTCCAGGTCTCGCGCGAGTATCTCAATCACATGCGGCAAGCCTGGGACTCGCGGCATCCGGATGCTCCGTTTGACGCTCAACAGGTGCTGCTGACCGTGCCCGCATCGTTCGACGCCGTGGCGCGCGAGCTTACTTTGAAAGCCGCGGAGCAAGCCGGTTATCAGAACGTGCTTTTGTTAGAAGAGCCGCAAGCGGCGTTCTACGCCTGGATCCAGCGGCATCCGGACTGGCGCGAACGAGTGAGCGTGGGCGATCTGATTCTGGTGGTGGATATCGGTGGCGGCACCACCGATTTCACGTTGATCGCTGTCACCGAGCAAGCGGGTGAGTTGCAACTCGAGCGTGTCGCGGTGGGCGAGCACATTCTTCTCGGGGGCGACAACATCGATCTCGCGCTAGCGCGCTTTGTGGAGCAGCAGCTCGCGGCAAAGAATGTAAAGCTCGACGCGCTGCAGCTTTTCCAGTTGTGGCAGCAGTGCCGCATCGCAAAAGAAAAACTGCTCGAAGACAAATCGAAAAAGGCGGAACAAGGCGTCACAGTGCTCGGCAGAGGCACGGGCCTAGTGGGTGGCACGATCAAATCGAAACTGACGCGTGAAGAGGTCGAACGCATTCTGCTCGAAGGCTTCTTTCCGGATGTTGCAAGTGACCAGATGCCGGAGCGGCAACGGCGAATCGGTCTGCAGGAGATCGGGCTGCCGTATGCGGCCGATGCGGCGGTCACCAAGCACCTCGCGCGCTTTCTGCGACAGCAAGCGGCCACTGCGGAACATGGCAGCGTGCGCCGTGGCCCGAGCGGGCTGGCCTGCGCCACTCACATTCTATTTAACGGAGGAGTGCTCCGTGCCGGCATCGTTCGCGACCGGCTGATTGCAGTACTGAACGCCTGGTTGGAGCGTGAGGGCATGGCTGCGATTCAGCCACTGCTCGGGGAAGACCTGATGCACGCGGTGGCCCGGGGTGCGGCTTACTATGGTGTTTCGCGCCAGGGTAAGGGCGTGCGGATTCGGGGCGGCGTGCCACGGACGTACTATGTGGGGATCGAATCGGCCATGCCCGCGGTGCCTGGTATGCAGGCTCCTTTGAAGGCATTGACCGTGGCGCCGTTTGGAATGGAAGAAGGCACCGAAGTGCGCATACCCGGCCGGGAGTTTGGCATCGTGGTCGGCGAGCCTGCCGAGTTCCGCTTCTTCAATTCAGCTTCGCGGAAGAACGACGACCCGGGCACGATGATCGAAGATGGCGGGAGCGAGCTCGAGGAACTCTCGCCGGTGGAAGTTACTCTTCCAGGAAACTCCGGCGAGTTTGTTCCGGTAACACTCGAGACCGTGGTCACCGAGACGGGGCTGCTGCAACTGTGGTGCGTCGCGCGGGATGGACGGCGCTGGAAGCTCGAGTTCAACGTACGCGAGCGAGTAGCTACCACCGCTCAATAAGCCCCATGAACATCGGCATCGACCTCGGCACCACCAACTCCGGTTTCGCTTACGTTCAACAGGAAGCGGGGGAGCCGGCCGATTATCCCGAGATCCGGATTCTCGACATACCGCAGCACGTTGCCCAGAATCAGATCGAGCCACGGCGAACTCTGCCTTCGTTTCTCTTCCTCGGGCCGGACCAGAACTACATTGGCGCCTATGCCCGCGAGCAAGGGGCGCTGGTTCCTACCAAGTCGGTACATTCGGCAAAGTCTTGGTTGTCTAACCCGGACGTGGATCGCACCGCCAAGATCCTGCCGTGGGATGCGCAGGAAGGCGGACGCGTTCTATCTCCAGTGGAAGTGTCGTCGATGTTCCTGGCGCACATGCGCGAGGCATGGAATCAGACTCACGCGGATCAGCCGATCGCCGAACAGGACGTAGTGCTGACGGTCCCGGCATCGTTCGACGAGGAGGCCCGCGAGTTGACGGTGATGGCGGCTCGCGAGGCCGGTATCGAAAAGCTGACCCTGCTCGAAGAGCCGGCGGCGGCATTTTATTCCTGGATCGCGAATCACTTAGCCCAGTCGCAGAAGAGCCTGTTCAATGGGCAGCTCGTGCTGGTGTGCGATGTGGGCGGCGGCACCAGCGATTTCACCCTGATCCGGGTTGGCCGTGAAGGCGACCGGATTGAGTTCACACGAACGGCCGTTGGCAAGCACCTGCTATTGGGCGGCGACAATCTCGATCTAACACTCGCCTGGCTGGTGGAAGCGAAGCTGGGTGCGCAACTTTCGATTCGACAGCGGAGCGGACTGCGGCGGCAATGCGCGGCGGCGAAAGAGCGGCTGCTTTCGGATCCGGCTCTGGCGAAAGTGGAGGTGACCGTCCTCGGAGGCGGATCGTCGCTGATCGGCGGCACGCTCAAGACCGAAATCTTGCGGGAAGAGGCGCTAGAGCTTACGCTCGAAGGCTTTCTGCCGTTTTGCGAACTGGACGAAAAACCGAAAGAAGAGAAGCGCAGCCTGTTCCGCGAATTGGGTCTGCCGTACGTGTCCGACCCTAGCATCACGCGGCATCTCGCGGCTTTTCTGAGCAGCAACGAGAACGCGAAGCCGGATGCAATCCTGTTCAACGGCGGCTTCTTCATCCCGGAGATCTGCCAGCACCGGGTTGCGGATGTGATCGAGCGCTGGTTCGCGAAACGGCCTCTGGTTTTGGAAAATCGCGATTTAGATCTCGCTGTAGCGGTGGGCGCGTCCTACTACTCGTACGTGCGGTCCACGGGGGCGGGCCTCCTGGTGCGCGGTGGACTGCCGCGGTCCTACTATATTGGCATCGGGGAGAATCAGGCGGTTTGCCTGATGCCGCGCGGTACCGAAGAGGGCGCGACGGTAGAACTGGATAGCGAGGACTTACACCTGGTCGCGAACAAGCCGGTGTCGTTCCGCCTCTACAGCTCCCTGGCACGCTCGGATGACGAGGTGGGGCAGACGGTCTTGCCGTCTGCTATTCCGGACTCACACCTCCACGCCCCGCTCAACGCCGTAATCCGCTTCGGGAAAACAGGCGAACGGTTGGTTCCCGTAAAAATTCGCGCGCATTTAACGGAAGTGGGTACGCTGGAACTCTGGGCTGAATCCAAAATTAGCGAGCACCGCTGGCGGCTGCAGTTCGAGCTGCGAAAGGCTGCCGCGGCGCAACAGGCCTCACGACCCGCGGCCGTAGTGAGTGACGAAGCGCTGGCGCGGGCGGAAGCTTTACTAGATGCAACTTTCAAAGCCGGCTCGCTGCCGCCCGAGGAGCTACCATCCCGGCTGGAGCAGACCCTCGGGCTGGGTCGAAATTCGTGGCCGCTCGGCACTGTCCGCCGCTTGGCGGATCGAATGCTCGAACTCGCGGATGGCCGCCGGAAATCCGCGGCACTCGAAGCGCGCTGGCTCAATTTGTTTGGATTCTGCCTTCGGCCGGGATTCGGTTTTCCGGGCGACGATTACCGGCTAGAGCAGGCCCGCCGGATCTATGCAGCCGGTCTGCAATTTGGCAATCAGGCAGAGAACGAGATTCAGTGGTGGATCTTCTGGGGCCGCGTGGCTGGCGGGCTGAACAAGAATCAACAAGTGGACGTGTTCCAGCGGCTTTCACCAGTGCTGTTGCCGCGCGGATCGAAGAAGCAGCGCCTGAACAACAGCCTGCTGCGGGAAATGTGGCGCACGGCATCGAGCTTAGAGCTGCTGCCGTTGCAGACTAAAACGCAGTTGGGCGATGCGCTGTTGGTACGCGTGAAAGCGGGCGATATGCGCGATACCGGGTTGTGGTGCCTGTCCCGATTGGGCGCGCGGCAACTGTTCCACGGCCCGATCAATCAGGTGCTTCCGGCAACCACAGCTACGCGCTGGGCGGAGGCGCTGGTGAAAGTGCCCAACTCGGGCGACGCGTTGGTTGCGATCGCGCGGAACACAGGCGATTCGACTCGCGATGTTTCATCCGCGACATTCGAGATGGTTCGCCGCGCCATCCACGAATCGCGCTGGCCGGCTCTCGAAGGAGAGGAGCAGGAAGATCTCGGGAAAGTATTCGGCGAAGAACTGCCCTCGGGACTCGTGACAGCGAGCGCGCAGTGACCGAACAGGCGCTCCTTCGCAAACTGCGGCGCCTGTCACCGCTGATTGGAGACGATTGCGCCGTAATCAGGCCGCCTGGGAGGCAGGACCTGCTGTTCACTACCGACTTCACGATCGAGGGTGTTCACTTTTCGCGCGAGATGCAGCCGGAAGTAGTCGGCCACAAAGCCCTGGCGCGCAGCTTGAGTGATATCGCGGCCATGGGTGGCACGCCGCTGTATTGCTTCGTGTCTCTAGCGCTTGCCCCGTGGACCGATCAGCGATGGGTGAACGGCTTCTATCGCGGACTGGATCGCCTGCTGCGATCAACCAAAGCTTCGATTGCCGGAGGGGATATCTCGCACGCGGAGCAACTGGTATGCGATGTGATGATCTGCGGGAGTATCGCAAAGGGGCAGGCGCTGCTTCGGAGCGGCGCGCGGCCCGGCGACGTCATCTATGTGTCCGGCCCGCTGGGTGGCTGGAAGCACAAGCCGAAGATCATCCCGCGGCTGGATCTCGGCCGCAAACTGGCCGGCAGGGCTACGTCCTGCATGGATATTAGCGATGGGCTGGCGAGTGATCTGCATCAACTTTGCCTGGCATCGGGAGTAGCGGCGGAGCTTGAATCGGTACCGCTGCTGCCCTCGGCAACATTGGAGCAGGCTTTGCACGACGGAGAAGACTACGAATTGCTGTATACGGCGCCGCCGGATGTTCGCGTGTCCGGTATTCGGATCGGCGTGATCACGAAAGCAAAGCCCGGCACGTTGAGACTAGCGGATGCAGTTTTGCGTCCTGGAGGGTACGACCACCTTGCAAATCGTACTTGACCTGATTGAAGCTTTCCGCCGCTCAAAGACTATGTTCGTGGCTGTAGAACTGGGCATCTTCGATGGCAAGCGTCCTTCCGATTTCAAAGAACTGCATCGTTTGCTGGGAGCCTGCGCTGCGCTCGGACTGCTCGAAAAACGGAGCGATGATTTCGTCAACACCCCCGAAGCTGACAGATACCTGCGGTCAGACAGCCCCGACACGCTGTGCGGCTACATCCGTTACTCGAATGAGGCGCTGTACCCGATGTGGGGCCACCTGGAAGACGCGGTCCGCGAAGGGACGCACCGGTGGAAGCAGGCCTTCGACCTGGAAGGGCCGCTGTTCTCGCACTTCTTCCGGACCGATGCCGCGATGCGCGACTTCTTGATAGGCATGCATGGCTTCGGCCAGATCAGCTCGCCCGCGGTGGTCTCCGCCTTCGACCTGAGCCGATTCCATCACCTGGTCGATTTAGGCGGGGCAACCGGACACCTCGCCGCGGCAGCGCGAGAACGGTACCCAAACTTGGAGACCACCGTACTGGATATTCCGAGGGTGGCGGCCATGTTCCCGGGTGTGACCGGCGGCGACTTCTTCGCCGATCCTCTGCCTGCCGCCGATCTCTACGCAGCCGGGCGGATTCTGCACGACTGGTCCGACGAAAAGATCGACCGCTTGTTGCGCAAAATCTATGACGCTCTTCCGGAGGGCGGCGGCTTGCTCATCGCAGAGAAGCTGCTTGAAGATGTGCCGGCGCACATGCAAGATCTCAATATGCTAATCGCGACCGAAGGCCGGGAACGCACCGCGGAGGAATATGCGGCGCTGGTGAAGCGCGCCGGGTTCCCGGGCGTAGAAAGCCGCCGCACCGGAACACCGCTGGATGCGACTCTTGCGATCAAATGACGATCCTTCTCGCGGCAATCGTGGGCGCTGCGCTTAGCGGCAATACTTTATACACCTGGGGCGACCGGCTGGCCTCGTGGACGCTGCCGAAGTTACAGCGGAAGATACTCGCGACTCCAGCGGCCGATTTCGGCGCCGCGGGTTGCCTGGATGGGGCGGGTCGCGGATTGTTTCTGCAGGAAGGCGATCGGCTAGTCTATCGAAGTGAGCCTGACTGGAACGCTCGCACCATGGATCGCGGCATCGATATGAGCGATTGTCTTGCAATTACGTTGCTCGGGCGTATCGGAGTGTTTGTTTTGCAGCGTGGGATGCAGTTGCGCTTTTATGAAGGCGTACACTACACCGAAATCTATTCGTTTTATAGCGCATCGCGGCAGAGCGGGCTGATCCTGCACGATATCGATGGCGATGGTCATCCTGACATTTTCTGCGGCAATTACTGGATGCGCAGCCCGGGGGCTTTCGACATGCCCTGGCACATCTTCACGATGGAGCTGTACAACCAGGAGCCACGCTCGGCCTCGCTGCGGATGACGCTTGAACGGAAGGATCTGATCGTTGCGCAAGGCGAGCTGGCGGATGGGCTGGTATCGCGGCTGCGCAAGCCGAACGATCCGAAGCAACTCTGGATCGAGGAAAAGATCGGCGCTTTTCACTACCCCCGTGCTCTGGCCGCGGGCGCTCCCGGCATTCTGATCGGAGAAGACAACGGCCCGCACTCGCGCATTTTTCTGAATGGCAAGACGGTCGGCGAAACAGAGGGGTTGCGGGCCGCGTTTGCCTACAAACGCGGGTTTGTGCTGGCCGGACGCGATACGGTTTACCTGCGCAAATAGGCATCGTCCCCGCGAACCCAATCCTCGCGAACGGGCGAAAAGATGTCGATTGCATAGCAGTCTTCCGGAGCCTCGGCGCTGTGGAGGACATTCGGAGGAATGCGCAGCACCTGGCCGGCCTTGACGACCTGCCGCTTGCCTCCGACCACGAAATTCAACTGCCCCGACTCGATCATCGAAATCTGCTCGTTGTGGTGGCTGTGCTCCGGAACCGTACATCCCTTCTTGAGATGCATGCGGGCAACGGTGATCGTTTCACCGTTAATCATCTGGCGGGCGATGGTGGGGTTGAGCTCTTCTTTTTTGACGTTGTCCCATTCGTATAGGTGCATGGTGGTGCGATTTTAGCACGGGGCATTCGCGGACGCGGCAGGCACTTTTCGCGACAGCCGGAATTCGTGGGCGCCAACTTAAACCATGTCCCACGTGCGGACCGTGATGCTACGGATGTAATCGTGATCTAAGTCGTAGCCAAATCCCACGCCATCCCGCACCGCAATGGTTCCCCGAGCGCTCACCTCTACCGCGGGCTGAACAATATCGCGCGTCCAGTAGCGCTTGCTGGCGGATACATCACCGGGCAACACAAAATTCGGCAGCGTGGACAGCGCGATATTATGGGCGCGGCCAATCCCCGATTCCAGCATGCCGCCGCACCACACCGGGATTCCCGCCTGCTGTGCAACGTCATGCACCTTCCTGGCTTCCGCGAAGCCCCCCACCCGGCCCAGTTTGATGTTGATAATGCGGCCCGCCTGCATCTCGATCGCTTGCCGGGCCTGGTGCGCCGAGCGGATGCATTCATCCAGGCAGATCGGCGTTTTCAGTTGCGCCTGCAATTTCGCATGGTCGATAATTTCGTCGTGCGCGAGCGGCTGTTCGATCATCATCAGATCGAATTCATCCAGCCGCTTCAGATGATCCGCGTCCTCGAGCGTGTAGGCGGAGTTGGCGTCAGCCATTAATTTGATCGTGGGAAATGCGCGCCGCACCTCTCGGATCACGTCCACATCCCAGCCCGGCTTCATCTTCATCTTGATGCGTTGATAGCCCGCCGCGACTTCCATCCCGATCTTCTCGAGCAAATCGGGCACGGCATCCTGAATCCCGATCGAGACTCCGCACGGAATCTCACGCCGAGCGCCCCCGCCGATATGCTCGTACAGCGGCTTGCCGAGCATACGCGCTTCCAGGTCCCAAACTGCCGCCTCCAGGCCGCCGCGCGCCATGTTGTGGCCTCGGATATGCGCAGTGCGCGGGCCCACGGCGGCGGCATTCTCGAGCTCATGGTGCAACACCCGAGGCCCTGCGTAATCCCGCAAAATCAGCCAGCCGGACTCGGTCCACTCCTCGTTATAGAACGGATTTTCGCCGGCGGTCATCTCACCCCATCCGGACAAACCATCCGCATGCGCTTCGACCAGCACGACGTGGCGTTCGTACGTGCGTCCAAAGCTGGTCTCAAAGAAATGGACTAACGGCATCTTGATCTGCCGTAGCGTGATCTTGTCTATTTTGATTCCCATTGTCCTAGTAAATATGTCCCTTCTGTGCCGGATCGCTCGAACCCGATCACAGCCAGGTTCCTGTCAAAGGCCGCATGAAACTCCTGGCTGATCCGCAATTGGATCTGTCTGGCGCGCGCCGGCTGGTTCGTCCGGATCTCGGCGATATCCGCCGGTACGGAGATCCGCGCCTCTATGGGCTCACGGCCGCGGCCATCGGCGCGCCCCTCCAGAATCGCTTTCACCTGCGAACTGGCGATCCACCACTCCGCTGTACAACGGTCGGTGGGCAGCCCGCCGTGCAAATGGCTGGAGGTGGTCCCGTATTGATTGAGCACGTAACGCCGCACGATCGCTCCCAACCGCTCCATATTGAAATAGGCATTCTTGATCTCGAGCGGGTCGAAGGTCCACTCAATCAGATCGATCGATCGCCCCAGAGCTTCGTCGCGCTGAGCCAGCTTCAGCATCCGGCCCACGCCGGCATTCCGGTACTCCGGATCGACGCCCAGCATGTGGCTGTGCAAATAATATTTGCCGCCCGGCTTAATGCCAGGAATCTCCAGACAAAATCCCACCATTCGATCGTTGTCGTAGGCGCCGAAGGACTGGCCGCCGATTTTGCTCGCGACTACGAACAGACGCACCGGCAGCAGATCGATCTCTTCAAAACCCCAGATCTCCTGTTGCAAGCGAACCGCCGCATTGAACTCTGCGTGCGTCGTCAGAACGCGGACTTCGATCATCGGGCGGACTTCGCTTCCCGCCAAAGCTGTTCCATCTGTTCAAGTGATGCTCCGGGCAGCGTGGCATGGCTCTCGACGTACTCAAAACGGTCCCGGAACTTCAAGTTGGTCTTGCGTAGCGCTTGTTCCGGATCCACTTTCAAGAATCGTGCCAGGTTGACCAGGACGAACAGTAGATCGCCCAGTTCGCCTTCAATCCCGGCGCGGGAACCATTCTCTCGCGCGGCTTCCAACTCGCCCAATTCTTCGTGCAGCTTGTCGATCACCTGCCCGGCATTCTCCCAATCGAACCCGACGGCCGCCGCCTTGGAGCTGATCTGCTGGGCCTCCACCAGCGCCGGCATGTTTCGCGGCACCGCGCCGAGCAGCGTGTCGCGATTCTTCTCTTCAGCTTTAATCTCGTCCCAACGGCGCTTCACGTCATCGGCAGTCTTCGCCTTCCCGTTACCAAACACATGCGGATGCCGCCGCACCAGTTTTTCGCAGATGGCGTCCAGGCAGTCGTCGATGCGGAATTTCCCTTCGTCGGCGGCCATTTGCGCGAAGAAGACGGGCTGCAACAGTAGATCCCCCAGCTCTTCGGCCAACCCTGGCCAATCGCGCCGGTCGATCGCATCGATCACTTCATAGGTTTCTTCAAGCAGGTAAGGCTTGATCGTATCGAAGCTCTGCTCGCGATCCCACGGGCATCCATCCGGCGCGCGCAATCGCGCCATGATGCCGACGAGGCGCTCAAACTTTTGTCCAGTGTGGGACATGCTTTAGCTTGTCCTAAGTAAGTACACTGTATCAAATTAGTGTCAACGGCTAATTGCCGCGCTTGCCCAAATTCCGTAGCCTAAGGTCAGGAGTGTTTTGAATGCTGCGGGGCATCCTCATCTGTCCTGATTCCGATTTGAACGAGCGGTTCCAGCAATTGCTGGCTGAACTGGGCCTGGTGAACATCACGCGTATTCTGGACCGGTACCCGAACCAGACGGAGCTGTTGCGCTATCTGCGGGCTCACGCGCCGCAGGTCATCTTTGTCAGTACCGAGTCGATGAATCGGGTACTTGAAGTGGTGCACGAAGTGGAGAAGCACACGCCTGGCGCCCACGTAGTGGCATTGGGACGCAAGTGCGACCAGCAGATCCTGCTTGATCTGATGCGAGCCGGTATTCGCGAGTATGTCTCGCTGCCCTTCGACCGGCAAGGCCTGAAAGAGGCTCTCTTGCGTATCGGCCAAGTTGTAGAGGAAAAGCCGCCGACCATCGAAACCACCGACAATGTGTTTGCGTTTCTGCCCTCCAAGGCGGGCGTCGGCACGTCCACCATTGCGTTGAACGCCAGCGTGGCCCTGGCGCGGCTGCCTAAAACGCACGTCTTGCTTTCGGACTTTGACCTGAACTCCGGCATGATGCGGTTCATGCTGAAGCTCGAGAACGCCTACGGCATCTCCGACGCCGCCGAGCATGCGCTCGCCATGGATGAGAGCCTGTGGCCTCAAATGGTGACACCGGTCGACAAATTGGACGTATTGCATGCAGGCAGGTTAAACCCGGATTTTCGGATCGAGCCATCCCAGATCCGCCACCTGATGGAGTTTATGCGGCGCAATTACCAGGCGCTGTGCTTTGATCTGTCCGGCAATCTGGAGAAGTATTCGCTCGAGATCATGCACGAGGCGAAACGGATTTTCCTGGTTTGCACACCGGAGATTCCGTCTCTGCACCTGGCACGCGAGAAATACCTGTATCTGCGCCATCTGGACTTGCAGGACCGTATCTGTGTCCTTTTGAATCGCTGTCAGAAGCGGCCGATCATTTCTCCACAACAGATCGAGGAGTTGCTCGGCTTGCCGATTCAGATGACGTTTCCGAACGATTACCAGGGCGTTCACCGGGCCCTGACTTTCGGGCGGGGCGTCGAGCCAGCAAGCGAGCTGGGCAGGCAGTTCACCCAACTGGCGCAGAGCATGACGGAGGCGCGTCCACAAGGCACGTCGGCAGATACCAAGAAGCGCTTCATCGAATACTTCTCCGTGGTTCCCGGGCGATATGCGATCGCGGAGGGCAAGAAGCCCGCGATGTAATCGCCCGGCGGCGGCCGGCGGCTTGATCGCGGCCGGCTGTGCCCGGAGCAGAACCGCCACAGCTCATCGCGGCGGCCGGTCTGGCCAGACCATCCCACCTCCGCGGAAGCCCCGTTAATCCGGAAGAACAACGACTCGCCACGCGAAAACGCGAGCAAGTTACGGCAGCTTTCGCTGAACGAGTGATATTCTACGGACATACCATGCTGCTCAGAACTGTGGTCTTTTCGGGTGTGCTGTGTCTTGCCTCGCTTGCGGCGGAGTTGCCGAAGGGGATCATCACTTTCAACAAAGACGTGCTGCCGATCCTGCAGCAGCGATGCCAGGAGTGCCATCGCGCGGGCGAGATCGCTCCCATGCCGTTCCTATCCTACGAGCAGGTGCGGCCGTGGGCTAAGTCCATTCGAGCCTCGGTGCTCACGCGTAAGATGCCGCCGTGGTTTGCGGATCCAGGCTTCGGCCACTTCGCAAACGACCGTTCGCTGACACAATCTGAAATCAATACTCTGGTTGCCTGGGTGGATGGAGGGGCACGCGAAGGGAATAGCAAAGCCGCGCCGGCGCCTCGACAGTTTGTGGCCGGATGGAACATACCGAAACCGGACGTTGTGCTGGGCATGCCAAATCCAATCGAGGTGCCGGCCAAGGGCGAACTTCCGTATCAATACGTGATTCTGCCGACCGGTTTTACAGAAGATAAGTGGATCCAGGCCGTCGAGATCCGGCCCAGCGTTCACTCCGTCGTGCATCACGTGGTGGCGTTCATCCGCGAGCCGCAATCCAAATGGCTGCGCGGTGAAGCCGAACCGGGCATTGCGTTCGTGCCTCCGAAGAGCGATGCAAAAGGCTTACGCCGCCTGGACCTGGGTGGCGCTGGAAGTGAAATGCTGGCCTTTTATGCGCCAGGCCAAGTCCCCGAAAATTGGCGCGATGGCCTTGGCAAGAGGGTGAAGGCGGGATCCGACATCGTCCTGCAGCTCCATTACACGGCGGATGGAAAGGTTGAACAGGATCAGTCCAGCATTGGCATGGTCTTCGCGAAAGAACCACCGGCCGAGCGCTCGCTCGGATTGGCCGCGGTGAACGTGATGTTGCGCATTCCGCCGGGCGCTCCCAATTACGAGTCGCACGCCTACCTGAATCTGCCGAACGGCGGGACCATTCTCAGCTTCTTTCCGCACATGCACCTGCGTGGAAAGGCGTTCGAGTTCAAGGCGGCGTATCCGACCGGCGAATCGGAAACATTGCTCAAGGTCAACAACTACGATTTCAACTGGCAATTATCCTACAAGCTAGCGAAGCCGCTCACCGTGCCACCCGGAACACGCATCGAGTGCACCGGCTGGTTCGATAATTCACCGAACAACGCCCGTAACCCCGACGCCAATAGCGAAGTGCGGTTTGGCGAGCAGAGCTGGGAAGAAATGCTGGTCGGCTACTTCGATGTCGAGGTGCCGCGCGACACCACGGTCCGGCAGTTTCTTCATAAGAAAGCAGACTAATTCAGGGTATGCGATTCAAGCAACGCGGATCACCGGGATTCCTATGAAATCGACGACAGAATCTAGCGGCCAGGAAGCCCGGTCCAACGGCGTCCCGGCGGCCGATCTGTCCCCTGAGTCGGTCCATGCGGAACTCGCGAAGATTCTCGCAAGCCACGGTTTTGTGAATGCCGAGCGCTTGAGCCGTTTTCTCCGGCACACCGTCGAGGGGGCGCTTGACGGACAGACTGACAGGCTCAAGGAATCGTTGCTCGGCATCGAAGTCTTTGGACGAAAGGCTTCCTACGATCCGCGCATCGACGCCGTCGTTCGCACGGAAGCAGTCAAGCTGAGGGCGCGGCTCAAGGAGTATTACGAATCCGAAGGCCGCGAGGATCCGGTCCGAATCGATCTCCCAAAAGGCGGCTACGTCCCGGTCTTCCACCTGCGTGAGGAGCCGGTAGCTGCGCTGCCGGAACCCTCGGCGCCTACATCGCGCGTCGAGGCGCCCCCCGCTGCGGCGCCCAACTGGAAAGTCTTCGCCGCGGGCGGTCTGATCGTCGCCGTGCTTGCGCTCTCGGTTTTCTTCGCGATCCGAAAGACCTCTCGAAGCGCCGAGGGACATGGGTCCGAGCTGGAGTCCATCGCCGTTTTGCCGTTTTCCGATCTCAGTCCCCAACGCGATCAGGAGTACTTCTGCGACGGCATGGCTGACGAGATCATCGACGCCCTGACCAAAGTCGGAGGCTTCCGGGTGGTCGCGCGCACGTCGTCATTTGCCTTCCGGGGCAAACAGCAGGACATTCGCGAGATCGGCAAGAAGCTCAACGTAGGCGCGGTCCTGGAAGGGAGCGTCCGCAAGTTCGGGGACAAGCTGCGTGTCACCGCCCAATTGAACAGCGTCGCCGACGGCTACCATCTCTGGTCCGAAACATACGAACGCGAGCTGAAAGATGTTTTCGCGGTTCAGGATGAAATCTCCCAGGCCATCGTCAATACTCTTCAAGCCAAGCTCACAAGCGGCCGCAGTCCGGTTCGGCTCAATCCCACGCCGCAAAATCTGCAAGCTTACGACCTTTATTTGAAGGGCCGATATCACTGGCAGCGCTGGAGGACTGAGGGCGCAGAGAAGGCAATCGAGTCGTTCAACCAGGCGATCGCAATCAACCCGAGCTACGCCCCCGCCTACGCTGGACTGGCTGATTCGTATACCTGGCTCGGCTTCTTCAGCGCGATCCCGCCGAACGATGCGATGCCGAAAGCGAAGCAGGCAGCCGCGAAAGCGCTAGAGCTGGACGATTCATTGGCCGCCGCGCATGCATCGCTCGGATATGTGAAGGCTTTGTATGACTTCGATTGGCCAGGAGCCGAGCACGAGTTCCGGCGGGCCATCCAACTGAACCCCGGTCTGTCCGACGGACATTTCGGCTACGGCATCGTCTACCTGGCGCCCATGGGCAAGACCAGGGAGGCGGCGCGCGAGATGGAGCTGGCTCGCGATCTCGATCCTCTATCGCTGCCTACCATCACGTATCTGGGCCTGGCGTACGCATTCGACCGCCACCGCGGCTTGGCCGTGGATCAATACAAGAAGGCTCTGGAGCTCGATCCCAATTTCGAAGAGGCTCATCTGAACTTGGCCTCGGCCTATCTCGATCAGGGAAAGTTCGATGCGTTTTACTCCGAGCTCGAAAGCGTACCGGGAACCACGACCGCTTGCCGAACTCTTTTAAGTCGCGCCATGGGAGAAGCCTTTCAAGGCAAGCGCGAAGAAGCATTGCAAGAAGTGCGCAAATGGGAGCATCCTCTTCAGGGAGTCTACGTGCGGCCGACCTCGATCGCGGGTGTCTACGCCGCGCTAGGCGACCGTGAACAGGCCTTCCACTGGCTAGATCGCGCCCGTGAAGAGCGGGACGGCATGTTAGCCTACGTCAACTATCAAGGCAGCCTGCGGAAGTATCACTCCGACCCGAGATTCAAAGACCTGGTCCGCAAACTCGGCCTTCCGTAAACGGGGCCGTCACAAAAGTGGGGTGGGCTTCAGCCCGCCGTCTGAAGCGCAGCCTTAAGGCCGCGCCACTCACAATCAACCACTCGCGAGTGGGTTTACTGGAGAGCCGATTCCGCTCCCTCCACTCCATCCCCGTCGCACATGCTTTAGCTTGCACCCATAAATATTTCCCTCACACTTTCGCTCACCGCAAATAACCGGATCTCCACCCGCTCGCGAGGCATCCACTCCAAAAACCGCTCCCCCCACTCCACCAGCACAACCGCCTCACGCTCGAAAATCTCCTCCAGCCCCAGCGTCCTTACTTCCTCGATCCGATCGAGCCGGTAAAGGTCGATGTGATAAACCGCGGCCCCGTACTCGTGAATCAGCGGAAACGTTGGGCTCGACACTTCCTCCTCCGCCGCGGCGCCCAGGCCTTTCACAATGCCCTTGGCCAGCGTGGTCTTCCCCGCGCCCAGATTGCCGATTAAGAGCACCGCCGATTTGCCCGGCAACTCCCCTGCGATCGCCTCCCCAATCGCGATCGTCTCCTCTTCCGAGTGGCTAATCCAATTCCGCGACTTCACGCATCGCCTCCGGAAGGAAGCGGAATAGATCGGTCGCGATCAACGGTTTTTCACCGATATCCGCGGCGCCAAGTTGACCCGCGCGCCCATGCAGATACACCGCTGCGAGTACGGCGGCGTCGATGTCGCGAGGGAACTGCGCGAGAAGACCCGCGATCATTCCCGTAAGCACGTCGCCAGTCCCTCCGGTGGCGAGCGCTGGAGAGCCAGTCGGATTCACATACACGCGGCCATCCGGACACGCGATCAAACTTCGATTGCCCTTGAGTACCAGATGAATGCCGTGCTCTTGAGCAAAAGATCGCGCGGCGCCCATCCGGTCCGCTTGCACCTCGTCAATGCTCTTGCCGGTTAGCCGCGACATCTCGCCGGGATGTGGCGTGAACACTCGCGGCCCCTTCGCCCGAAACTCCGTACCCGCCAGCGCGTTCAATGCATCGGCGTCCACCACCATCGGCATTTCCCATTCGTTCACAGCACGGCGGATCACCTCCACAGTCTCCGGATTGCTCCCCAGACCCGGACCGAGCGCGACCACATTCTTCCGCTTCATCGCCCGCATCAGGCTACCGTCATCCCAGGCACGCAAGGAGATCGATCCGCTGCCGGTCTCCGGCAATGGCTCCGTCATAATCTCCGGCGTATAAGACGCGATGGGCGGGATCGCGGATTCCGCCGACGCTACCGTGACCAGACCCACGCCGGCGCGCAAGGCAGCGGTCCCGGCCATTGCAGCCGCCCCCGTCTTCCCACGTGATCCGGCGATCGCCAGCACGTGCCCATACAAACCCTTGTTCGAATCGGCCAGCCGCCGCCGGAACAGATGCTTGAAATAACCGGGCTCGCTGAGCGATAGATCGATCGATCTGTCCTGTTCATAAAGTTCACCAGGCGAACCGATTTGCGTGACCCGGAGCTCTCCGCACTTTTCGCACGCAGGCGACAACACATGACAAATCTTCGGAGCCGTGAACGTCACCGTGTAATCCACGTTCACCGATTCGGACCCGCCTGCGCCCGAGTCGCTCTCCAGACCCGACGGAATGTCCACAGCCACCACTGTGGCCCCCGGAAAGCTCGTGTTCACCTGTCGAATTAGCTCGGCGTACCTGCCCTTGGCCGGGCCGCTGAGACCCGTTCCAAGCAGCGCATCCACGACGATCGTGGCGCGCCGCATCTCCGGCGTGAATTCCGGCGTACTTTCCACTCCCGCGGCCTTCAACATCCGAAAGTTCACGGCGGCATCCCCGCGCAATTCATCGGGATTCGCCGCCAGCACCACGTCCAGACTCTTCGGAGAAAAACGTGTATGCAACTGGCGCGCGATGACCAACCCGTCCCCGCCATTGTTGCCCTTTCCGCACAGAATCACGATCCGCTGGCACTCCAGCGGAGCGAACTTCTCCACCAGAAATTCGAGCACGCGATGCCCGGCATTCTCCATCAGAATCAGTCCGGGAATACCAAGCTCGATGGTCTTCCGGTCCACCTCCCGCATTTGGGCCGCGGTGAGTACCTTCATGCCTTCGCCTCCGCCAGCAACTGCTCCAGCTTGCGCAGGTTCGCCGATTCACCCATCACCACGAGATAGTCCCCACTCTCAATCAGAGCCTCGGCGGGCGGATTGAAAAGCATGTTTCCATCCGCTTTGCGAATCGCCAGAACGATGACGCCTAGTTCACGCCGGAGCTGCATGTCCGCCAGCGACTGTGAGCCATACCCGCTGCCGCCTACCAGCACCTGCTCAATCCCGACGTTCAACCCGATATTCTTTGTCGTGAAATCGATGAACTGGAATACGTGCGGCCGCAGCAAAGCCTGGGCCATGCGATTTCCGGTAATGTCGTACGGAGCGAAAACAAAATCCGCGCCCGCCCGCCGGAATTTCTGTTCGGAGCCCTCTTCCGCGATGCGCGCCGACACGTGCAACTCCGGCTTCAGACCCTTCGCCGACAGGAGCAGAAAAAGGTTGTCGGCATCGCTCGAAAGTGTCGCGATCAGGCCCTGCGCCCGCATGATCCCCACCTCGAGCAGAGCTTCATCGCGGCTCACATCCGCCAGCACGCCCAACATCCCCGCCCGGATCGCGCGCTCTACCTTATCCTCATTTTTGTCGACAACGATGAACGGAACGTCCGCGCGTTGCAACTCCGCCGCGGCGCCCCGTCCCACGCGCCCATACCCGCAAACAATGTAATGATCCCGCAGTTTATCGATCATTTTTTTGATACGCCTTTTGCCGAAAAACTGATTGAGCTCCAGTTCGATAACGGTCTGCGTCATGCCGCCAATCGCCAGCAGCAGTGTGGTGACGCCGAAGAAAATCAGGAACGAGTTAAATATGCGTCCGGCCCGGCTCAGGCCGAACATCTCGTTATAGCCCACGGTTGTGATCGTGATCAGCGTGAAATAGAACGCATCGAAAGGCGCATAGTGCTCGATCACGATGAACCCGATCGTCCCGCCAATCAAAGTGATCGCAATGGCGGATGCAATGAAAATCAGCCGCCGCCGCAGGTGGTCCATTGGCTTATTCTATGTGGAGCAGGTGATCTTGTCACCTGCCGCGCGACCGAAGGCCGCCACCTGCACGACGGGCAGGCGAAACCGCCTGCTCCACTCAGCGATCCCGGCGATCGGTAAATCTAGAACTCCACGCAGGTGGTCTCGCCCCGAAGCCCACCCGATAAACTAAAATCACATGGCAAAAAAACGAATTGGCATTCTCACCGGCGGCGGTGACGTACCGGGCCTGAACTCCGTAATCAAAGAGGTCACCTACCGCGGCACCGAAAATAACTGCGAAGTGATCGGCATTCGCCGCGGCTGGGAAGGGCTCACCCATTTGAATCTGTCCGACCCCGCCACCAAGACCCGCTACGTCCTCCCGCTCGACCGCGAGAACACGCGTACAGTCGATCGCTACGGCGGAACTTTTCTGCACAGCAGCCGCACCAATCCCGCCAAGTTGAGGTCCGTGCCAGAGTTCCTGAAAGGCGAAAACTTCCCCAGCTCCGAAAGCATCAAAGATAACGTCAAGAGTACCGTCTATGATGTCAGCTCTCAAGTGCTCAGGAACATACAGGGGCTGCAGTTGGATTACGTGATCACGATCGGCGGTGACGATACGTTGAGCTATGCCGCCAAGCTCCACGCCGCGGGCGTCCATGTAGTGGCCGTACCTAAGACGATGGACAATGACGTTCGGAATACCGAATACTGCATCGGGTTTTCGACCGCAATCACGCGCGCTACCGATGCCATCAGCCGGCAACGCACCACGGTTGGCTCGCATGAGCGTATCGGCATTTTCCGCGTGTTCGGACGCGATGCCGGCTACACCGCTCTTTACACTGCGTACGTCGCTTCAATGCGATGCTGCATACCTGAGTATGACGTTAGCCTGGATAAGCTTATAGACCTGCTGCTTACGGATAAGCGAAACAATCCAAGCAACTATTGTTTGATCGTTATGTCGGAGGGCGCCAAGTGGCTGGGATATGTTCCGAAGGAGTACGGTGATCCCGACGACTTCGGTCATCGCAAAAAACAAAATGTCGGCGAATTGCTCAGCGATGAGATCCATAAGCGGGTGAAGGAGGAAACTATCGTTAGCGACCTGACTTACGATCTTCGCAGCGGCGCTCCGGATTTCGTCGACAAGCTGATTGCATCCACGTTTGGCACAATGGCCCTCGATTGCGTGCTGGAGAATAAGAGCGGGTTAATGGCCGCCCTGGTCAATGGCTGTTACAGCATGGAGCCGATTCCCGATCCTGCATTGGGTCCGCGCAAAGTCAACGTCGCAACGATGTACAACACGGACCGTTATCGCCCCAGCTATGCGAACAAGAAAGGCCTGCCGATTTTCATGACGCGAGCCTGACGTTAATAAACTCCCTCCTGACGGTAATAAACTCCCTGATGATGCGCCCGTTTTGGAAACACCGGACTGCACCCTCGGTTGCGGTCCCGACGCGCGAGATTATTCGGCATTTCAACCAGGCCGCCGCGGATGAGGAGCACTTTCCCTCGACCATTGATCCTCGCATCTATCATGTGCAACTCATCCTCCAGCAGTTTGGTGACCTGACAACCAAACGGATACTGGACGCCGGTTGCGGGAAAGGCAGATTCGCGCGCGTGCTGCACGATCGCTATCCACAAGCGCACATCCACGCCTTCGATTTGGCGGAGGCGATGTTGCGTTTCGTCCCAGCGGGGATCATGCCGTGCGCAGGCTCCCTCACATCCATGCCATTCGCCGAGGAGTCGTTCGATTGCGCTTACGCCACCGAATCGATGGAGCATGCGGTAGACATCGAAACCGCCGTAGCCGAACTGTGCCGCGTCGTCAAGCCCGGAGGCCGCATCGTGATCATCGACAAGAACGCCGAGCACTGGGGCCGCCTGAAAACGCCCGAATGGGAGAAATGGTTCGACCGGAAGCAACTCGAACAACTTCTCCGCCGCCATTGCCGGCAGGTGTCCAGCCAATCCATTTCGTACTGGGAAGACGTCGCCCCGGACGGCCTCTTTCTCGCCTGGCTGGCGGAAAAATGAGAACCGTAACTGAGCCGCGACCGTTAGGGAGCCGGTTTCAACAACGGACAAGCTCTCCAGAAACCCATTGTTGAGGCTACGCAGATTGCACGATTTGCAGGCCGAGTTCGGCCGCTCGCTTAGTCAGCATGTGGATCTGTTGTTCCCGATATTTCTGCTCATAGGCCTCGCT